>CADANF010000012.1 GCA_902789175.1 uncultured Lachnospiraceae bacterium
TCCTCAGCGTAGCCCGCTACGCCTACGTTTTTTGAGACGCACTCTCGAGCAAGCATTCAGCGCATTAGTCCAGTTATTTTGCGAACGTTATACTAGATTTTTTATCTGGTCAAAGTATTTTTCATCTTCACTTTCAAAGAGATCATCTCCTGCAAGCATATATGCACGTATAAGGTATTCCGCTGCATCATCTTTTCCTAATTCAAATGAACACTGGCCCAGACGAAGCATTACGAACGGATTTGTGTATCCTTCTCCCGTTATATTTGATTTTGCATCCCACAAATATGGATATGCTTTCTCATATTCTCCAAGCATGAAGTAAGCATCTGCAATAGATGTTTGAAACCAAACTGCTTCACTTTGCTTATTTAGAGGTTCGTTTAAAGAATTCAATCCTTCAAGCCATAACCAGACAAATTAAAGACGTGAATTAACCACGCCAAAGGGCTTATTTTACCGCTGGAGGAATTACTTGAGTGTCTTTTATATTTTGGCGTCCAGTAAGCTTTGACCTGTAACCTGATTTGGGTAATGCCAACGTAGGGAAGATTTAGTTTGTATGCTATAACTAGGTTGATTTTTCGCGCATTCCCTATGGGGATGCGCTTTTTTTTATAGAGGAGAAGAACAATGTTTAAAGAATGTTTTGATAATGTTAGAGAAAGAAAACCGCTGGTTCACAATATCACTAATTATGTGACAGTAACTGATGTGGCAAATATAATCCTTGCCGCAGGAGCGAGTCCTATAATGTCTGATGAGCCGGAGGATGTGGAAGATATCACATCTATCTGCGGAGGACTTAATATTAATATAGGAACCCTGCATAAAAGCTCTATTGAAGGAATGCTTAGAGCTGGTAAAAAATCAAATGAATTAGGACATGTAGTTCTTCTTGATCCTGTTGGGGCAGGCGCATCAAAGCTTCGAACAGAGATTGCTGAAAAAATTGTAAATGAGATAAGGCTTGATGTTATAAGAGGAAATATTTCAGAGATTAAGACTATAGCAAATGGAATCGGTACAACTCATGGCGTTGATGCAGATGTAAATGATAAAGTGACTGATGAGAATTTAGATGAGGCTGTATCATTTGTAAAGAATCTGGCTGATAGAATGGGATGTATCATAGCTATTACCGGAGCTATCGATCTGGTGGCAGATAAAGATAAATGCTATGTTATTAGAAATGGAAGAAGTGAAATGAGTTCAATCACAGGTACAGGTTGCCAGCTTTCGGGACTTATGACAGCATTTCTCATTGCAAACCCAAATGCAAAGCTTGAAGCTGCTGCAGCGGCTGTTTGTGCCATGGGAGTAGCAGGAGAGATCGGCTGGTCATATATGAAAGAGCAGGAAGGAAATTCTACATACAGAAATCGAATCATTGATGCAATATTTAATATGGATGGAGATATGTTAGAGAAGTACGCAAAGTATGAAATAAAATAATTATGCAGTTACGTGATAGGAGTTTTAGATGGATGCGTAGCAAGATATCAGATGATTTTGAAGAGGAAAAAATGTTAGTTAATAAGAAATTTTCAAAAGAAGATATAAAAAAATCAATGCTTCTTTATGGAGTAACAGATCGCCATTGGTTAAAAGAGGAAGAAAAACTTTTTTGTAAAGTGAGACTTGCTCTTTTGGGCGGGGCAACATTTATCCAGTTAAGGGAAAAAAACATGGATAGAGAGGAAATGAAGCAGGAAGCCATTGAAATAAGAGACTTATGCAGAGAGTTTAATGTGCCGTTTGTGGTTAATGATGATGTGCTGCTCGCAAAAGAAATAGATGCAGACGGCGTTCATGTTGGACAGGAAGATATGGAAGCTATAAAGGCAAGAGAAATCCTGGGAGAAGGAAAGATTATTGGAGTTTCTGCCCAGACTGTAGAGGAAGCAATCATTGCTGAAAAAAATGGAGCAACGTATCTTGGCGTTGGAGCAGTATTCCCGACAGGTTCAAAGGATGATGCGATAATGGTAAGTAAAGATACTCTTAAAGCAATAACTAAGGCAGTATCAATTCCTGTGGTAGCTATAGGTGGAATCAGTAAAGAAAATGTTACTGAACTGTCAGGCTGCGGGTTGGATGGAATTTCAGTTATCAGTGCCATTTTTGGACAGGAAGATATAGAAGAAGCGACTAAAGAACTTAAGAAAAAAACTAAGAAAATCGTAGAATCTTAAGTAGATAAATAGTTAATACACGGCTTTATCGGGGGCACCACTTTAAAGTCGTTTAGCATATAAGCTAAGAAAAGTGCAAATCAAGTTAGGAGGACTTATACTATGTACACAGCACTTACTATCGCTGGAAGTGATTCCAGTGGAGGCGCCGGAATTCAGGCAGATCTTAAGACCATGATAAGCAACAAGGTCTATGGAATGAGCGCAATCACAGCTCTAACTGCGCAAAATACTACCGGCGTAACAGGGATAATGAATGTAACTCCAGATTTCCTGGAGAAAGAGATTGATGCGGTATTTACTGATATTTATCCTGATGCCGTAAAGATCGGAATGGTATCTGATAAGGAACTTATCGGAGTCATTGAAAAAAAATTAAAGCAGTATAAAGCAAAAAATATTGTTTTGGATCCAGTTATGGTGGCTACTAGTGGAGCTCGGCTTATAGAAAATGATGCAATGGATGCGTTAAAAAATAAGCTTATACCACTGGCAGATGTTATCACACCAAATATTCCAGAAGCTGAGGAATTAGCCGGTTTCAGTATAAAGTCTGAAACAGATATGGAAAAGGCGGCAGAATCAATCAGTGAAAAATATGGAAATGTAAGTGTTCTCATTAAGGGAGGACATAACTTAAATGATGCAAATGATTTCCTATATACAAAAGATAAAAAAGAGTGGTTCAAAGGAAATAGGATAGATAATCCTAATACACACGGCACAGGCTGTACATTATCATCAGCTATAGCTTCAAATCTTGCAAAGGGATTTGATATGGTTGAAGCGGTAAAGAGAGCAAAGGATTACATTTCAGGAGCTCTTGCTGCAGGACTTGATCTGGGCAAAGGCAGCGGACCTATGGATCACGGATTTTTTATCCCGGAAAATTAACTTGAAGATCAATTAAATATAGGAGATTAAATACTATGGAGAATAAGAAAACCAGCACTTTTTCTAATGGCCTTATCTGGTTTGGAGCCGGAGTTTCTCTTGCTGAAATAGTAACAGGAACTTTTGTTGCACCTCTGGGAATGAAAAATGGATTAATTTCCATTGTTTTCGGACATGTTATAGGATGTATCCTGCTGTTCTTAGCAGGGCTTATTGGTGGCAGAGAAAAGAAAAGTTCCATGGAATCTGCAGGAATAGCATTTGGAAACAAAGGTATTATTCTTTTTGCGCTGTTAAATGTACTTCAGCTTGTGGGCTGGACAGGAATTATGATCTATGATGGTGCGGTATCTGCCAAAGGAATCCTTGATCTTCCAATTTTTATCTGGGCGATCATCATTGGTGGGCTTATAGTTATCTGGATAATAGCAGGACTTAAAGACCTTGGTAAGATAAGTGTGATAGTAATGGCTGCATTATTTATCCTTACTATTGTTCTTTCAGTTGTAATATTTAGAAATCCTGATGGAGCACATTCAATTTCTGATAAGATAACTTTTGGAGCAGCTGTTGAATTATCAGTTGCTATGCCGCTTTCCTGGTTCCCTGTTATAAGTGATTATACAAAGGATGCAAAGAATCCATTTGCGGCAACACTTACAAGTTCTGTTGTTTATGGAATGGTGAGTATGTGGATGTTTGTGATTGGAATGGGAGCATCTATTTTTGCCGGAACAGGCGATATTTCTCAGATTATGCTTAAATCAGGGCTTGGAGTAGTAGGCCTTATCATAATAGTAACTTCAACAGTAACAACAACCTTTCTTGATGCATTTTCAGCAGGAATCTCAGCTGTTACGATTCATAAAAAGATCAGCCCTAAATGGGCTGGAGTTGTAGCGGGAGTTTTAGGTACTGTGGGAGCCGCCATTTTCAATATGGATGATATTACAGGATTTTTATATCTTATAGGCTCTGTATTTGCACCTATGATCGCTGTTCTTATTGCGGATTATTTTATCATCCGTAAGGATTCTTCTGATAAAAAATTTGATTTTGTCAGCCTTTTTGTATGGTTTGTAGGCTTTGTAATCTATAGATTTTTGATGAAAATGGATATTCCTGTGGGGAATACTCTGCCTGACATGTTGATAACAATCTGTCTTACAGTCTTTGTCGAAATGGTTGTGAAAAAAGTCAATAGAAAGGTTGAAATCTTTGGCTAATATTCCGCCTTACGAAAGATGCTTCTTTAGTGTTAAAATGAATATTGCAGTGTTAATATTTGTTTTTGGATGAACAAAAAGGAGTGTTCAGATGTTCAATGTAGGCGATTACGTTGTGTATGGAACTAACGGAGTTTGCAAAGTTACAAGCATTGGACCAATCGATTGCCCTGGCGTTTCAAGGGAAAGATTATACTATACCATGACGCCATGTTACATCAGAGACAGTTCTGTATCCACACCTGTTGATAATACCAGGGTTGTTATGAGAAAAGTCATGACAAGGGCTGAGGCTGAAAATCTAATCGACAGAATGGATGAAATTGATGAGTTAGAAGTCCGTGAGGAAAAAAAGAGAGAGATAGAATATAAGAGTATTCTTCTTTCGTGTGACCCTGAAGAAATTGTTGGACTCATCAAGACTATCTCTGAACGAATTAAGAAAAGGACCGATGAGGGCAAAAAGATTACAAGTTCTGACTCAAAGTATATCCACATTGCAGAGGATAGCCTGTATGGCGAACTTGCGATCGCTCTTGGAATGGAGCGAGATAATGTTGGAGATTATATTAAGTCAAGACTTGAGGAAAAACTTGGAGCATAAGTAAAACTAAGTTAATCTGTGACGTAGAAAAGTCCGGCGAGAGCCGGACTTTTTTAAAAAATAATAAGAAGCAGGAATTAATATGAATAAAGATGATATTTTCGAAATAGAAATTGAAGATTTAGGAAATGACGGAGAAGGCATAGGTCACGTTGATGGAATGACTATATTTGTAAAAGATCTATGTCCGGGTGATGTAGCCAAAGTAAAAATAATAAAGGCAAAGAAGAATTATTGTTATGGCCGTGCTATGGAGATAATCAAGCCTTCGAAACAAAGGGTTGAAGCAAAATGTCCTGTGGCAAGACAGTGCGGTGGTTGTGTTCTACAGCATCTTTCATACGAGGAGCAGTTAAGAAGAAAAGATAAAAAAGTAAGAGATTGTCTTAGCAGGATTGGTGGCATTAAAGATATAGATTCTTACATGGAGCCACCGGTGGGAATGGAGGATCCATATCATTACAGGAACAAGATGCAGTTCCCTGTAAGACGTAACAAGGAAGGTAAGTGTGTTGTTGGCTTTTATGCGGGAAGAACCCATAGTATTATTCCTGTGGATTCTTGTGTTATAGGACACAGTGTAAATGACAATATCATTAAGGCAGTTAAGGCTTTTGTAGATAAGTTTAATATTTCCTGCTATGACGAATTAACAGGAAAAGGATTTCTTAGACACATTTTAACCAGAGTTGGATTTACCACAAATGAACTTATGGTATGTCTTATTGTTAATGGTGAAAGTCTGCCACATAAGGAAGTCTTTACAGAAATGATAAATGATGCAGTGGCTGAGTATAATATAGCGGCTGACAAAAAAGATGATAATTTTAAAGAGATAATACTTAAATCGATAGTCATCAATATCAATAAGGAAAAGACCAACAGGATCCTGGGCTTTAATTCAAAAACTATTTATGGTGACGGTTTTATCACAGATTATATCGGGGATGTTAAATTTATGATATCTCCGGAATCATTTTTCCAGGTTAATCCGGTGCAGACTGTTAAATTATACAGTAAAGCTTTGGAATATGCGGCCCTTACTGGAAATGAAACTGTCTGGGATATGTATTGCGGTATAGGTACAATCTCATTGTTTCTATCTGATAAGGCAAAGAAGGTTTATGGGGTTGAGATTGTTCCTCAGGCTATTATTGATGCAAAGAAAAATGCAAAGTTAAATAATAGAGATAATATAGAATTTTATACCGGTAAGGCAGAAGATGTTGTAACCGAAATATATGAAAAGAAGGTTGAAGGATCTACAGCAGACGTGGTTTGTGTTGATCCTCCAAGAAAAGGGTGTGATGAGAAACTGCTTAATACCATAATTTCGATGGCTCCTAAGAGAGTGGTTTATGTATCATGTGATCCAGCAACTCTCGCAAGGGATGTAAAATTCCTTAGTGAGCATGGTTATGAATTAAAGAAGGCGGTGGCGTTTGACCAGTTTTCTCATAGTATGCACGTGGAGACGTGCGTCCTCTTGTCCCACCAACAGGTCAAAAAGTCTGTAACCATTGATTATACGCCTGATGGAAGCTATATGAAAAATGTCAATAGACATGCCACATACAAAGAAATCAACGAATACGTTGAAAATAAGTATGGTTTTAAGCTTCATTCTGCCTTTATAGCACAAGTTAAACGAGAAATGGGAATAGAGATGGGAGAGAACTATAATCTGTCTAAATCGGACGATTATGAGCCTAGAGAGGTGACACCTGAAAAGCGTGCTGCAATAATAGATGCTTTAAGGCACTTCAACATGATTGAATAATAAAAAAATGGGAACCCATAACGGGTTCCCTAATTTTTTAATACATATCTGACTTCTTGCTATTACAGTCTTTGCAAAGTAATTGCAGATTCTCTATTACTGTTTTACCGCCTTTACTCCAAGGTTTAATATGGTCGCCTGCCATTTCGGCATAAGTAAAAATACGTTTGCACATAGCACATTTATGATTTTGTTTTTCAAAGATAACCATCTTATCATCATCATCAAAAGTTCTAAGGCTTAATAACTTAGCTGCAAAAGGGTCATCATCTTTACTGAGCAAGTATTCATAAATGCCTGTTTTCTTTTGAACTTCTTTATCCTCATGAAGCTTCTTGACTTCATCGCTCATAGTAGTGGAATTATATGTTTTGCCATTATACTTGTTATATAGATGACACCAATCAAGACCCTTCATATCAGCATAGTATTTAGGGAATATCTTTTGTACCCAATTGATAACATCTTGGAAATACTGCCATAGTTCATCTGAATCAGCATCTGATTTGTGAGCAGCCATATAATCTGTGATATCTTTAAGACCTTGATACTCACAGATACCCTTCAATGCTTTTTCAAGCAATTCTTGTCTGATAGGGTCAGCTTTAATATATTTATCACTCAATCCTTTTGCCGCACAATTTCTTTTTGAAAAATGACGCTTGGCATCAGAGAGCCACGAACCTGTATAAACAGAGTTTCTAAGCTCTTGGTCAGTAAGTTTTTCACCACCGATATTTACAACTTCAAACCATTCAAGTTTTTCAGATTCAGTACCTTCACAGATATAAACCATGAACTCATAGTCCATAAGCTTATTATACATATCATCAGGTAGTGAATCTTCATAATAAGATTTACCATCTAAAGCGATTTGTAATTTGTGATTCAAAAAATACATAGCAGATAGCGTTCTTTGCTGACCATCAAGAACTTCAAATTCCACATCATCAGAAAAAACAAGTTTTTTATCATCATCTTTAGTGATAGTTCCCTTAGTTAGAACCCAATACATAGTGTTGAGAGGAAATCCTTTTATCATGGTATGAAGAACATTTTCTTGTTTTTTTAAATCATATACGAATTCTCTTTGATATGGTGGTCTTATAGTGAGTTTTCCTCCATAAGCAAAAACACCATCTTCGCCATCATCTTTAAAACCATTGAAAACATCTTTTACTTTAACGTTATATAATTCAATCTTCATTATCTGATTCCTTTCTGCGAATAATTATCCTTGAGAAGGGTTTATGTAGTTTTCCGTTTTGGTCCCTATAAATAGGATTTCCAGCTCTAAAAGATTTGTTTTCTTTAAAAAGAGCATCCTTCTCATCATCGGATAGATTTGCACTCATTCCGATACTTTTTCCAAGTTCACTTTCTGCTAGACCAATAATTTCAAATTGGTCTGGATTATATTTTTCAAGGAAACTATCAGGAACGCCCATATTCCCATAATAGTCCATTGGGATTTCAGCAACCTTTCCAACATCTATCGCATCATAATTTATATACTTGATATATTCATCTTCATTATATTTGCGATACATTATCAATTCTTCGTGCCTTTTTGTTATATCAAGATTGGTATACCAAAGTACATTTCCGAATTTCTGTGTTGTACCGTCAGGCTTCAAAAATTCCTTAACATGATTATATCCAATCCAAAACTTATCGTTTTGGATTAATGGAAATATCTCTTTATAATGCAATGCATTTTGATTTCCAATGATAAGAAATTTCTTATCATATTCCATCAGAGAGTTGATATAATCTCTAAACAGACTAAAAGGTGGGTTTGTAACAACAATATCAGCCTGCTTTAAATATTCCACGCATTCTGCAGAACGGAAATCGCCTTCGCCTTCTAGCTTTTTTACTCCTCGTTTTTTCGATGTTAAGAGTTTTTCAATATCATCATCGGAAACACCTCTACCATTTGCCATTGGAACTTCTGTTATATCCATAACATAGCCATGACCTCTTTTTACAGGTTCATCAAGATAATCAAATATAGTCATTTGTGTTCCGACGACAGGCGAAGAAGTATATGATGTACATATAAGTCTTTTCAATCCTAAATAATTAAAGTTCTTTAGAAAGAACTTGCAGAAATTAGATTCAAAAGGGTCATCACAATTACAAAGAACTGTTTTATTTTTAAAGTGTTCTTCATAATGATTCAATTCAGCCTGAATATCTTCATAACGAGTATAAAATTCATCGTTCTTTGCATCTTTTGCTGCATTCAAGCTAGAATTCTTAGCCATTATTTCCATCTCCTTTTGCTTTTATAACAATACGGTCATACATTCTTTTACCTTGAATATAGAATCTTCCTGACTTTTTCTTTCCGTTAATCATAATCGGTTTTGCTAAATCACCGCTTATTCCTACAATTTCAAATTGATTTGGATTAAATTTGTTCAAGAAGGTTATAGGAACACCCATTTCTCCTTTATAATCACAAGGTATTTCGGTGGTTTTATTTATATTGATAGCTTCGTAATTGTCATAATTTGGATAATCTTCCTCAGAACCATAGTATTTTCGATATAAATCAAGTTCTTCATGTCGTTTATTGTGGTCAAGATTTGTAAGCCACAAACAATTGTTTGTCGAAACTATCCGTTCACCATTTTCGCTAATACGAGCTTCAGTGCCATATAATTCATAACTATCAGGAACTATGAATCCTGAAATCCATCTTCCCATTCCAGTTCCAAGCCAAACTTTATTGTCTTTAATGAGCGGAAATATCTCTTTGTACGTTATCGCATTAATATTTCCAATAATCAAGAACTGCTTATCATACTCAATAAGAGTTGCAACATATTCTCTGAATAAACTAAATGGAGGATTAGTAACAACGATATCTGCTTGCTTAAGATATTCGAGACATTCGTCAGAACGGAAATCGCCATCTCCTTCGAGTTTTTTTACTCCTCTTTTTGGAGACTTAAGCAATTTTTCAATATCGTCATCAGAAACACCTCTACCATTTGCCATTGGAACTTCTGTTATATCCATAACATAGCCATGACCTCTTTTTACAGGTTCATCAAGATAATCAAATATGGTCATCTGTGTTCCCACAATAGGTGATGAAGTATATGATGTACAGATAAGTCTTTTCAACCCTAGATAATTAAAGTTCTTTAGAAAGAACTTGCAAAAGTTTGATTCAAAAGGGTCATCACAATTGCAAAGAACAGTTTTGTCCTTAAAGTGTTTCTCATAATTGTTCAACTCTTTTTGAATATCTTCATAAAGAGTATAGAACTCATCTTTTTTATTGCTCTTTGCTGCTGTAAGAACATCCTGTCTTGGCATTATTTGCCACCACCTTTCATTTCTTCTTCATATTTTTCTTTAATCCATTGTGATAAAAGAGCGGAAGAAGTCATTTCATGTTTTATAGCCAATTCCTTGAGCTTTTCTTTATCATTAACGCTCAAAGAAACGGACATGACAGTTCTTTCAACAGCATCCTTACTCTTAGCCATAATAGTGCTCCTTTCGCACATGATTTTCTAAATAATATTTCAATAAAAATTATATAAAAATTATTGATGCTATTCAAGAATAAAGGATATGTTTTATACGCTTTTTTATGTCATTTAATAGCTAAATAATTACAATTAAATAGTAATAAAATAGTTATTTATTGGCACTCTGGCATTAAATTACAATTAAATGCACGTAAATAAGATAAAAACAGGATTTTAATAGCAATTAAATATCAGTTTTTATCCATGACGTAAAAAAATAGGTATTTAATGACAATTTAACTGCCATTAAATACCTATTAAAATACAATTATTTATATATTAAATTCCATAGTCTTCCTCATCATCAGGAAGTATGTCAAGAGGCATATTCATCTGCTCAACATCATGATTGATTTTATCAATCAATTTTTGTTGATATGATTTTTGATAAGTGCTCTCAGATGCCTTATCAGCCATTTTTGAAGTTGTAGCCTTGCGGTGTGCCTTCACAGGCTCTAAAACGTCTGTATGAAGCCCTGAACGTGTCTCAGGTACATTTGCTTGAGGATGACTCAAAAAGACTTTGTAAGCCTCTTGAGCACGTTCATATGCATCTAAATCAAATTCACCATCATCTGAAAGATAAGCATATCCATTTTCGTAAGCCCAATCATTGAATTTATTAGCTTTTTCTTCCAGTTCTTTCTTCCCTGATTCAGAGATAACAGGAGCATCAGAAATAACCTCAGACTCATCATAATAAGCAGTAGCTTGATTATCATTCTGCTTCTCAGCAATCTTTTCATCAAGGGCTTTTGGCATATAATCTCCGCCAAGCTTATCACTTCTGATTTTCCTTTTACCTTTCGGAATCTCATCTTCCGATTTGATTTTGCTAGCATCTTGCATCGAATAAGTGAAATATTCACCATGTCTTTTGAGCGTTCCATTTCTTACAATTGTGACTCCACGGTCATTTAATTTGCTAAAAAAATCATCCCTTGATGTAGCTTCGTTCATTGCAAGTTTGATGCGACTTTTCAAATCATCTTCCCAAATGTAATGCGGAGCATCTTCTCCATTTTTGATTGCTTCTTGGTTCTCCTGACGCATCCTTCTAACGTGCCTAGAAACCTTATCTTTTGATAACTTTATTTGGCTCGTTTTATTATCAAAAATATCCTTATAATCCATATCAACATCGATGTATTTTTTTGCAATTTCATCAGCACCTTTTGCAACATACGTAAATTTAGTTTGCTCATCAGAACAGCCTTTAAAATCTGTCATTGAAACGTTGTTCACAATAATGTGACAGTGAAGTTTTCCACCTTCACCATCATTTTGAACACATATTAAAGTCTGTCTATTTGGGTAATATTTTTCTGCAAATTCTCTAGAAATCTCACCTGCAATAAGAGCAGAGTTTGGGTCTTTTGGGTCTAATTCTTGCTCACTAAAAGAGAGAACAATACGGCGAACTTGATTCTTATTTCTGCTTGAAGCACGAGACCAATATTCGTTCATTTGGTCAGCATAAGAAGGCGGCTGATTTGGAAACATTCCGACAGTAGTTACAAACAAATTTCGTTTCTCATTGTTGTTATGACCTTTACTTTCTTTACCACCTAAAGCATAGTCAATAGCCGCTTTACCAAAAGCAGTTGCTGTTATTCGAGTATACGGCATAATTGCTCACCTACCTTCTTTGTAGCTTCTTCGTATCGGTTCATAATAGCGTCTAAATCTTTCGCAGGAAGACAGTCTTTTTTGATTTCTTCTTCCTCAGCCGCTTTCATCGCTATGTCATCAAAATTACTTGAACCTGCATATTTTTTTTCGATATGTTTCAGTTTCAATTCTTGGTTATAATTGATACCAATTCGTTTCAACTCACTGCGAATTCCTTCCATTTCGGAATATAAGGCATATAGTGTTTTGTGATATTTTTCAGCATCATCATGTTCTACAAAATGAATTTTGGGAACATACCACAGAAGCCTTTTATCGACTAAAAGTCTTAAAATTTCAGAATTACTTCTTCCGTTATTGGCAACTATTATATCTATCACAGACATAATCTCAGGGGAGAGTCTAATGCTAACAGGGACGAGGGTGTTGGTTTCTTTTTCTTTATTATCCATTTCAAAAACTCCTTTCCAAATATGAGCGGTTGGTAAAAAGAGGGCAGAGCACGATTTCAACCGCAGAAAAAATGCAGGTAATGGGTTTGTATACGAAAAACGTATATCAAACCCTCAACCTGCTAGGGGACAGCCCTTTGGGCTTTCCCCTAGAACCCCTTTTAACCGAAAACCGATGTATCTCCAAAAAGGAGATTCCGATCGGTTTTGGTAATTGCAAAAAACACTAGCAGAGCACGAGGGTTGAATTATTGCAGAGCCGAAGTTGGAGCAACAGGTGTTGTAGCATTTTGAGACTTCTGAGGTTCTGCATCTAATTCTGTTTTTGCTTTTGAAAGAATCGAATCAAAGTTTGAAACGATGTCTTTTACAGCTTTTTTGAGAACAGCGTCATCAGCAGAAACTACTTTTTCTTGAAAAGCTTTCTTCTTAAATTCTTTCTCAAAAGCACTTGTAATAATATCAAGCTTCTGACCTTTTAAAGCATCAGCTTGTTCAATAAGTCTAGCGATATCACGCTGCAAATCCGTGTAAGTCTTTTTTGATTTTGACATAATTTTGTACCTACCTTTCATTTGATACTCTGGCTCGTTTGGGAGCCAGAGCGTTAGTTTTTATTCTTCATTTGAATCATCTGTGGAGCCAATTCTTAAAATGCCTCTGTATCTATCTGCTAAAACAGGTATAGCAAGTAAGTCCTTATTTCTGCCTTTATGAGTTGTACTCATCCACTCCTTTAGGTCATACTCAACGATAAGGGGTTCAGGACCATTCATGTTGTTTTGCGAAACTCTGATTTGCTTTCTTTTATCCTCACAAAACCAATTCCTATCATTTCTAATAACTGCTAATAAATCATTAGTGAATGTTGATTTTCCAATGACAGTACCTGATGGATTATTCTTTCTGAACCATGCTGTAAACAAGTCATATAAAAATGGGAATGGAAGCAAATCCCACTTGAATTCATCACGAAGCTCATTCCAAAATTGTCTCACAGGGTCGTTGTACTCTTTATATTCTTCAAGAGCGATTTTGCAGGACTCAGGTTCAGATAACTTATAAAAATTAGTCTCAAGAGCCTTCTTCATTACATACTCAAGAACTTCCTCTCTATGCAGGTAGTCATTCTTTATTTCAGGTATCTCTATACCTGTAAAGCATTTGGTCATTGGAATGAAAAGCTGTCTTCTGAAGAATGAATCAGATTTATCTTTTATTCTTGGCAAGTCATTCAAACACTGAACCACAAAGAGATGAGGTCTATACTTTATTGGGTCTTTATTTTTTCGGTCTATGTAGACCATGTCAGATGTGATAACAGCTTTCAAGTTTGCAGCCTTATCCAAGTAACCTCCAACATCGTTTTCATCAGTTATGATTGCAGATTTTCCTATCAGCTGAGTCAATGCAAACCGTTCTGAAAAATCTGTAAGAGCAATAGAACAATGTGCTTCGTCACCAAGTAGAGAACGCCACATTTCAACTAAAGTTCCTTTGCCATTGGCACCAGTGCTACTCATAAGAAATGCACCCATATTCCATCTAACATGTGGTCTAAGGAGTGCTGATGTAATTTCCCAAAACAGATTTACAATCGCAGGGTCATCATTCAAATCAGACATCCATGTTTCCACTTCCCAATCCTCACCATTTGGCATTGTGATTATGGGGCTTACAGCGTTAGGATTATAATTCACGCATGATTTTGTGAGGAATACATAATCAGGTGTGAAAGCTTCAAGTTCTTTTGTGTCGTAATGAAAAATGCCGTTATTAACAGCAATCAAATCTTTGTCATCGGTAGCACCGACTATGTCATCCCCAGACATATCAAACAGATAATCTTTAACGATACGTTTGTCTTTTGGTGTGATGCCTTCATCAACAAAATCTATCATTTCATTTACAATCAAATCTTCAGTACGATATAAACCACGATATTTTTCATATTTACCATTTGAAATATTGATGACAACATCATTGATATAAATACCAAAAATGACACCATATTCTGTATCTTCACTTACACGAATTTTCCGTGTTTTGAAAACGAAATTTATAATGCGTGCAACTTGGTATACTGTGATGTTATCTTCCAATTTCCACCAATTCTTTTTATCAGTAGGGAATTCGTTAATATTTCGCTCTTGATATTTTTGATTAGTAATACCAAGTAATTTATTTCTAGCATCTTTGATACTGTCGAGTGATGTGAATTTGTAATTTGATAGGAATTCATTTGTTGCGGCACATATAACATCTAGTTTAGTTAACATCTAATACACCTCCTAAAGTTCGGAGACATCAGCAAGATATCGCTCAAATTTTTCTCGGTGAATAAAATTTTTTTTCTGACCTTTCATCTTCACCACAAAATCACAATCGGGCTTGTTGATAATTGTGTAAAGCTGGTTATAAGCTATACCACTCAAAGCACTCGCTTCAGGTACTGTTAAGAATATCTTTTCGCTGATTCTAACTTGGTTTTTTAAACTCATTAGATTGGAGAGTTCATTTTTGTCTTTTTTTGTATTCATAGTGACCTTCCTTTCTGAATTTGATAATAAAAAAAGAGGATATGAACAGTAGTGGTTGTAAGTAACCAACTACTGCCCATATCCTCAGAATTTTTTAAGGTGGGTCTGCGATGCCTTCCACCGTCACAGTTATAAAAGCGTAAAGTATATTTAATTTCTTCTAACATATTATCATAGTATCTAACTGTTTACAACACAAAAATATAAGAAAATTATCTACGTGCTTCTCGTGTCCCACCAAAAGGGGGATAAAAAAAGAAGCGATGAACTAATCACCGCTTCCTAGACTAATGAACTAAACACGAGTCATATAGCCTGAATTCCTATAAATATTTTATCAAAAATCACAGAGTAAATCAATTGAAACACTGATAAAATAAGGGTTTTTCTATATATTTTTAATCGCAAATCACACCTGAAAAAGAAGTGAGATAAAACTGATGTCACCAAATGTCACAAAAATTGTCACCACGATTTTTAGCTGTATTGAATACGTCAAACCCTTGATTTTACAGGCTTTGATGCACTTGTCACCAATGTCACCAATTTTTTTAAAAACTCCATCTATATATATGAAAATCACAGAAAAAATAAAAAAGTTATTTTTTGTGGTGACATTGGTGACATTCATATATTTTTCTTAAAAAACCTTATAAAATCAGGGTTTCTACTTATAAAAGTCGTCACCAAAGCTGTCACCAAACATATTTTTTGTCACCAAAATTGGTGACATTTTGTAGTTCTCGCTCTTTTTTCTGTGATTTTCGATTGGTGGAGCCACTCATCCCTTTACTTTTACTCAAACCTTTCATCTGTGAGATTACAGCCTAACGGCTGCGGTTTGAATCTCAGAACTAAGAATCACAATGAAAGGAATGGTATATCTATATGTCTATTACACATCCACCACCTGAAATTCCGTGGTACGAATCCCGTTATTCATCTTTTTCTACTGATAAGAACCAATACGCTCATCTGTCAGTCAGAGAAATCCACGAGGCTCTCAATGCTTCCGTGATAGGTCAGACAGAAGCGACAAAGCAAGCTGCTATGCAGATGTACTTAACACTTCACAATCACAGAAGTATATACGTTTATGCGGGTCACACAGCATCAGGAAAGACCTATATGTTTGAACAACTTTCAAAACTATTTCCAGGGCTTTGCTATGTGATAGATGCTAGTGGTCTTACAGCCGAAGGCATTGTCGGCAATAAGAAATGGTCAAACCTCTTATCACCAATCCAGCCGCACACACATGCTCTTGTAGTTCTTGACGAGATTGATAAGAGCCTTGCATCGCACATAGTTAGTTCAGGAGAGAATATCGCCGCTACAACTATGAACGAAGGATTGAGCATTCTACAGGGTACAATGCTTGAAATATCTTGTGGTAAGAATAACCGCTATACGCTTGATACAAGCAAACTTTCTTTCGCTTTAACAGGAGCGTTCTCAAACACAGCAAAAGACGTAGCCAAAGCTGCATCAACATCAATCGGTTTTGGAGCATCCCAAACAAAAGAATCCGCTTATGAAAAGCCTTTTGATTATGACACGCTCCGAGAACATGGTCTCACAGAAGAATTTTGTGGGAGAATCAACAAAATCATAACGCTCAATAATCTGACTGCTTCCACCTATCTTCAAATGCTGAATGACACATCATCAGGTCCAATCCATAAACTCCAAAACGAATTTAACATCAGATTTCACCTTCCAAATTCTTTGAAAGAAGAAATCGCTACGAAAGCATTTGAGTCACAGCTTGGAACACGATATGTCATTTCACAGCTTCAAAATCTTATAGAAGATTCTATCTATGAAGATGCAGACACAGATTATGTTGAGCATCTAAAGGATGATGGCTTTGTAGATGCCACATACCTTGAAACACCATTTGACTGAGAATACTAAGGAGAATTTAATCATGGAAAACATTATTTCAATCGAATCTATCGTTTCAGCACTCAGAACTAAAAGACCTGACCTTGAAATCAGCGTCAATGAAACCATCAAGAACAAGCAGAAACTTCAGGGAATCACCATCAAATCACCTGCCACTAACATAGCACCGAATATCTACGTCGAAAATTATATAAAAACCTTCGATTCTGTAGATGCTATCGCTAATGCGATACTGAATACATACGAAGAACATAAATGCTTTGATAATTTCAATGTATCTGATATCTTGAATAAGGATTATATCTGCGACCATGTCTATCCGCTTTTACAGCAGGCAAGTGATGAACCACTAATTAAGATGCCAATTCCAGAGGCATTTCATGGAGCTGAGGCATATCTTGCTATCGTATCACATACCGATGATGAAAACACCTTCTCGATAAAGCTCACACCGCAGATTCTAGCATCTGCCAATGTAGATATCGAATCAGACCATCTCTTTGAACGTGCTCTTGCTAATCTCAAAGAGCAGGTGGTCATCACATCACTCTACGAGACAATCAAACAGATGACAGGAATGCCTGATGATTGTGATATGCCGTTTCCTTTTGATGAACAACTTTTTGTCATCACCAATAAATCGAAGACCAAAGGTGCATCAGCAATTCTTTGTGATGATATCCTCAGGGGTTTTGCAAAGGAACATAACATTGAGGATGGATTTTTTATACTTCCATCGAGCACCTCGGAATGTATCATTGTTCTCGACAATCATGAGATGAATATCGATACATTATCTGAGATGGTTCAATCCGTAAATCAAAATGAAGTAGCCAAAGAAGACTGGCTGGCATCTGAAGCTTGGTATTATTCTCTGAAATAATTGGCGACGCTCTCAGATGCTCACAGAGCAACTTTTTGAACAGTACACGAAGAAGAATCCATAAAGCCCCTAAAACGCCTAAAATCGGCTTCTAGGGGCTTTAAAGCAAACATATCTCAATGAGCTATAATTTTAGGAGCAAAATAACATGAAAATCAGTTTTTATATCGAGGACGGGAGCAATCCCGTCCTTAATGTTCTTCCAAAATCGGAAGGGAACATCCAAAAGCTTCGAGAGCAGGTTCAAAATCTTGAAATCGAAAATCCTGCTCTAACCTTTGCAAAAGAATATCGTAAATACGAACATAACGAGCCATCTGCTTTCAGTAACCTGTCAGATGCACAGATTGAGCAGATTGCTAAAATAGCGGATTTTCTTGCAGACCTTTGGAAGACCAAAGAAGAACCTAAAGGTGAGCCAAGAATAAATGTTGTCAAATTACTTGAAATTCTTCTTAATATCACAGCTTCTAATATCAGTATTTAATGGGTTTTAATTGCACTTTTCCATATATGGAAATATAATTGGTGGTACAAGTGAATCACGCATAAAAGGAACAATTTAATGAAGAAAGTAGAAAAGAAGAAGTGTTATTTCTATACACGAGTATCCACTGAAATACAGGTAGATGGTTACTCTTTGGAAGCACAATATAATGAACTTGAGAAAGAAGCCAAGCACAGAGGCTTTGTTCTTGCTCATCACTATTCCGATGAGGGAAAGTCAGGTAAGAACATCACCAACCGTGACCAATTCAGAGAAATGCTCAACGCCATTAAAGAGAACAGAGATGGTGTATCATACGTCTTTGTTTTTAAGCTTTCACGTTTTGGTAGAAACGCAGCCGATGTTCTTAACTCTGTTCAGTTAATGCAGGATTATGGTGTGAATCTCTATTGTGTGAAAGATAACATTGATTCAGCATCTTCATCAGGAAAGCTTATGATTTCAGTTCTTTCAGCTGTTGCTGAAATCGAACGTGAAAACATCCAAGAGCAGACAATGGCAGGCAGAAGACAGAAAGCAAGAGATGGAAAATGGAACGGTGGCTTTGCTCCATATGGGTATGCTCTTGTTGATGGCAAGCTTGTGATTGATGAAGAAGAAGCTGTAATAATCCGTGAAATCTTCAACAAGTTCGCCGAAGGTGATATTGGTCTTGGTGGCGTAGCGAAGTGGCTAACCTCCAAAGGATATACCAAGAAAATCAGACAGAACGGTACTGTATCTAATTTTTCAGCACACTTTGTAAAAGGTGTTATTGATAATCCTGTTTACATGGGTAAAATCGCCTATGGCAGACGCAAGAACGAGAAGATAGAAGGCTCTCGTAACGAATACCATGTGATTAAAAATAAAGACTATAATACATATTACGATGGTATTCACGAAGCTATCGTTTCTGAAGAACTTTGGTACAAGTGCCAAGAGAAACGTAAAATCACAGGTGTGAAACATGAGAAAGTATATTCGTTAGAGCATCAGCATGTACTTAGTTCTATTTTGAAATGTCCTATCTGTGGAGCAGGCATGTATGGAAACATTTCAAGAAAGAAAAAGAAAAAACTTGGTCCAAATGGAGAAACAGAATGGTATAAAGACCAGTTCACATACGTCTGCAAGCACCGTAAGTTAATTGATGGTTATAAATGCGATTTTAAGCGTCAGCCGAATCAAGACAAAATCAATGCTGAAGTCTATGCTATCGTAAAAGAGTTTATACAAAAAGCATACGCAGAATCAAAAGAATCTCTTGATGCTTTCGCCGTAAGCGAAGCTAATGAAAAAATTTCAGAAGTAAATAACAATAGCATTTTAGAAGAAAGAAAAGCAGACTTAGAACGTCTGAAAAAGACTTATGACCAAAAAGAAGCTGCAAAGAACAAATTCTTTGACAGGATGCAATCACTCGATATCTGTGATGTGAACTATGATATCAAGTTTGATGATTTGCAAAAAATGCAAGATAAGCTTTATATTGAGCTGCAAGAAATTGATAAGCAAATCGCCGAACTCGAAGCTTCGATAAATGCATCAACTGAAGAATCAGAGATGTTTGACTATGCTATGGAGTGCTTCCATGAGATGATGGAGAACGGAATAGAAAACTATCCTGACGCTGCAAAGAAAGATTTCTTTAAACAACTGATTGAGAGTGTGGAAATCTTTGAAGATGATAAGGAGCATGGTAGGTGGGTCAAGCACATTAGATTTAAAATACCGATTGCCTATGAGGATGATGGCGATGAAGTGCTTGATTATTATCCTGATGATAATTGGTGTGACACTGTGAATCACGATGAAACTGTATGTTTATTGTCCAAACTTCATGAGGCAAAGCATCATATTAATGTAAAAGTGGATATGGACGAACTGGACCTGACGAGTGCAGAAGCCAAGGCAACATATAAAGAGATTGAAGAATGGGTGCAGGAGCACTATGGGGTTCATGTGACAAATCTGAACATTGCTCAGGTGAAGCAGAAGCATGGGATCATAGAGTGTGAAAATTACAATAAGCCGAAATCTGAGAATAGCAGACAGCCTGGATGTCCGGAAGAAAAGGTTAAAGCAATAGAGGATGCTTTGAGACATTTTCAGATGATTTCTGATGAATTATAAAACTATAATGTTCATGGAAAGGAGGAGCTTATGAAATATAAGATTGCTGTTTGTGATGACAACAATGTGGATCAGGACTATGTCATAGGCTTCCTAAATACATGGGCACGTTTAAATGACAGATCTATTGAAATTCATACTTTTATCTCTGCAGAGGAATTTCTTTTTCAATATGCCGACGAAAAAGATTATCATGTTTTGATCCTTGATATTGAAATGGGAAAAATGAATGGGGTGGAGCTTGCCAGAGAACTTCGGATGGGAAACAGCGAGTTGCAAATCGTTTTTGTTACAGGTTTTCCTGATTTTATAGCAGAAGGATATGATGTTGACGCTATTCATTACTTAATGAAGCCTTTGGAACGAGATAGATTCTATAAAGCTATGGATAAAGCAATAGAGCGTATAAGGCTTGTTGAACCTTATATCATATTGCAGGAAAAGGGCGAGACTCTCAGGCTAAATTTAAGAAATATATTATATGTTGAAGTGTTTTCGCATTCCTGCGTGATTCATACAACAGGCGGTTTGATTGAACAAAAAGTATCCATAACTGAACTGGAGAATAGTTTCGGAGAGCAGTTTGTTAGAGTGCATCGTTCTTATCTTGTCAATCTTGAAAGGGTTAAGCAAATCGGCAAAACAGAAATTGTTTTGGAAAACGATGAAATAGTGCCACTGTCCAGGCGAAAATATAACGAAGTGAATCTTGCATTTATCCGGTATTTTAAAGGAAAGATATAAAAGGCAATGAATTTATTTAATAGGCTATTTGGAAGAATGATAGACAGACGTATCGCTGAATATCAGTCTGACTTGATAGAAAAACACTGTGAAGAAGTTCAGCATATTTATAAAACTATGCGCGGTTGGAGACATGATTATCATAATCATATTCAGACTTTGCTCGCTTTGTGCGAGGATGAAGAGAAGACCAGGGAGTATCTATGGAATCTGAATGCTGATCTGACAACTGTAGATACAGTCATAAAGACCGGAAATGTAATGGTAGATGCAATACTAAACAGTAAAATCTCAGTAATGAACTCAAAAGGTATAGAGGTTAATGCAAAAGCTATTGTTCCTGAAAAGCTTTCTGTTTCAGAGATAGATTTATGTACAATCATCGGAAATCTTTTAGATAATGCAATGGAAGCAGTAATGCGTGAGGAACAGGATTCCAAAAGATTTGTGAGAATATTTGTCGGTATTTTGAAAGAGCAGTTATACATATCTGTTTATAATTCTATGAACGGGAAACCCCAAAAGGGCAAAAAGAATCAGTATTTATCGACGAAGGGTGGAGATAATCATGGATTTGGACTCTCACGTATTGATTATATAGTAGAAAAGAATAACGGATTTATAAACCGTCAGCATGAGGATGGTGTATTTGCTACAGAAATATTATTGCCTATGAATTAGATGCCATTCAGGTGCATATTACGACCACTCGCGAAACAAACGTGAGTGGCTTTTTATTTGTGGTATATTGATGCAAGCATAAGAAATTCGAAAGGACAAAGGGATGAATCAAGATAAAAAGTATACAATCCTGCAAAATCTGGCCTATTGTGTGAAGGTTACAAAAGAAAAGTATCCTCCGCTTTTGGTATATTGCTCATGCATTATCGTGATAAATGCACTTATTCCGGTGATTACGGCTTTTTTGCCAAAAACAGTAATAGAAATGATTACTGGAAAACGCCAAATGATGAATCTGCTATTAGTGACGGCAGCATTTACATTATCTCTGGCTATATTGACAGGCCTGCAGAAGTATTTAGATAAACTGATCTATTGGAACAAGTTTACAATGAATGACTTTTTCCTGCAGATGGTTTCTCGAAAAGGACTTACGACAGATTACAGGAATCAGGAGAATGAGCATTTCAGAAAATTGCAGAGTGAAAGCTTTTCAAGCTGCAATGGCAATTTTTCATATTATGCACAGACCTATGATTCGGCAGTGTTATTTTTCTCAAATTTAGCAGGGTTTGTGGCATTTACAGGTATTCTGATGAGCCTGAATCCGCTACTGATTTTGTTTTTGTGTGCAACTACGCTTATAAGCTTCATCTTAAACAGAAGATTGTTAAAGTGGGTTGATACAAATAACGAGGAAAAAGTCGGATATGAACAACGGATGCAGTATATCATCCGCGCATCAGACGATATTCAGGCAGCTAAGGATATCAGGCTTTACCATATGACTGACTGGATGGATCGAATCTACAAAGAGAACATGACAGGACTTCTTTCCTGGTATCGTAGATACACTGCAAAATTATTTGGAGTATCTGCAGTAGACAGCGGCCTGACATTTATCAGAGAGGGAATAACCTATATAGTTTTGATCGGAATGATATGGAAAAATCAGATAACTGTAGCTGAGTTTGTTTTGTATTTCAATCTGGTTGCCGGTTTTTCAGTGTGGCTTAGCAGTATTCTTGGACAGATGAATAATCTTAAAAGACTAAGCATGGCAATGAACCGTTTCCGTTCTTATCTGGAGTATCCTGAGTACTATAAAAGGGAAGATGGAATTCCTGTCGAGAAAACCGATGCTCCGGGAGTGATAACCTTTGAAAATGTTAGCTTTAGCTATACTGATGACGGTGAAGCTATTATCAAGGATATGAACCTTAATATAAAAGCCGGAGAGCACCTTGCAATTGTTGGATTAAATGGTGCGGGAAAGACGACGCTTGCGAAGCTCATCTGTGGGCTGACAGACCCTACCAAAGGCCGGATATTGTACAATGGAACTGACGTAAAAAAACTTAACCGAATTCAGTACTATAAACTCTTTGGTGCTGTTTTTCAGGATTATTCTATTTTGCCGGTAACAATAGAAGAAATAGTAGCGGAAGAAACTGAAGAAAATGTGGATTCTGATTTAGTGGAAAAATGCTTAAAACAGGCGGGGCTGTGGGAGAAGATATCGGCACTGGATAATGGAATCAAGACCAAGTTTGACAGGGCATTTTGGGATGATGGTATCAATCTGTCCGGTGGAGAAAAGCAGAAGCTTTTGCTGGCTAGAGCGCTGTATAAACAGGCACCTGTTGTTATATTGGATGAGCCGACAGCAGCATTGGATCCCATAGCGGAGAACAATTTATATGAGTCATACGATGAAATCATGAAGAATAAAACTACAGTGTTTATTTCTCACAGATTAGCATCTACACGATTCTGCAATCGTATTTTGCTTATAGAAAACGGAAAGATTGTGGAAGAAGGGACTCACGACCTACTTCTTAAAAAAGGAGGCATATACAGTAAGTTGTTTGAAACTCAGGCTAAATATTATAGAGAAGGAAAGGAGAGCACCGATGAAGATTCAAAAGAGAATTGAGATAACCAAACGCGGTTATGCTCTTTTAAATAAATATGTACCGGGGCTTGTCAGGGCAAAAACAATCGCAGCTGTGCTCGAAACCCTTTCTCCGTTTGTAACAGTCTGGTTTTCTGCAAGAATTATCAATGAACTAATGAATGACAGAAGACAGAATGTACTTGTCCTTTATGTAATTTTGGTAATAGGAATTCATTTGTTGTTCTCCATGATAAAGGACATAATGGATAAGATCGTCAATGACAAAGAATCCGGAATGTGGAATTACTTTAATAAGATCTTCTCAGATAAACAAATGAGCATGGACTACGCCATTCTTGAAAATAAAGACATTCAGAAAATGAGGCAGAAAGCAGAAGAAAATCTGTTTATGTTTGGAAATGGGTTAGGGCAGCTCATCTGGGATACAACGAGCCTTGTAAAAGTAATAGTTGGAATTGTTGCTTCCATCTCATTGACAGCTTCTCTTTTTATGTCAAAGTCGGGGGACAGTATTACAGATTCTAAGCTTTGGGTACTGGGAATCATTATCGTGCTCGTCTTTTTTGGGTTTATTAACAACTACCTGACACACAAAGAAAATGTGGTTTTTGAGCAGTGGACCAAGGGAACGGTATGGTATAATAGAGCCTTTATGTTTTATGGACATGAGCTATATAACAGTACTGTAAGAGCGAAGGATGTACGAATTTATGGCCAGGAAAAAATCGCTGACAGAGAAATGAAAAAAATGGAGGAGCATAACCGAAGTGATAATGCATTCATTAGAAAAATGAGTTTTTGTCAGGGACGGCTCTATTTTGCTCAGGGAATCTGTAACGCATTATGCTACTTGTTCGTGGTTGCCAAAGCTTCTACGGGAGCTTTTGATGTTGGAAGTATTGTGCAGTACGTAGGTGCACTTACTGAACTTGTGGGATGCGTGGGTTTGCTCACATGGATTTATTCTGAAAACAAAGTATATACAAGGCATTTGGAAAAACTGTTTGAATATCTTGATATTCCCAATAATAAGTATCAGGGGAAATTACCGGTTCCCAAAGACTATTTTTGTGATAATGGTGAGAATGATTATAGTATTGAATTTAAAAATGTTTCCTTCAAATATCCGGGAAGTGATACATATGCTTTAAAGAACATAAATACAAAATTAAGTATAGGGAAAAAGCAGGCGTTTGTAGGAACGAACGGAGCCGGCAAAACTACTTTTGTCAAACTGCTTTGCAGATTGTATGATCCGACGGAAGGAGAGATACTCCTAAACGGTATTGATATTAAGAAGTACGATTATGAAGAATACTTAAAACTCTTCTCATTTGTTTTTCAGGACTTTAAACTTTTTGCATTTACTTTGGGGCAAAATATCGCAGCGGATACAAGTTACGATAAAGAGAAGCTTGAAGAGTGTATGAAAAAAGTATCTTTTTACGAAAGATACCAGTCTATGGAGAATGGACCTGATACATATTTGTATAAAGATATCTCGGAAAACGGAGTGGAAGTATCAGGAGGAGAAGCACAAAAGATTGCTTTGGCCAGAGCTCTTTACAAAGGTACGCCTATGATTATTCTTGATGAGCCTACGGCAGCACTTGATCCTTTGGCTGAGGCACAGGTTTATGAAGACTTCAGTAATATGGTCGAAAATAAAACAGCCATATATATCAGTCATAGGTTGTCATCCTGTCAGTTCTGCGATGAAATAACAGTTTTTGATCAGGGACAAATCGTGCAAAAGGGCGCACACTCTAAGCTGGTAGAAGAAACAGATGGTCAGTATTTCAAACTTTGGAATGCACAGGCACAGTATTATGCATGATATGAGTGATTTACTGATGAAACGATGAATTATATATTCATGAGAAACGTAGATAAAAAATATAATGGCGCACTTCAGTCTGTTCAATCATTTTGTTGATGTTTCGAAATTGCATTCCTGCAAGATTATCAAACAGATGTTGTTCTTTTTTTTCAGTAAGTCCCAAAAGATAGTCTGATGTTACTCCATAAAAATCTGCAAGCGTGATTATAGTCTTGTGAGAGATTTCTTTGTAATCATCCGTTTCATAATTTCCAAGCGATGCTCTGGATATTCCGGTCTGCTCTGACAATTCTTGCAGAGACAGACCTTTTTCTATTCTCAAATCTTTTAGTTTTTCCTGAATTGATAATTTACACTTCAATGCTTTATTCCCCCAGTGCTTTTTCATAAGTTCTTGTATATGTAAATCATAACAGAATGTAAGTTTGCTATGGATGATATAGACTATGACTATTGCGTATATATTGGCAATACGACGGTCACAATTGTTTATTCATACGAAAAAATTGGTAACCGACTCAAAGATTATTATAGGCAATGTTATCACAATCAAGACTCAGGGATGAAATCAGAAAAGAGCATGTGCCAAAAAGCAAGTTGACAGTGACGCAGTGCAGAATTACAATGGTGTCAGAAAGCGAGGTGGCACAAGATGAAGATTACAACTCTTGATGAAGCCCTTAAGAGAATAAAGGAATTAGAAAAAGAGGTTGCTGAGCTTAAATCAGAAAATGAGACTCTCCGTAATCGTAACTTCGGTGGACGTAAAAAACACGATGATGCATGGATGTCTGCATACAATGATTTCATTTTGAAGTATGAGAGCGGAAAGACTCTTGTAGAGATTGTTGCAGAAGGTGATGTCAGCCGGAGGACAGCTTATCGCTACCTGGCATATTACAGAGAATTGAAGAAAATTGCAGATAATTCAAAAAGTGTTCGAAAATAAACACTATATTCGAATTCTATTGGAGGATATATGGCAAAGACAATAAAAAAAGAGACTATACATGCTGCCGGCATTGATATAGGTATTTACACAACTGATTTTAAGAATGAATTTATATCATTGACAGATATAGCTAGGTATAAAAGCATTGATCCTAGAATTACAATTCATAACTGGTTGCGTGGAAGAGACGTGGTAGAATTTCTTGGGCTTTGGGAGATTTTACATAATCCTGATTTTAAACGTATCGATTTCGATACGTTTAAAGAAGATGCAGGGACAAACGCGTTTGTATTTTCAATAAAGAATTGGACAGATGAATTAGACGCTATAGGTTTGTTCACAAAATCCGGAAGATATGGCGGTGGGATATATGCACACATTGATATAGCTTTTGAATTTGCATCTTGGATTTCTCCGGAATTTAAGCTTTATATCATCAAAGATTACCAACGGCTCAAGTCCGACGAAAACAGCCGTCTGTCTTTGAATTGGAATCTGAATCGTGAGATAGCTAAGTTGAATTATCGTATTCATACAGATGCTATTAAGGATAATCTTATTTTGCAGGAGCTTACACCGGAGCAGATCTCATATAAATATGCAAATGAAGCAGATATCCTGAATGTGGCATTGTTTGGCATGACGGCAAAACAGTGGCGTGAAAATAATGCTGATAAGAAAGGTAACATTCGAGATGATGCAACGCTGAATCAACTTCTTGTACTAGCAAATATGGAAAGCTATAACGCAATTCTTATAGAACAGGGGAAAGCAATGTCGGATCGTCTTGTATTGCTTAGAGAATTAGCTCTTAAGCAGATGGAGACTTTATCTGCTGTCAGTATGGATGCTATCAAAAGGCTTCCAGGAGGAGATTCGTAAATGGAAAAGAAACAAAAATGCTAAATCTATACTCGTGTCTCTACAGCAGTTCAAGTTGACGGATATAGTTTGGATGCCCAACGTGATAAACTCACTAAATATGCTGAATATCAGAACATGGAAGTTGTAAAAGAATTTTCAGATGCAGGTCACTCCGGCAAAAATATAAATGGTAGACCGGAGTTCTCAAGGATGCATGAACATATTTTATCGGGAATACTACGGTGCCCTGTTTGTCATGGTGCCATGTATTCCAATGTTAATCGTAAAAAGAAACCTGACGGTACATAAGAAAGATACTCATATAGAAGTTTTAAGCCATAGTATTTCTGATTTACAGTCAGAAGTACTATGGCGTTTTTATTGACAATGCAGCAATGCGATGCTGTAATTATAAAGAACATAAATCGGAATTTAATAAGGCGGTGACAGAATGATACCACAAAAATTGAAACCAGAAGATGAGATTCGCATTATCGCTCCGTCAAGCAGTTTGACGAGGGTTCGTCCTGATATTTATGACAACGCATTCACTTTTCTGAAGGACAAGGGCTTCAATGTAACCTTTTCCAAAAATTGCAGAGAAACTAATATGTTTTTATCTTCGTCTATTCGCTCTCGTGTCGATGATATACATGAAGCATTTGCAGATAAAAACGTCAAGGCAGTAATGGCTTGTATCGGTGGATTTAATGCAAATGAAATATTGCCGTATCTTGATTATGAGCTGATAAGAGCAAATCCGAAGATACTTTGCGGATATTCGGATATAACAGCTTTACTTAATGCCGTTTATGCAAAAACGGGCTTGGTGACATATCATGCACCTCACCTTGCGGCACTCGGATTTCTTAACGAGCGTGAATATACGGAAAAATACTTTTCGGAATGTATAATGAGTGACGCTTCTTTCGTTGTCACACCGTCATTAGCTTCGCAAAGTTATACAGTCATTCAGAAAGGAAAATGTGATGGCGAGATAATAGGAGGAAATCTTTGTACGTTGAATCTATTACAGGGGACGCCTTATATGCCTGAGATTGAAAATAGAGTATTGTTCCTTGAAGATGATAATATCATTGGCGATTGCTTTGTGTGCGAATTTGACCGTAATCTGCAATCGCTTCTTCAAATCAGCGGAGCAGACACGATAAGAGGAATTGTGTTCGGCAGATTTGATGAAAGCTGCAAAATGACCGAAAACATTGTAAAAGCAATCGTCAAGGACAAAGTATCTCCTGACATTCCAATTGTATTTGGTGTAGATTTCGGTCATGTATTTCCGATGTTCTCTTTTCCTATCGGTGGAAGAGTTCGTTTATCGGTAAATAATAGCATTGACCTTAAAATCATAGAGCATTAAATGACAGAAAATATGATGATATGCAGGAGCTCATGAATAAGCTATATGAGGAATAGACCGACACTAGTATAAATGTCTTTAAATAACTCGACTGTATTGGTGTCCTCATGATATAATCTTTATATATTTATTTGGAGGTTATATCATGGGCAGAAAAGCAGAAGCAATAATACTTACAACAGAGGAACGAGAATACTTGGACAGATGCAGCGTTTTATTATGTTTGAAAAAGTTTAAAGAAGGCGGTGTTGAAAGAGAGCTTTCGTCAGATAGAGGAACATATCAGCCAGGCAGTGGACAAGGCAAAACTAAGTGATATCGAGCTGGATGAATTGCTTGATATAATGAAGACAATATACATGGAATAAGTGGAATTACAGACTGTAGTAATGTCCACTCCTGTTGATTTTGTTCTTTTTTATTCACAAGAGAGTGGTTCAGCTTCTGCATTAAAAAGTTCAGAATTCTTAGAATAGTATGTAAACATAAGTAATGCTCCTGCTCCGAACCATGCAATAACATCTGCAAATAAAACACCATTCTTTCCTACGTAGATTGGAAGCCATGAAGCAACTGCCAGGCGGATAAGTAATTCTACGATACCAGATATCATTGGAATGAATGTTTTACCACTTCCAAGTAATGCGGCACGATAGGTGTATAATGCATATACCACAAAGAGGAACATGCATTGAATTATCAGGTAATAATATGCGGTGCGAAGAATAGTATCATTTAAAGCAGCGGACTGTTCGTTTGTGTTTAAAAACAGGCTAAGGGCGGGCTTTCCTATCAGTATAAAAACCAGGCTGGAGATTACAGCGAGACTTATATTGATCTTTAAGCAGACTCCAACGCCATGTTTAACACGTTCCATCTTTCTGGCTCCGAGATTCTGGGCAACATAGGTTCCGAGGGCAACAGAGAAAGATACTCCGGCCTGCTGGATGAGATTCACTAATTTGCTGGTGAGAGATACAGCAGTGGTAAATACATAGCCGTAGGAATTGACGATGCCCTGCATTATAAGGCCGCCAATGGAAATTACAATATTCTGTGTAGCCAAAGGAAGGCCGGCCTTAAATAATTCTTTGGAACATTTGAGGTTAAAAGACCAGTCGCTGGCACATAAATGAAGCACATCCCATTTTTTTATCTTAATGAAACAAACAACGCAGGAAAATACCTGGGAGATCAATGTGGCTACAGCAACACCGGTAACACCTAAATTAAAGTGAATAACAAATACAGCATCCAAAACAATATTTATTATTGATGAAATGATCAATGCTATAAATGCAGTCTGCGTATCTCCTAAAGACCTTAAAATAGAGGACAGCAGATTGTAAAGCATGGTGATAAAAACACCGGCTGTTACAATATTTAAATATAAAATGGACATATCTATGACATTTTCAGGTGTCTTTAAAATAACCAGCAGATCAGGTATAAAAAATAAAGCTGCGACGGTGATGAAGACAGTTAATACAAATGATAAAATGCATGACATAGCAATACTTTTTCTCATTTTGGTATAATCTTTTGCCCCGTATTGCTGTGAGATAATTATAGAAAAACCCTGAGTAAAACCTGTAAAGATATTAAGAATCAGCCAGTATATCCAGCTGGTGCAGCTGACTGCTGTGAGAGCTTCGGTACTGACGTATCTTCCTAACATCATAGAATCAACAAGAGTATATGCCTGTTGAATAAGGCTTCCGGCTAGTATTGGAAGGGCAAAAGAGAATAATAATTTTGCTGGGTTTCCGCTGGTCATATCATTTATATGCATTTTTTATAAATTCCCCCTAGAAATTTTCTTTTTTTTATATATAATAATATACGTGTGTGTGTATGAAAAGGATTTTTTTTATGAATAAGGGGACTTGGATATGAAATATATTGTTAACTATGACGAAATAGACAAGTATTGGAAAAATGATTATTTTTTCTGTGAAGATAAAATACTAGCTACTATGGCCGAGAAATTTGGCTGTAAGTATGATCTTATGTTTGCCGGAGCTTTTGATTTTGGATATAACAAAGGACGAAATAAAGAAGTTGGAAGTAATATGGTGGTCAGATATTTTGATCAGGACATGTTATTGAAAAAATATTATGGAATCCATATAAACAAATTTGATGAGGCTTATGGCGGAGCTGACTTTTTAGAACGTTCTAAAGAGGAATTGTTAAAAGGTATACCTACTGCTGTAGAATTAACGAGAGATGGAATATGGGATATTAAGCCTGGAGAAGATTTAGTCGAGGCAACCATCTTTTTACTTGTGGAGATAACTGATGAAACAGTCACAGTTATTGATCCTCATGAACTTGGAATTAGAAGAGTAGTTTCGAAAGAAATATTTATAAGAAATTTCGCCTGGGGCGTTACATTCGAATGCGATAAAAATAAAGTTGATAAGGAAATTGATGTAAAAGATTTTCTTAAGTATGTTATCTGCAATTGTCATCGTACACTGATATCAAATGAGGGATGCATCGATGCCACTACTATTTTTCCATCAATGCAAAGTGGCAAAGATAATCTTTTACGCCGCAAGGTGGAAGATCCTTATGAAGAAATGCTTCAATTTGCAGAGGATGTTATTTCCATGGATTTTGATGCAGAAATAAATGGATTAGAGAGCGTGTTATTTACACCGTTTTATTATGGACTTTTATATACATATCGTTCTCGTCTTGTATTTACAAAAGCTCTTCGTGAATTAGAGGAAAGAATTCATTTAGAGATTTTTGAGCCGATAATTGAAAAGCTTATCGTTACATCTTCTAAATGGAATTACCTTAGAATGGTATTTACGAATTGTTATCATAATGGGGGAATGTCTCAGAAGATAAAAGATGAAATGAGCTCAGTGATAAGGGAGATTGCTGAGATAGAAAAGATTGTCATGGCTGATCTTCAGAAAATGTATGACAGCTTTGATGACTATAAGAAAGAGATTGATCTTTCTGAACAGTTCAATACATACTTGTTCGATAATGAAAATTGGAAAAGTATAGATGAGGGGAAGGCTGTTTATGGAAGATATTATTATGAACCATTAACAGAGAATGAAAGTAAAAATATAAGGTGGAATTTTAATTTTATTCTGCCGGAACCAAACGAAAAGGGTGATAGTTTAGTTTGCTTGGGACAAGAACTTTCTGTTGATGAAGAAATCACTACTGCAGAATTTAATAAATTTTATCTGTATGGAACAGTTTTATATAACGAGATGATCTATGATCAAATGGAGATTCTATATACAGATGGAAGCAAAGAAAAAGTGCTGATCGGGTTTGATGGCTGGATCGAAAATGATTATAAGCTTTGTGAAGGCGCAAAGGCTGTATGGCAGGGAAAGATCATCAAACGAAACAGTAAAGAAGCTCCTGATGTCAGAAGAAAAGCTGTTATATATGAAAAGAGCTATTCCATTTCAAAGGGTAAAAAAGTGCAGGGGTTTGTTTTACCAAATAATCCGTTCATAAATATAATTAAAGTTATATTTACAAAATAAAAAAATGAAGTTAAGTGTATTAGGAGGACCAGGTATGAAAAGAGGTATTTGTACAATTGTATCATTGAATTATTTTGCGCAGGCAGTGAGCCTGATGAAAAACGTGAAAAAGTTTCATCCGGAAGCAGAGCTTCATGTTTTACTTGTGGATAGGGTACAGAGTGCAGAAGTAACTGAAAAATTAAAGGAATATGAGGGGGTTGCAAAACTATATACTGTAGAAGAGATAGGAATTCCTGACATGATCAGTATGGCATTTAAGTATGATGTAGTAGAGTTAAATACTGCAGTTAAGCCATTTTTTATGGAATTTTTACTTTCTGAATATCAGTATGATAATCTTATCTATATTGATGCGGACATTTTACTGTTCCACAAAATGGATAGAATCTATGAGGAATTAGAAAAGCATTCAGTAATCTTAACACCACATCTTATTTCTGTTGAGGAAGATGTAGATACTCGTATTTCAAAGACACAGGATTTCTTAAGATATGGCATCTACAATCTTGGATTTATTGCGGTTCGCAATAATGAAGCAGGAAGAGAAGCGGTTCGCTGGTGGAAGCATAAGCTTCATGAGAAGTGCTATTTAAGCAAAGAAGAATTCCTTGCATGGGATCAGAAGTGGATGGATTTTGCGCCTGCATTATTAGATGATGTCTATATTTTAAGAGATAAGGGGCATAATGTGGCATTCTGGAATATTCAGGGAAGAGTTATTTCAGAAAAGGATGGAGAGTATTTTGTAAATGATACAGTTCCACTTGTTTTCTACCATTTCAGTCATTACCGTTTAGTAAATAGGGATAAGATTGCAAATGTTGAGCAAAAGACTCGTAGAATATCATTATCTGAGAGAAAGGATTTAGAGCCGCTCTTTGATATCTATTATCAGAGTGTAATGGAAAATGATTTTGATTTCTTTAGCAAGATTCCTTATGGATATAAATTCTATGATGATGGTGAAGTTATCAGTAAGGAAGATAGAGATGCTTATAAGAAGCTATTAGAGAATGGAAAAGTAGGAAAAGAAAATCCATTTGCTATTGCTATATAAACGTACGTAAAAAATAGAAATGTCAAAAAACCCCGTCAGCGGGCATTAGCCCGCTGACGGGGTTTTTTGCGGTCTTTATTCTATGTTTTGCTGGTTATTAAAAAAACTGATTTATGAAATAACCGCTCACTCCAAGTCCTATGATTGAAAGAATAAGTCCTATGATCAAAATAACCTTGATCAGTTTAGCTGCGATCCGCTGCCATTTAACTTCTGAATTACAGTATTTCTTAAATAACCCTGTTGCGCCGCCTATTATAAGCAGGACAGTTGAAATCAGAAGTCCTGCAACAGAAGCAAATATTGTACCAGCCAGCAGTAATAAGATAACGATCAAAGCTGGTATCATAAAGAGTAAGAGAACAATAACAAGACACCCGCCCATATCATTTTTCCTCCTTAAAGGTATGATCCCAAAGTATAGTTTCCTGAAAAATTATATTATATAATGGCAGAAGGTGTCAAAGTTTAGACATAAAGTAAAAGATAAGGAAGTGTTTAGTGTATGAATATACAGATCTTTGGAACAAAAAAATGCAGCGATACAAGAAAAGCTGAGAGATTTTTTAAGGAACGTGGGATTAAATTTCAATTTGTTGATATGAAAGAAAAAGGTATGAGTAAGGGGGAATTCAATTCTGTAGCCGGGGCTAACGGCGGCATCGATAATATGATAGATACAAACTCGAAGGATAAGGATACTCTTCTTATGATCCAATATATAGCAGAGGAAGATAAGTTAGAAAAAATATTAGAAAATCCTCAGGTGATAAAAACTCCTGTAGTAAGAAATGGTAAACAGTCGACTATTGGTTATCAGCCGGAAATTTGGAAAAAATGGAATTAGAATTTTAAGTTTATTTTCAAATTAAGTATTGACATAATACCTAAGCGGTGTATAATGAAGTCATACTTAAGTATTGAACTAATACTTAAAAGGAGGAGGAGAATGAAGAAAGCAGTAAATAAGGATGGACTTACAGAAGAAGAATTTTTAAAACAGTATGATCCAGGGGATTATAACAGACCTTCTGTAACGGCTGATATACTTATCCTTGGGATGAATGAAGATTATTCGTCTCTTAAGTTACTTCTTATAAAGAGGGGGAATCATCCATTTCTTGGTTCCTGGGCTTTGCCTGGAGGATTTGTAGAGGAAAATGAAACAGCTCACAAGGCTGCTAAAAGAGAGCTTGAAGAAGAGACAGGACTTACAGGAATATATCTTGATCAGATCTATACTTTTTCAAAACCAAAGAGAGATCCAAGAACCTGGGTAATAACAATTGCATATCTTGCTCTTGTTCCTAACCTTGCAGAAGTTGAAGGAAGAGATGATGCTGATGACTGTGCCTGGTTTGATCTTAAGTTTACGGATAAAGCTATTGAACTTTATAACGAAGAAAGAGATGTACAGATAGTTTATGATCTTCGCAAGGAAAGCTTTAAGAATGGGGCCATAAGATATGAAAATTATATTCCAAGCCTTGTAAGTGAAGAAAGACTTGCTTTTGACCATGTAGAGATACTTATTGAAGCAATAAAAAAATTAAGAGAACAGATCAATTATAATAATCAGGCTTTTTGTCTTGTGGATGAAACATTTACATTGCCGGAATTACAGGCGGTATATGAGACGGTTCTTGGAAGGCCATTATATAAGAAAAGTTTTAGAGATATGATAAGCGACCGGGTGGAAGAAACCGGAAATGATAAAACCTCTAAAACAAAGAGTGGAAGAAAGTGTAAAGAATATAGATTTAAGGAGGAATAGTTTATGAAGAATGTATTAGTTGTGATTGATATGCAGAAGGATTTTATCACAGACGCATTAAGAAATGAGGATGCAATAAAGATCGTACCTTATGTTAAGAAAAAAATAGATGAAGCTAAAGAAAATGGTGATACTATCATTTATACAAGAGATACTCATGGTGAGGATTATATGGAAACAGTGGAAGGAAAGAATCTTCCGGTTAAACACTGTATCAAGGGAAGTGATGGATGGCAGATAATCCCAGAACTGAATTCTAAGGAAAATGCTACAATGATAATCGATAAGGAAACATTTGGTTCAAGAGATCTGGCTGAGTATTTTAAGGAAAATGCAGACGATATAGATGAAGTAGAATTTATCGGAGTATGCACAGATATCTGTGTTATCTCAAATGTACTTCTTACAAAGGCTATGATCCCCAATAAGAATATCATAGTTGATGCAAAAGGATGTGCTGGTGTTACAAAGGAATCACATGATACAGCACTTGCTGCTATGAAGGCTTGTCACATAAAGATCCTTGATTAAGAAGGGAAGAAGAATATGAAAAAAGTTGGAATCGTATTTGGATGCTTTATTCCTCTTCATGAGGGGCATGTAAAGAGTATGATACGTCCTGCATTAGAACAAAATGATGAGATAATCCTTGGAGTGTGTGGATATGATGAGGATAGAGGTAAGTTATTTTTACCTTTCAGAAAAAGAATTGAACTGATGCAAAAAAAGTATAAGAAGAATAAAAAAGTTACTATTTCTGTTGTTGATGACAGGAAGATAGGACTTACAGGTACATTTTCAGAAGAAGCTTGGCGTATTTGGTCTAATGAATTATTTAAAAACGCAGGCTATAATGAAAATGAGGAAGATATTGCTTATACATGGTATACTGGGGAAGACAGCTACATAGAAAAACTGGAAAAGATATTCCCGCATCATAAATTTATAAAACTGGATAGGGGAGAGATAAATATCTCAGGGACAGAGATAAGAAATGATCCAAAAAAATATGTAGATGTTATAGATAAAACGTTTAGAGATTATCTTAAAGAGCAAAAACTAATATAAGTTGGAGGAAGGTGCGTTATGAAATTACCACAGATAATTAAGAGTTTATTGGAGACAGATCTATACAAGTTTAGTATGGGAATGACAATCTATCATCAGTTCCCTTCATATACAACAACCTGGACATTTAAATGCAGAAATAAAGATGTTCATTTTACAAAGGAAATGGTTGAAGAAATAAGAGAACAGATAAAGGCTTATTGTGAGCTGCATTTTAAAGAAGATGAGCTGGATTATTTAAGGACCATCAAATGGTTAAAGCCTGACTATATTGATTTCTTAAGATTGTGGCATCCCAGATATGAGGATTTTGAGATCACAGAAGATGCAGAATGCGGACTTGCAATTGATGCAAGAGGAACATGGCTTAATTCTTCTATGTATGAGATCCCTACTCTTGCTATAGTAAATGAAGTATATTTTAAAATGGCTTATGATTATAACGAATTACTTGAGTCATTTAAGGAAAGACTGGATGCTAAGGTAAAGAGAATCTATGATAATTCAATCTATCTTGGAACATTTTCAGAATTTGGACTTCGCCGTAGATTATCTGCAGAAGCTCAGGAGCTGGCAGTTAAGAAACTTGTGGAAGTATCTGGAAGATCCAGTTCGAATTTTATCGGAACATCAAATGTTTATCTTGCAAGAAAGTATAATCTGCTTCCTGTTGGTACCATGGCTCATGAATATATCATGTGCGTAGGACAGGGAGAAAATAAGCATAATGCAGCATATTCAAACTGGTATGCACTTAATGCCTGGATCAAGGAATATTCAGTACTTAATGGTATCGCACTTACTGATACCATTACAACAGATGTATTCCTGAAGGATTTCCAGCTTACGTTTGCAACAATGTTCAATGGTGTACGTCATGATTCAGGTGACCCATATGAATGGGGTGAAAAGATGATAAAGCATTATGAAAGCCTTGGAATTGATCCAAAGACAAAGACACTTCTTTTCTCAGATAGTCTGGATTTTGACAGAGCATCTAAACTGTTCTATCACTTCAATAACAGGATCAAGGTAGCATTTGGTATAGGAACTTATATTTCAAATGATACTAAGGTTCCAGCTCTTAATATTGTTATGAAAACCACAGAATGTAACGGACATCCTGTGGCAAAGATTTCTGATACACCAGGTAAGGGAATGTGTAAAGATGCAGAATATGTTGATTATCTTAAACGTACTCTTAAATGGAGAATGGATCACGAATAAAAAAAGAGAGGTGTAAAATGCTTAATTTTAATGTAGAAGAAGTAGTAGAAAAAAATACTAACTATTTAAGAGATTTCTTTAACGGATTTTCAGAAAAGTCAGTAGCAGTTATAGGAATTTCCGGCGGTAAGGATTCAACAGTCGCAGCGGCAATGCTCGCAAAGGCTCTGGGTAAGGAAAGAGTTATCGGTGTTATGATGCCTAATGGAGTTCAGGCGGATATTGAAGATTCAAAGCAGGTTTGTGAAGCAATAGGTATAAAGCATACGACTGTTAATATCGAGGCTATGTTTAATGCAGCTCGTGCTACATTTGAAGCAGATGAAAATATTACCTTAACTCCACAGCTTTTAACAAATTTAGCACCTCGTCTCAGAATGACTACTCTTTATGCAGTAGCTCAGGGACAGGAAGTTCCAGCTTTTGTTATAAATACATGCAATCGTTCTGAAGATTATGTTGGATATTCAACAAAGTATGGAGATGCTGCTGGCGATGTATCAGTATTACAGGATCTTCTTGTTACAGAAGTGAGAGCAGTGGGGGATTATTTAGGACTTCCTTCTTTTCTGGTTCATAAGACTCCAAGTGACGGACTTTGCGGAAAGACAGATGAGGATAATCTGGGCTTTACATATGATGAGCTGGATAAATATATAATGTGGATCGATGAAGGAGAGAATGGTGAGTGCCCTATCAGTGCTGAACTTAAGGAAAAGATCGATAGAAAGCATACAGCAAATCTTCACAAATTAAAAACAATTCCTTCATTTGCAAGAAATAACTAAATAAGATATCATTAAACATGAGATGATAAATATTTTCTGGCGGCGCAAGCCGCCAGTTTAATTTTATTTAGGAAGGGGATAAGACGGTGTTTAAAAGGGGATATCTAAAACTTGCAGCAGGACTCTTGGTGCTATGTCTCGCGGGATGCAGCATTGAAGGTGTCAGCGGTGGTAAAGATAATGGTGAGATCGCTGGAAATGTAAGAGCCGATTCAGATAACAGCAATATTAATAACGATAAGTATGAGATAAATCCAGAAGAAGGAAAAGATATGATAGAGAAAGATAAACCAGTACCATTTTCTTATATACCAAATCAGAAAGATGCAGAAGACGAAAGAGAGATAGTATGCTGGGGAGACAGCATGACAGAAGGATATGGTTCAACAGAAGGGGCAGTTGAAAGAGACGGAGTTGTTTATGATATATCAGGGCTTTCATATCCGGAAATGCTGGCTGGTCTTACAGGACTTCATACATTTAATTTTGGAGTGAGCGGTGCTAATTCCCTTGAGATCTGTATGATGCAGGGAGCTTATCCAATGAATACAGAAAATATGGAAAAGATAACAGCAGATGGAAGAAACAGCAGAATAAGAGCTTCAGTTGTAAAAGAAGGCAAAGATCATTTAGGAGACATTCTCATTCTTGAAATAGGAAGTAACGGTGGATGGGAAGACGATTATCAGGTCCTTATTGACCAGTACAGGGCGATGATCGAGCATTCCGGATGTGAGGATTATATTATAGTTGGCGATACGGATGATATGGGTAATTCAGCTTCATCAAAAGTTGTTGAAGAGGAAGATGTTTCCTATACTGAGGAAAATGGATATAAAGCAATTTATGAAACATCATGGGACAAGGCTTTAGAGGATGCTTTTGGAGAACATTTTATCAATATGAGAGCATATATATTACAAAATGGTATGGATATGTGTCATCTTACACCATCTGAGGAAGAGGAATATCAGCTTTCAGCAGGAATGATCCCGGATCAGTTAAGAAGCGACTGGACACATTTTACCTGTTATGGATATTATGTTCAGGCAGTTGGTATTTATGAAAAAGGAGTTGAGCTGGGATACTGGAAATAAGCCTTATTCCTGCGGCAATAATTGGAAACGTTATCAATTCAAATTAGTTCATGATTTTGATAAGAGTTTCATAAATGTGATATAGTTTTTAACTTCGATTTAGTAATTTAGGGTTGAGGGTAAGCACCTATTTTATTAAATTGGAGGAAACATGGATAAGATAAGGATTTTAGATTCAAATGGTACATTTCAGCTGGATAAGGCAGAAGATTATAATTATCTCTTCTTTCCTATTGCCAGTTGTTGTGGCCTGAAGGGAGCTGTAACTCCAAATCTTGGAGGCGATTCTAAAATATCTCAGGAATCATTTTTACTTGAACCTGTCAGCGTTGAAAATCTTCATAATAACAGAAGTACAAGAAATGTATGGTGCCTAACTAAAGGTAAGAAACCCTGGTCCCTTACAGGTAATTCTGCGGAAGCTGAAAATGCCAGATTTACCGAAGATGAGGAAGAAAGTTCGGTTACAGCCGGATTCTTATGGCATAAAATAAATAGAAAAAGAAAAGACCATTCATTATCTTCAGAGATAACATCATTTGTTCCATGGAATGCAAATGTAGAGATAATGATCATAAAAATAACTAATGAAACTAACGAAGCTATGGACATAAGGCTTGTCAGTGCAGCTCCTATCTATGGAAGAAGTGCGGACAATATAAGAGATCATAGAAATGTTACATCCATGCTTCATCGTATAAATACCGTGGATAACGGTGTCATAGTAAAACCTACCATGTCATTTGATGAGAGAGGACATGTCTTAAATCATACGATTTATTATGCATTTGGAACTGATGAAAATGGTAATAATCCGGAGGGTTTTATCCCAACAGTTGAAAAATATATAGGAGAAGGCGGAACGTTTACGCATCCAAAGTCAATCTATAAGGATTTAGAAAGCGTCATGGTTAAAGAGGGTGAAGCTTTTGAAGGAAGAGAAGCATGCGGAGCTATCTGTTTTAAGAAGGCTGCACTGCCGGCACAAGGATCACTTTATTATGTCATAATGATGGGAATTGCAGATGATACAGATGATATTTACGCAGTCACTGAAAAATATGGAAGTTATGACAAGGCTGCAGCTGCTTTAGAAGAGACTAAGGAATATTGGAAAAATAAGGCTAATGTGGATTTTAATACAGGAAACCTTGAATATGATAATTTCCTTAAGTGGGTAAGTTTTCAGCCTTTCCTAAGAGCAATATATGGCTGCAGCTTCCTTCCTTATCATGACTACGGCCGTGGAGGAAGAGGCTGGAGAGATTTATGGCAGGACTGTCTTTCCCTGCTTATAATGGATCCGGGGGATGTGCGGTATAATCTTCTTAATAATATAAAAGGTGTAAGGATAGATGGAACCAATGCTACTATAATAGGCACAAAGCCAGGAGAATTTATTGCAGATAGAAATGGTATCCAGAGAGTATGGATGGATCATGGTGTATGGCCATTTAAGACAATCCTTTTTTATATAAATCAGACTGGAGATACTGAAATCTTATCTCAGATGGCTCCATATTTTAAAGATGCAGCTGCTCTTAGGGCAGAAGGAACTGACGAAGAATGGAATAAAGAGCAGGGATCAAAGCAGCTTGATAAAAAGAAAAATATCTATCAGGGTACAGTGCTTGAACATATTCTTGTACAGCATATCATCTCTTTCTTTGAAGTAGGTGAACATGGAATGCTTAGGCTAAGAGGTGCTGACTGGAATGATGCACTTGATATGGCTGATAAAAATGGTGAAAGTGTTGCATTTACAGCGGCTTTCGCAGGAAATATGGGAGAACTTTCAAAGCTCTTAAAGAAGCTCTCTGATTCAGGAATAAAAAGCGTTAAATTATTTAAAGAACTGGCAGATGTTATAGATTGCTATGATATAAATCTTTCTGTGGAAGAAAAGAAAAAAATATTAAGAGAATACCTTCTTTTGGTAAAGCATGATATTTCTGGTGAGCAGGTGGAAGTTGATGTATTACACCTGGCTAGGGTTTTATCATCCATGAGAGAAAGCCTTATGGAAGATATAATCAAAAATGAATGGCTTATGGAATCAGAGGATCTAGGCTGGTTCAACAGTTATTACGATAATAGTAAGAATAAAGTTGAGAGAGTAGGAACTGATATAGAAGAGGCACGTATGATGCTTACGGGACAGGTTTTTACTATTATGAGCGGTTATCTTGAAAAGAAACGGATTAAGGCAATATGTAATGCGGCAGATAAATATCTCTATAAGAAAGAGATCGGTGGTTATAGACTTAATACTGATTTTAAGGAAGTAAAAACTGACTTAGGAAGAATGTTTGGCTTTAGTTATGGAGATAAGGAAAATGGCGCAGTATTCTCTCATATGGCTGTAATGTATGCAGCGGCTCTTTACAGTCAGGGATTTAGTCATGAAGGATTTAAGGTACTTAAGTCCCTTTCTGATACGGCCATGGATTTTGAAACATCTGTTATTTATCCAGGTATTCCGGAATATTTCAGGGCTGATGGAAGAGGAATGTATCATTATCTTACAGGAGCTGCCAGCTGGTATCTTATGACAATGGTAACAGAGGTATTCGGAGTAAGAGGTAGTTTCGGAAATCTTCTCATTGATCCGAAACTTGTAAGAGAACAGTTTAGTGATGAAGGAAAAGCGGTGATCCATTTAACATTTGCTGGAAAGAAGATAGAGATCAGGTTTATAAATGACGGCCTTTTGGATGCAGGAGAATACTCTGTAAATGCTATAAAGATCTGTGATGAATTATTCCAGAAAAATGAGATTGATAAAAACACATTAAGTAAATTAAGCGATGAAGATGTGAATGTTATTGAAGTGATCCTTAAATGAAGTGTTTAAAAGAATCAGTTTTAAATAAAGAGTTTTAAAATAAAGAGTTCTAACATGATTATGGGATTAAAGCTTCACATATATTGCATAATAGGATAAAATAAAAAACACACAACACACTACACACAACACACAAATTTATAAGAAATTAAAAAGGAAGGGATTAACAACATGAATTATGGCATTTTTGATGCAAAGAACAGGGAATATGTGATCACTAGACCTGATACACCTGCTCCTTGGGCAAATTATCTTGGATCTCCTGAATATGGAGCACTCATTTCAGGAAATGCGGGAGGTTACAGCTTTAGAAAATCCGGAGCTGATGGAAGAATACTCAGATATGTATTTAACGGGCTTGATGAGCCGGGAAGATATCTTTACATTCGTGATAATGATGATAAAGATTACTGGTCAGTATCATGGAAGCCTGTCTGCAAAGAATTAGATCAATTTAAGACCAGGACACGTCATGGACTTGGATATTCAATATTTGAAACTGAATATAAGAATATAAAGGCAGAAGCTTCTTATTTTGTTCCAAAGGATAAGACATATGAGGTTTGGGAGCTTACTGTAACAAATGCTTCAGATGTAGATAGAGATCTTACTCTTACTGGCTATGCTGAATTTACAAATCATGATAATTATGAGCAGGATCAGGTTAATCTTCAGTATTCAAGATTTATAACAAGAACAAAATTTGAAGAAAACCGTATCATGCATATTCTTCATGGAAATCTTGACTCACAGGATGAAGAAGTTGATAAAAAGGTTGTTACTAAGAGATTTTTCGGACTTGTAGGTTCAAAGGTTGATTCATACACAGGAGACAGAGATACATTCCTTGGATGTGGAAGAAGATATGGTAATCCTATAGGTGTTGCTGAAGGTGATCTTAAAAATGTGGAAGGCTTTAATGAGTATAACTGTGGGGCACTTTCTACTAAGATCATTCTTAAACCAGGCGAATCAAAGACAGTAGCATTTTTACTGGGAATGCATTATTCAAAAGAAGCTGCGGTTATCCTTTCTGGATATGATGATGTAAAGGCTGTTTGTGATAAAGAGATTGAAGAACTTAAAGGTCAGTGGGAAGACAGATTAAAGGGGCTTCAGGTAAATACACCTGATGAGGATTTCAATGTAATGATCAATACATGGAATGCTTATAACTGCTTTATGACATTTATCTGGTCAAGAGCTGCATCATTTGTATATTGCGGACTTCGTAACGGATATGGATATCGTGATACAGTTCAGGATATTCAGGGTATCATCCACTTAAAGCCTGAAATGGCAAAAGAAAAGATCCGTTTTATGCTTTCTGCCCAGGTTGATAATGGCGGCGGACTTCCTCTCGTTAAATTTACTCATAATCCTGGACATGAGGATACACCAGATGATGAATCTTATGTAAGAGCAACAGGACATCCTGCATACAGAGCAGACGATGCATTATGGCTCTTCCCAACAATTTATAAATATATTGCAGAATCAGGAGATTTAGCTTTCTTTGATGAGGATATTCTCTATGCAAATAAGGATCATGGAACAGTTTATGATCATTTAAAGAGAGCAATCCAGTTCTCATTTGATCATTTAGGTCCACACAATATGCCGGCCGGACTTTATGCTGACTGGAATGACTGCCTCAGACTTGGCAAGAATGGTGAATCAACATTCGTAGCATTACAGTTCTATTATGCACTTAATATGATGGAAGAAATTGCTGAGTATAAAAAGGATGAGGAATATAAGGCATTTGCTTCAAAGAAGAAAGAAGAATTAAAAGAAATAATCAACAAATGCTGTTGGAATGAGGACAGATTCACAAGAGGATATACAGAGGCAGGAGAAGTAATAGGAGAAAGAACAGCTCCTGAAGCTAATATGTGGCTCAATCCTCAGAGCTGGTCTGTTATAAGTGGTCTTGCTACAAAAGAGCAGGCAGAGGCTGCTATGGAGAATGTAAACAGCAGACTTAATTCTGATTTTGGTGCAGCTCTTATGGATCCTCCATATCATAGCCATGCATTTGAAGGCGCACTTGGTGTTATATATAATCAGGGAACAAAGGAAAATGCCGGCATTTTCTCCCAGACTCAAGGGTGGCTTATTCTTGCAGAAGCTCTTATGGGACACGGAAATAGAGCATATCAGTATTATCATGAAAACTGTCCTGCATCACAGAATGATAAAGCGGAGATAAGAAGACTTGAACCATATTGCTATGGACAGTTTACAGAAGGACCTAAGAGCGTTCATTTTGGAAGAAGCCATGTACACTGGCTTACAGGAACAGCATCAACTGTAATGGTAGGAAGTGTGGAAGGAATACTCGGACTTCGCCCTGATCTTTATGGCCTTAGACTTTCACCAAGTATTTCATCTGAATGGGGGGAATTTACTATGGAGAAAATCTTCAGGGGAAAGAAATTAAATATCAAAGTACTTAATCCGCTTAAGAAAGAATCTGGATTTACATCTCTTACTGTTAATGGAGAAGAAATGAAGGAGGGTTATATCCCTGCAGAGATTCTTAAGGATGAAAATGAAGTAATCTATACAATGTAGTAGATATTCATGTACTTGTTTAAGATAATATTAAAAAATAAGTAAATTCAAGGCACTTTCTAAAAAAAATATTTAGAAAGTGCCTTTCTTCGGTTATAATAGCAGAAACAGACTTAAAATGATGGAGACAAAGTAAGATGGGGAAATATAAGGACCTTATGTTTAAGGTGGCGACGATTGTAATTGTTTTAGCAAGTCTTGCCATGGTGCTTATAATATATATTTCGCTGGAACGGGATGTTAAAGAGAATGACAGAAAAAGTGCCATTTTAATAACACCAAATAAAACTAAAAAAGAGGGCGCTGTAGTAGATGATATAAAACCTTATAATTTTAAATGGGTTTATAATGGAGTTTTAGCTGTTGACAGTGAAAGTATAAGAGACTATAAAATCGAAAATATAATAAGTCAAATGACCTTAGAAGAAAAAGTTGCTCAGATGTTCTTTGTAGGAATTGATGGGATTTCGGGGGTTAAAGGAACTACCGCTTTAAATGACGATATTAAGAAACGTTTGGAGAAATTTCCGGTAGGTGGAATTATTATTTTTGGAAAGAATATATCCGGAAAAGAACAGTTAAAAAAACTTAATGAAGAACTGGCTTTAGAATGTGAGAGTAGAAATAATATTCCGCTTTTCATCGGAATCGATGAAGAGGGAGGGAGTATTACAAGAATCTCTTCTAAAGATGGTTTTGATGATATAAAAAACGTAGGAAACATGGGGGATATAGGAAACACGGGAGATTTTTTGAATTCCTATGATGCAGCTGTATATATTGCAAGGTATCTTAAAGAATATAATATCAATCTGGATTTTGCTCCTGTGGCAGATATTAATTCTAATCCCAGGAATCCTATAATCGGATCCAGAGCCTTTGGATCAGAACCTAAGGAAGTATCGGATATGGTGGAAGCCTTTAGAAAAGGACTTAATGATGAAGGGGTTGTTTCCTGTATCAAACATTTTCCGGGACATGGAGATACGGAAACAGATTCTCACAAAGGCATTGCTGTTTCAAATAGAACTTTAGAGGAATTGAAACAAAGTGAATTTATTCCTTACTATAGAGCAATTGAAAATGATGTGGACATGATAATGGTGGCACATATATCAGTGCCTAAAGTAACCGGAGATGATGTTCCAGCCTCGTTATCAAAAAAAGTGGTTACAGATATTCTTAGAAATGATTTGGAATATGACGGAGTTGTGATAACAGATGCTATGGATATGAAGGCTATAACCAATTATTATGGACAGGGAGATGCAGCGGTGCTGGCAGTGAATTCGGGATGTGATTTTATTCTTGAATCTCAGGCTTGCTCAGAAGCATATAAGGCAGTGTTAAATTCCGTTAGAAATGGAGACATTTCCGAGGAAAGGATAAATGAATCAGTAAGGCGAATACTTAGATTAAAATATAAATATAAGAAAGAGGTTTTTGAATGAAGATAGTTGTGCTTGAGGCGGACTCAGTGGGAACAGATGTGAGTTTTAAGCTTTTGGAAGAATTTGGAGAGGTGGTTCTTTATAATTCAACCCCAAATGAAAAAGTGGCAGAACGAATAGCAGACGCAGATATTGTCTGTGCCAACAAGTGCATTCTAAATGAGAAAAGTCTTGAAAAAGCCAATAATTTAAAGCTTATTGCAGAAGCAGCTACAGGTTATAATAATATTGATACTAAGTATTGCAATATGAGAGGAATAGCTGTAGCCAATGTAAGTGGATATTCAACAGAAGCAGTGGCACAGCATACATTTGCATTGCTTTTAGCACTAAATAATAAATTGGCATATTACTCGGATTATGTTAACTCGGGAGAATATTCAAAACAGGAATCATTTTGTAATATAAGCAATGTGTTTCATGATCTTTCAGGTAAAACCATGGGTATTATAGGCCTGGGAAATATTGGAAGAAGAGTGGCAGAAATTGCAAAAGCTTTTGGAATGAAAGTTATATATCATTCTGTAAGCGGAAATAAACAGGATGTAGATTATCCTATGGTGGATTTGTCGGAGCTTCTTTTGCAATCAGATGTGGTATCAGTGCATGTTCCGCTTAATGAAAAAACAAGAGGACTTATAGATAAAGCGGCGTTTGAAAAAATGAAGAAAACCGCAATTCTTATTAATGTAGCCAGAGGCCCTGTGGTAAATGAAAATGATCTGGTGGATGCTTTAAATAATGGAGATATAATGGCAGCGGGAATTGATGTATATGAGAAAGAACCATTGTCAGGTGAAAGCCCGTTGCTTTATATAAAAGATAAAAATAAGCTTCTTCTTACACCGCATCAGGCCTGGGGAAGTTATGAAGCAAGAGCAAGACTTGTTATGGAGATTTCGGATAATATAAGAGAATTCCTTAAGGGGAATAAAAGAAATCGTATTGTTTAGATTAAGTATAGAAAGGTGGAATAATATGGATAAGAGTAAGAAGACATTTTACAAAAACCAGGCAGAGACAATAATAAAAAAATTAGAGCCAAGAAAGATGAAAGGGTATTATTGTGAGAATCTTAAAGAGGCAGAGAAATTAGTGCTTTCACTTGTGGGTGAAGGAGAAAAGAAAATAGCCTATGGCGGTTCCATGACAATAGATAATTCAGAAATAAAAGCAAAACTTGAAAATGCTGGACATAAACTAATAAAGAGAGAGAACTACAAAACAGAGGAAGAAATTGAAGAACTGAACAGTCTTACAATAAATGCAGATACATTTCTTATGAGTACTAATGCTATTACTCTTGATGGTGAACTCATCAATATAGATGGCAGAGGAAACAGAGTATGCTATCTTATATATGGCCCAAAACAGGTAATAATTGTGGCAGGTATGAATAAGGTTGTAAGTGATATTCCATCAGGAATAGCGAGAATAAAGAACTTTTCCTCACCTGCCAATACAGTTCGTTTAAATTGTGATACACCATGCAGCACCACGGGAAGATGCGGCAATTGTTTAACAAATACAATATGCTGTGAAGAAGTTATAACAAGAGCTTCCCGGGTACCGGATAGAATAAAAGTTATTCTTGTAGGTGAAGAATTAGGTTACTAATCTTCATGGGATGGAAATAATAAAGAGGCGATGGTTTCGCATACTTCTGGCATTTTTTTCATATCTAAATTTGAATAATTGATTATAAAATAATGATCGCTGGATTTATCTTCTGTTTGAAAATACTGAGATAAAGGGGCAATCTTTATTTTATTTTTTAAAAGTCTTGTATAAACAGTTTTATCTGAAAGGGAGGTATCAAGTTTTATCAGGAAATGAAGCCCTGATTCATTATCTATTATATTAAAATGTCCCTGTAGTGAACTGTTGATAAGGATTTCTTTTAATTCTTCTCTTTGTTTTGAGTAATATAACCTCATACGGTTAATATGTTTTTCAAAATATCCCTGTTTTATAAAGGCTGCTAAAGTATACTGCTCAAAATTAGATACCGTACAGGAATAAAAAGAAAGCTTTTTATAATATTGGCTGGCAAGACTACAAGGAAGTACCATGTAACTTATTCTAATGGTAGGTGAAAGAGATTTTGAAAAAGTATTTATGTAGATTACTTTTTCCCTTTGATCCATGGAAAATAGCGTTGGAATAGGTTTTCCATTAGTCCTGAATTCACTGTCGTAATCATCCTCAATTATAAAGCGGTCATTGGAACGGGAAGCCCATTCAAGTATTTCGTAGCGTCTGCTGGCAGGCATGGTTATTCCTGTAGGAAAATGATGATTAGGGCAAATGTGGACTACAGAAGCTTTGGAATGGTTTAAGGCGTTAATTGAGATTCCGTTATCGTCCATATCCAGATACTTACATTTGGTATGGTATTGAGAATAGATTTTTGAAAGCTTATCATATCCGGGATTCTCTGTAGAGTATAGTTTGTCAAAGCCTAATAGTTGCAGAATAAGACTATATAAATACTCTGTTCCGGCTCCTATTACAATCTGATCAGGAGAGACAGACATGCCACGAAAAGAAGAAAGATGACTGGAAATGGCACTTCTAAGCTCGTAGGTACCATTTCCAGGGCATACTTCCATCAGTTCACGTTCTAAGTTAGAGATTATCTGTCTGGAAAGTTTTGCCCATATAGAGAATGGAAAGCTGTAAGGGTTAATTATATTGCTGGATAAGTCAATATCAATATCTTCTTTTGCAGGAAGATCAACTGGGTGTTTTATGCCAGAATGTTTTTCAGTAGGCTTTAAACTTTGAATCTTTGATACATAATAACCACTTCTCGGTTTAGAATAAACAAAACCTTCAGAAAGCAGCAGGTCGTAAGCATTTTGAATAGTTATTATACTGACACCATTATTTTCGGCGAAAGTTCTTTTTGAGGGGAGTTTCTCGTTTGATTTTAAGTTTCCTGACAAAATATCACTTTTGATAAACTCGTAAGCTTGCAGATATAAAGGCTTTTTTTTATCTTTAAAATTATAGGTTAACATAAGGGAACTCCTATTTGGTATTATTGAACATTCTAAAAATGCATAAAAAAATAATATCAGATTAGTATAATACCTGATATTAGTGCAATGCAATATGGCAAAATATAGGAAACTGCTATGGGAAATTGATTGAAAATGTATATATTTTAAAGAGTTTTATGTTGATTACATATGTAATCTACTATATAATGTAATCTGTTTTAGTATAGGGTAACTCTGCTTTGTGTCCGGAAAATATAATGAAAACCGGATTTTATCTTATAGACAATAAACTAATGGGAAAGAGGAGAAACTATGGAGACCAAAAAGCGATTCAAACTTACGGGTAGGCGCATTATTGCCATACTTATGGCTCTTTTAATGTGTTTTACTATCATTGTTCCTGCAGGAGGCGGGGGTAATGGATTGGGATGGGTAAATGCCCAAACTGAAGATGTTGGTAATGCCAGCTCCGGAAAACTTGTAAGGTTTACAACTATTACCTTAAAAGATGTTACTACCGGAGAATTAATTGTAGAAAAAGGTATTCCAACGGGTAACAGAGTTAATGAAAATGATAATGTTACCATAATGTTTGAATTTTTAATTGGTGAGATGGATACAATTGAAAAGGATGAAAATGGTAACTATCTTACATTCTCTACAGAGGTGAATACTTCTGGCGGAAAATTAAAAGAGACTGGTTCAGATTACCTTCCTGATACAGGTAATTCAAACAGAGATATGGGTGATTGGTCTCTTACCAGCGATGGAAAATTAACTGTAAATATTAATGATAAAGGCGCTGACTCTGCAACAGAGCAGGGTAACGGTTATGTATTCCTTAAAGGAACAGGTAAGTCTATCTGGGTAACCTGGGAAGGAAAACTTGATTTCTCTGGCGTAGAAGATGCAGAAACAGGTGAAGGAATGATTGACGTAATTGTTGCTGGAGAAAAAACAGCAGTTCCCGTTAATCTTGATGATAATAAAGTTTCTGTTTCTAAAGAAATAATCCAGAAAGATGGCAATGACGTTTATTATGATAAAAAAACAGGAAAATATTTTGTTGATTATCAGATAAATGTAAAAACAAATAAAGGATATGCATTTATTGACTCTATTGAGGATAAAGCAGGTACCACTATAGGAGATGATTTTTATAATCTTCAGATATCTTTAAAAACTGCCTATGGAAGTGTATCAAAGATAGAGGGCGCAACATTAGCTGATTTAAATACAGCCATAAGAACAGATGAAGAACTTATCATTACCTATTCAAGGGAAGTTAAACCTGATTTCTTAAATGGCTCAGATAAGTATTATGATTCAGATGGAAGTCGTACTAACAAGGCTATAGTACATGGTATAACAAATCATGGTACTAAGGTTTCTCCAGAATCAAATCCTGTTATTTATTCAAATGCTTCTCCTGGTATTGGAAAAGAAGGAAAGTATGAAGATGGAAAAATTAACTGGACATGTTATATAGAAATTCCGAAGGACTCAGGAATTAGTGTTAAAACAATAGAAGATGAGATTTCTCATACTATAACACCAAATACAGCCACAGATGGAAATATTGGGTCGGCTCCTTCAGGTATAAAAAATATTGCAAACTGGAACAAGGTTTCTGACAATCCTATTAGATATGAATATAGTTACTCTACTGATGTAAGTGAACTTCTTCTTGAAGAAAAAAATATAAAAGCAGCTCTTATAAAGAATGAGCTTAATGTTGTATTTAGAGATCAGAATGGCGAAGAAGTTACAAGATATATAGCGCCGGTTGTAGAAGTTAATCCTGGGACAGGAGAGTCAATTCATACATCTAAGGCGACAGTTCAAAAAACATTTGAGGAATATAATAAGTTTAAACAGGTTTCAACTAAATATAGACTTTTAAAGTGGGAGATAACTGTAACAACTCCTTCTGAAGAAGACTGGAATGATTTAAGTTACATAGATATTATTGATGATCCTCAAACATGGCAGCATCATTACCTGGCAAGAAGGGTTGAATTTGAAGATGGAACACTTCTTTATTCAGATTCAGGTTTCAACAGAGGACAGTCAAGTAATACAGGTTTTTTTACAGATGAAGGTAAGAAATATTTTGACACTTCACTTGCTGAAGCGGACAAAACTCAATATCCTTTTGATATAAATGATGGTTGTTTAAAACTTAGATTAAAGAAAGATAATCTCAGTCCTGAGAAGGATTATACATTTGTTGTATATACACGTGTTACAGATGATTCAAAACTTAGTAAAAGATCCTTTAAAAATGATGTTCAGGTATTAACAACTTTTAAGGACACACTTACTGTTGAGGAAGATAAAGACTCAGATGAATCAGGAGTACTTAAAACAACTGAAAAGTTCGGTGAACCAGTTGGTAAAGGTGGAGAAGTAGAATACACTGTTACATTTGATCTTGGCGCATATGCAAAAAATTTACATATGCAAAATAGAACACTTTATCCAAATGATAAGATCGTTTTCTATGATGAGATAAAAAATGGCTACCTTGAATATGTTCCAGATTCTGCAGTGTTATCCTGTGATATGTTCCAAAATGAATATTATAAGATACCATATTTAGAATTTACAGGTAATCTGGAAGTGTCAACCGATGGAGGTAAAACAACATTTACTTACACCATGACAGATGAGTTGATGAAACTTTTTGATTACACCACTGGTACTTTCACATATCATGGCTCACAATTTAATCCAATCCTTAAAATAAATTATCTTGCAAAACTGACTGATGAGGAAGCAAGAGAACTTACTCTTTCTGAAGAAAAAGAAAATAACTATAGTAATGAAGTTAAAGTTTCTTATAATGGTGTGGTTGTAGGTCAGGATACTGAAGATGTATTTTTAACAGCAAATAAAGTACTTGATAAACAGTATGTTCATCAGGGAGCAAAATTAACTTATACAGTAACAGTTAATCCGGATGCGGTTAAATTTAATGATGATGGTTCAAGACTTTATGCAAAGGATGTAGCCGGAGCTAACTTAAGAATCATAAAGAATAGTATAAAAGTATCTGATGAGAACGGAGAACTTGAAATTGGTTCTGGAAAAAATCAGTATGATTATAAGATTGAAAAAGACCAGAACGGTGATAATGTATTAAAGTTTGATATACCTGATGGTAAAGCTCTTACAATTACATATTCAGCGCTTATTGATGTTGCGGGTAATATAATTCAGCCATCAGATAGAGTTGCAAATACTTTCTATTTATATAAGCATGAAGATGTAATGGAGATTGACAGAGTAAGTAAAAGTATTGAATCTGGTGATTTCGTTCAGGATTCAGGTGGTTCAAGTGCAAGAGCAACAGTAAGACTGTCAAAAGTATGGTTTAACGGACAAAAGTATGTTTCTCTTAGTGATTGTAAGTTTGAATTATACGAATGCCGTGTGAAAGATGGCATAGTTTTAATTGGCGATAGAGTAACATTTAATAGAGATAACAATATTTATATGGCCAACGTTGACGGTGCTAATACTGAAATTTCAATTGCTGAAGAAGGTATAAGTGTTAAGGAACTTGACTTTGCAAAGTTATACCTCTTACATGAAACAGAAGCACCTAATCCGCTTAATAAAACAGATTATTACTTTATAGTTTCAAATGATTCCGGAAATGATGATTCGCTTAAGATAACTGATGAACAGTTTAAGGAAAAGTATCTTAACGTGACTGATGAAGATGGAAACAGCATTAAGATCAATAAATATAAAGATTCTAATGCAGAGTTTGAAATCGAAGATTTTGTTGAATTTGAATTAGAAGCAAAGAAAACAGTAGTATTTGATAATGGAGAGGCAGCGCCAATTGGAACATATTCATTTAATATAGATGAAGTAGATGTTGATTTGGCGAATGCTGAAGTAATCGAGGGTGGTTATACAGCATCAAAACAGAATGATGCAGAAGGAAACGTAGAGTTTGATCCTATCAAAGTAACCATGACAAGCGATGAGGAATACTACTATTATAAGGTATACGAAGATCAGACAAGTGTTCCTGAGGGAGTAACTCCTGATGATACATACTACATTATTACAATGCATGTAAAGAGACGGGATAATGGAGAGTTTACACATAATCTTGCCTATACAAAGTATGAGAGAGATGGAAAAGACTCAGAATATTCAGCAAGCTATGTAAATGCTGATGACATCAAGTTTAAGAATGTAGTAGAAAGCAATGATAAAGGTTCATTAGAAATCAGCAAGTCTGTTTATGTTGATGGAAATGACAGAACAAATACATATAAGGATAAGGCTTATTCTTTCACTGTACAGGATAAAGATAAAAACTATTATGATACTGATGGAACAAAGACATCAGATGAAAAGATTATTTCTGTATATCCTGGAGAAGTGGTTACAGTATCAGGATTAAAACCTGGAAAGTATACTGTTAAGGAAAAAACTGATGATTTAAATCTTGCTAATTATAAATATGTCGGACTTACAACAAATCCAGAAGATGGAGTTGTAGATGTTGTTAAGAACGAGATAGCAAAATATGAAGCTAAGAATGACTATGAAACAAAGACAACATCAGTGAAAATTATTAAGACCGATGCAGCTGATTTAGATGCAAGGATCGGTGGAGCTGAATTTACATTAACAGGATCAACTCTTGATACTCCTGTAGTAAAGACAACTCTTGAAGCAACAGGACAGCTTCAGTTTGATGGACTTTTATATGGTGCCACATATGAGCTTGCAGAAACAAAAGCTCCTGAAGGTTACCGTGTATCTGGAAGTTCACCATGGACAATAAGTGTTGCAGATAATGGTGTCATAACAATAACTGATAAAGATGGAAAAGAATCAACTTATACATCTGCAGGTTATACAATTGCAGATGAGAAGAAGAAATCTGAACTGATTGTAACAAAGACTTTCAGTGGTGATATTAGTGATGATGAAAAAGATAAGGTTTCTTTCCAGATTTATGCTGAAAATGGTGATAAGTTAGCAGACTTTACTTATGCAGAAATGGAGAATGGAAGCAAGAGCTTTAACCTTAATCCTGGAAAGTATACAGTAAAGGAAACAACAGAAACTGTAGATGGTTATACATTAACAAGAACCTACACAGTAGATTCTTCTGTTAATACAAAGGATGTATCAAAGACTTCTTATACAGATGCAGGTGTTGCTGTTGAAATTGATGATAAAGAATCAGTTACAGTTGCATTTAAGAATGATTATGTAAAAGATACTGGTAATCTTAAGATTACAAAGAAGTTTATAAATATTGATGATAATTCATCAATCGATATCAGTAAATTAACTGATGCTGAAAAGGCAAAGGTTATTTTTGAAATTGAAGGACCTGATTCATTTGATGAGATCATCACATTAAAAGATTTTTCATCAGATTTTACTTATACTTTTGAAAATATTCCTGTTGGGGAATATACAATTACTGAGGATAATCAGCTGACAGATACAAAAGAGTACACATTTGTTGATTATGTAGTAAGTTATAAAGATGGTGAATCAGAAATTGAGCCTGACTTTAATAAAGTTAAAGTTACAAAGAATTCTACAACAGAATCTACAGTAACTAATGCTTATGAAAAGAAGATGGCAGTGCTTGCTGTTTCAAAGACATTTGAAGGAACTGTAAACGAAACAGATAAGAATAAGGTTGCTTTTGAAATTTATGATGCTGAGAGTAAATTATACGCAGCTTTTACATATGAAGATATGGAATCTGGTATAAAGACACTTGAAGTGCTTCCTGGAGAATATACTGTTAAGGAAGTAGCAAATGATATTAAAGGCATTACTATTTCAAAATCTTATAAGGTTGAATCCAGCGATTCAGACCATAATGCATCAGGTACATACACAGCTTCTGGAGTTACTGTTACACTTGCTAATAAAGAAAAGGCAGAAGTAGCATTTAATAATAATTATGTAAGAGACAGTGGAAAACTTGAAATCACCAAGGTTTTTGCCAACGGAAATGAGACAGTTGATATTAGTGGCCTTACAGATGAAGAAAAAGCGTCAGTAAAATTCACTATTACAGGTCCTGCAGATTACGAAACAAAGACAATCTCACTGCTTGATTTCGATAGTGATATGAAGTATCAGGAGACAAATGTTCCTACAGGTAATTATAAGGTTACTGAAACAGGAGCTGATGGACTTAAGATTTCTGGATATACTTTCGTATCTTCAAAGGTAGGAATGAAGGATGGAACAGCAGTTCCTGATGAAGGTGCAGTGCTTGCTAAGGATGAGACTGTAAGCTTTAAAGTAGTAAATAACTATTCAAGAAAAGCTTACATTGTAGTATCTAAAGCGGTTTCAGGAGATTATACAAATCTTACTGATGCAGAAAAGAAAAATATAAAGTTTACTGTTAAGGATGCATCTGAAAATGAAGTAGCAAGCTTTACTCTTTATGAGATGGTAGATTTAAAGAAGACTATTGAAGTTGAGCCTGATAAGGAATATTTCGTAGTTGAGAGTGCTTCAGATCTTACTAACTACAAGCTTACTGCTACATATGAAAGAAAGTCAGATTTAGACAGTACAAATAATATAAGTGCGGTATATACTATTGGCGATAAGGTAGCTACAAACACTGTTCATGCAGCAGAGACTGTAACTGTTAAGTTTACTAATAGTTATACAAGCAAAAAAGGAAGTCTTGTTATAAAGAAGAATTTACTTCTTGATAATGAGGAAAAGAAAGATAATACAAAAGAATTTGTCTTTAATGTAAGAAATAAGGAAACAGGAATTTTTTATAACAAGGTTGCAACTGCATCAGAAAAACCACAGGATATAAAGGTTGCTGCTGGCGGAACAGTTACAATTGAAGACCTTCCTGTTGGAACTTATGAAATTACAGAGGTAACAGATAAGAATCCTGAAATTGAAGGATATACATATCAGACAACAAAGGTAGGAACAGAAGAGAAGGTTGTAGCTGAAGTTACAGTTAAGGATGGCCTTACTAATGATCCTGCAGAAGTATCATTTATTAATGAATATACTCGTGATAAGGGATATTTACAGATTGTTAAGTCTTTTGAAGATGAAAAGGGAAATGCAATTGACGAATCAAGTATTGATAAGTCAAAGATCAGCTTTACAATTACAGGACCTGACGGATATGAAAAGACAGTAGCTTACAGCGAATTTACAGATGGTAAGTATCTTCTTACTAATATCAACACAGGTAACTACAGTATTAAGGAAACAGTAAGTGATGGTTCAGTAGAAAATTACACCATTAGCACAAATCTTAGTACTATGTCAAAGAAAGATGTAGCAGTTACAAGTGATACAACTGAAGGTGCTCCTGAAGTTGCTGAATTAAAGAATGTTTATACTCGTGATAAGGGTAAGTTAAAGATTAAGAAGAGCTTCTCATTTACAAAGATTGATGGAAGCGAGGCTAATCCTTCTCTTACTGATGAAATAAAGGAAAACATTAAGTTTACTATTACAGGACCAGATGACTACAGTTTAGTAGTAACATATAAGGATTTCACCAATGGTGAATATGAGGTTTCAGGTCTTGCAGCTGGTACATATTCTGTTAAAGAAACAGGTTATGATACTGAAAAATTAATTGAAAATTATTCATTCGTTACTGATTCATCAGATGTGGCTGTGAAGTCAGATCTTAATGTAACAGCAACAAATGAACCTGTAGCAACATTTAAGAATGTATATACAGAAGATTATGGATACCTTAATATCAGTAAGACTGTAAAGGTAGACAGCGACAGTGACATTTCAAATGCAGATAGCAACATAGTTGATAAGACATTTAAGATTACTGTTAAGAATGCTGATGGCAAATATGTTTCAGCTGAAGTTGATACAAATAATAATGCAGTTCTTAAGGACAATAAGAATGATGCAGTAATCAGCATTAAGAATGGTGAAGACCTTACACTTGGAAGACTTGCAGCTGGTGTATATACAGTTGAAGAAGATAAGGACGCAGCTCTTGCAGGAGACAGTGAAACAGCTGGTATAACACTTAAAGATCTGTATGGACTTGATGTAACAGGAACTGGTGAAGTTACTGTTTCAAAAGAAAATGCAGCAAGTGACAGCCCTGCAAAGACAGAAGTTGTAAATAATTATCTTACAAGAAAATTTGTAAAGATTATAAAGACTGATATTGAGGGTAATAAGCTTAGCGGTGCTAAGTTAGAGATCCTTTCATCTGATGGAACAACTGTCATTGACAGCTGGACATCTGATAAGGATAAAGATTACTTTATAACAGGTCTTGAGGCCGGAAAGACTTATATTCTTAAGGAGACAGTAGCTCCAAATGGATATAAGATTACAACAGATTCTACTATCTCATTTGATGATGAAGGAAGAGTAACTGTAAATGGTGCAGCATCTTTAACAACTGAAGGTAAGATTCAGACTATACTTGTTAAGGATGAAGCAACAAAGGTTAGCATTAGTAAAGTGGATGTTACAAATGAAAAAGAACTTGAAGGCGCAACAATCCAGATCCTTGATGAAAATGGAAATGTAGTAGAACTTAATGGTAAAAAGGCAGAATGGGTATCAACAAATGAGCCTCATGTAATTGAAGGACTTGATGTTGAAAAAACATATACCTTAAGAGAAACAGTTGCACCAGAAGGTTACACTATTGCAACAGATACAAAGTTTGAGCTTAATGCAGACGGAACTGTTAACAAGACAAAGACTACAACAAAGACTAACAGCGAGGGTGTACTTCTTATTGAAGATAAGAAGACATCAGTAAAGATTAGCAAGGTGGATATTGCAAACGGAAAAGAAGTTGAAGGAGCAACAATCCAGATCCTTGATAAAGATGGAAATGTTGTAAAAGTTGATGGTGAAAGACTTGAGTGGGTATCAACAAAGACACCTCATGAAATAAAAGGTCTTGCAACAGGAAAGACATATACATTAAAAGAAGTTATTGCCCCAGAAGGCTATACAATTGCAACAGAGACTGAGTTTAAGCTTAATGCAGACGGAACTATTAATACATCAGAAACAACTACATCTATTAATGATGACGGCGTGCTTCTTGTTGAAGATGGCAAGATATCAGTAAAGATTAGTAAAGTTGATGTTGTTGGTGGCGCTGAAATTGAAGGAGCAACAATTCAGATCCTTGATAAGGATGGAAATGTTGTAAGAGTTAACGGTAAAAAACTTGAGTGGGTATCAAGCAATAAGCCTTATATCATTTCAGGGCTTTCTTCAGGAGAGACATATACCTTAAGAGAAACAGTTGCACCTGATGGATATACAGTAGCAACAGATACTACATTTGTATTAAAGGCTGATGGAATTGTTGATAAGGAAAGAACAACAACTAAGACTGATAGCAAGGGCGTTCTTCTTGTAGAAGATAAGATGACATCTGTAAAGATCAGTAAAGTTGATGTTGCTAATAATGAGGAACTTGAAGGAGCAACAATCCAGATCCTTGATGAAAACGGAAATGTTGTTGTAGCAAATGGTGAGACTCTCGAATGGGTATCAACTAAGACACCTAAGGAAATTAAGGGACTTGCAGTTGGAAAGACATATACCTTAAGAGAAACAGCAGCGCCAGCAGGATATAAAGTTGCAACAGATAAAAAGTTTGAGCTTAATCTTGATGGAACTATTAATACAGTAAATACTACAGCATATACTGCTGATGGAGTAATATTCGTTAATGATAGTCTTACATCTGTAAAGATTAGTAAGAAAGATATTACTAACGGAGAAGAGCTTGAAGGAGCAACAATCCAGATTCTTGATGAAGAAGGAAAAGTAGTAGAACTTAATGGCAAAAAGTTAGAGTGGGTATCAACTAAGGAAGCTCATGAAATTGTAGGACTTACAACAAATAAGCCTTACACATTAAGAGAAACTATAGCACCAGATGGATACAGTGTTGCAACAGATACAAAGTTTGAATTAAATGCTGATGGAACTGTTAATAAGCAGAAGACTGAGACTATTATTGATAGCCATGACAATCTGGTTATAAATGATAAAAAGACTTCAGTTAAAATCAGTAAAGTAGATGTAACAACTAAGGAAGAACTTGAAGGAGCAACAATCCAGATCCTTGATAGCGAAGGTAAGGTTGTAGTACTTGATGGTAAAAAGTTAGAGTGGGTATCAACTAAGGAAGCTCATGAAATAGTTGGACTTAAGACAGAAACAACTTATACCTTAAGAGAAACAGTAGCACCAGAAGGATATACAATTGCAGCAGATACAAAGTTCGAATTAAATAAGGACGGAAGTATCAACAGTGATAAGACAACTGCAACAACAGATAATGGAATACTTCTTGTTAATGATGATATGACATCAGTAAAAGTTAGCAAGGTAGATATTACCAGTGACGAAGAACTTGAAGGTGCTCGTATCCAGATCCTTGATAAGGATGGAAATGTTGTTGATGAGTGGGTATCAACTAAGGAAGCTCACGAGATAACAGGTCTTAAGACAGGAGAAACATATACATTAAGAGAAACAGTAGCACCTGATGGATATGCAATTGCTACAAATACAAAGTTTGAACTTAATGCTGATGGAACAATCAACAAAGATAAGACAACAACTGTAACTGATTCAACTGGAAGAATGCTTGTACAGGATAAGAAGACATCAGTAAAGATCAGTAAAGTTGACATTGCTAATGGAGAAGAACTTGAAGGAGCAACAATCCAGATTCTCGATGGTGATGGAAAAGTTGTAGTACTTGATGGTAAAAAGGCAGAGTGGGTATCAACTAAGGAGCCTCACGAAGTAGTTGGACTTACTGTAGGAAAGACATATACATTAAGAGAAACAGTAGCACCAGCAGGTTACACTGTAGCAACAGATACAAAGTTTGAGCTTAATCTTGATGGAACTGTAAATACGGTAAATACAACAGCAACTATTGATAATGGAGTCATTCTTGTAGAAGACAGTATGACATCAGTTAAGATTAGCAAAACTGATATTGCTAATGGAGAAGAACTTGAAGGAGCAAAAATCCAGATTCTTGATGAAAACGGAAAGATTGTTACTATAAATGGTGAAAAGATAGAGTGGGTATCAACTAAGGAAGCTCATGAAATCAAGGGACTTGAAACAAAGAAGAAGTACATTCTCCGTGAAACAGTAGCGCCGGATGGATACGCTATTACAACAGATACTTATTTCGAGTTAAATGCTGATGGAACTGTTAATCAAGATGCAACTACAACAAATACTGACAAGGGTGTTCTTCTTGTAGAAGATAAGATGACTTCAGTTAAGATAAGCAAGGTGGATATTGCTGGCGGAGAAGAAATCGAAGGAGCAACAATCCAGATCCTTGATGAAAATGAAAATATTGTTACTATAAATGGTGAAAAGGTAGAGTGGGTTTCAACTAAGGAAGCTCATGAAATCAAGGGACTTGAAACAAAGAAGAAGTATATCCTTCGTGAAACAATAGCACCGGATGGATATAGTATTGCAACAGATACTTACTTCGAGTTAAATGCTGACGGAACTGTTAATACAGATAAGACAACTTCAAAGATAACAGATGAAGAAAGTAATTCACTTGTAATCGAGGATGAACTTACAAATGTTTATATCAGTAAGAGAGATATAAGCGGTGAGGTAATTCTTAAGGGAGCTGTTATCCAGATTTTAAATGCTGATAAGACAGTAGCAAAAGATAAGGATGGAAATGAAATAGAATTCACAACAACAGAAGATGAGTTCTACAAGATTTCAGGACTTACAGTTGGAAAGAATTATTATATTCATGAAGCAAAAGCTCCAGAAGGATATAAACTTACAGCTGATGTAAGCTTCTATCTTAATAAGAATGGACAGGTTGAATTTAATGGTTCAACAAAGGAAGTTTCTGGTAATACAGTAATGTTACTGAAAGATGCAGTTACAGAACTTAACTTCACTAAGGTAGGAAGAGTTAATGAAGATTGCTCAGACAATCCAAATGAAACTACTCCACTTGAAGGTGTTGAATTTACAGCAGAACTTCTTGATAATGATGGAAATGTTCAGACTGGTGAAAAAGCTTATAAAGCAGTAGCAGTTTCAAATAATATGGGTACAGTTGTGTTTAACAATCTCCCAGCAGGTGATTATATCATCAGAGAGACAGCAACAATTGATTCATATAAGTTATCAGATAACAGCTACTATGCACATGTAAGTGATGCTGAAGATGCTGTATTTGAAGGCCTTACTACAGACTTTGAAGGTACAGACAAGGTACAGAATAATACAGTTGTTAATAACAAATATAAGGCTGACATCAAGCTTCAGAAGGTTTCAGAAGCAGATCCTGATGTTAAGTTACCAGGTTCAATCTTTGAGCTTTCAAAAGAAGTTGAAGATGAAGAAGGTAATAAGAGTCGCGTTGTTGTTGCAAGTGCAAAGACTGGAATTGATGGTGTTCTTATTCTTAAGGGAGTATTTGCTGATGTAAAATATACTCTTACAGAAGTTGAATCACCTAATGGTTATTATGTTTCAAAGAATCCTATAAAGGTTTCATTTAAGGTTGTACCGGATCCAGAAGATCCAAGTAAGAATGAAGTTGTATTTGATACAGATTCATTTGATAGTGGTGATGGAACTGCAACAATAGATGAAAATGGAAATGTTACATGGTTAGAGCCAGTAACTATCGTTAGATTTGCTAAGTTAGACGAAGCAGGTAACCATCTTTCAGGAGCAACTCTTCAGGTTGTTGATGAAAATGGCGATGTTGTAGTTGGACCATGGCTTTCAACTGAAGAGGACTATGAAGTATCTGGATTATTTGATGCAAACGATGACAAGACATATAAGCTTGTTGAAGTTTCAGCACCAAAGGGATATGAAGTAGCAGCCCCAGTTGAGTTTAAGGTGGATGATAAGAAGATTGGACCTGATGAGAATTATGTCATTACAGTAAGTATGACAGATAAGAAGAGTAATACACCACATAGGTCTGATACACCTGAAACACCAAATGATAATCCAGGCAATAATCCACAGACAGGAGATGATTCACCAATTATCCCTGTTGCAGGACTTATGCTTGTATCATTTACAGGACTTTTCATTATAGGAAAGAAAAAGAGAAACAAAAGAAAAGCTAATTAATTAGCTGCTTTAAGGCATAGGTTTTTCCACCTATGCCTTTTTTAATATGAATAATTCCTTGAGTCAGGGGGGAGCTTAGATAATGAAAAATATCCCTTATAGGCTAAGATTATAATTAAGCCTTGAAACAAAGACGTTTAATATATATAATTACTTTAGTTAAACAGAGTTTAAAATAAATATTTGCTTTGAGATTTATTTTGGAATTATTGAAAACAAAGCAAAAGGAGGAAAAATGAGACAGGAAACAAAATGTATTCAGGCTGGATATATGCCTAAAAATGGCGAGTCAAGAATGATACCTATCATTCAGAGTACAACATTTAAGTATGATACAAGTGAAGATATGGGTAAACTTTTTGACCTTGAAGCAGAAGGCTATTTCTATACAAGACTTCAGAATCCTACAAATGATTATGTAGCTGCAAAGATTGCATCACTTGAAGGTGGTACAGCTGCAATGCTTACATCATCAGGTCAGGCTGCATCTTTCTTCTCAGTATTTAATATTGCAAATGCAGGAGATCATGTTATAGCATCAGCATCTATCTATGGCGGAACATTTAATCTTTTTAATGTAACTATGAAGAAGATGGGAATTGATTTTACATTTGTAGATCCTGACTGTACAGATGAAGAACTTGAAGCTGCATTTAAGCCTAATACGAAGGCAGTTTTTGGTGAGACTATTGCAAATCCTGCTCTCATTGTATTTGATATAGAAAGATTCGCAAATGCTGCACATAAACATGGAGTTCCTCTTATCGTTGATAATACTTTTGCAACTCCTATAAACTGCAGACCATTTGAATTTGGGGCAGATATTGTTATTCATTCAACAACAAAATATATGGATGGACATGATGCATCAGTTGGTGGTGTTATTGTTGATTCTGGTAAGTTTGATTGGATGGCTCATAAAGACAAATTCCCTGGACTTACAACTCCTGATGAGTCTTACCATGGAATTACATATGCTGAAAAATTTGGAAATGCAGGGGCATTTATTACAAAGTGTACTGCTCAGTTAATGAGAGATTTAGGATCTATTCAGGCTCCTATGAATGCATATTTACTTAACCTTGGACTTGAGTCTCTGGCAGTAAGAATGGAAAGACATTGCAGCAATGCCCAAAAGGTAGCTGAATTCCTTGAAGGAAATGAAAAAGTTGCCTGGGTTAATTATCCTGGACTTGAGTCAAATAAATATTATGAAAGAGCAAAGAAATATCTGCCTAATGGAACTTGTGGTGTTGTATCTTTCGGTGTTAAGGGCGGAAGAAAGGCTGCAGAAGAATTTATGAAGCATCTTAAGGTAGCTATTATTGCTACTCATGTTGCAGATGCTCATACCTGTGTCCTTCATCCAGCTTCATCAACACATAGACAGCTTACAGACGAAGAGCTTGTTAAAGGTGGAGTACTTCCAGATCTTATCAGACTTTCTGTTGGTATTGAAAATGTGGATGATATTATCGAAGACATTCAGCAGGCATTAGATGCAGTAAAATAATATATCTTTAATATAAAAAGCAATATTCCCGGGTTAAGTGCAGCCCGGGAATATTGTTTTTTTGCCATTACTTACTTTTAGGATAGTATATTACAAAAAAGTGCATACTTTTTTGAGACGCACTCTCGAGCAAGCATTCAGCGCATTAGTCCAGTTGTTTTGCGAACGTTATACTAGTATAACGTCACTTAAATAACTGGACCGAATGCTTGCCTGCTTACATCGATAGCACGCCTCAAAAATCCTCAGCGTAGCCCGCTACGCNCCTCAGCGTAGCCCGCTACGCCTACGTTTTTTGAGACGCACTCTCGAGCAAGCATTCAGCGCATTAGTCCAGTTATTTTGCGAACGTTATACTAGTTAATGTGAAGGATCAGCTTCGCAATATTAAAGTACAGCAGAAGTGATACAGCATCAACTATAGTTGTTATAAATGGGCTGGCCATTACAGCCGGGTCAAGTTTTATCTTCTTTGCAAGTATAGGAAGAGTACATCCTACAAATTTTGCTACGATGACAACGAAGAAAAGAGTTCCGCATACTGTGAGTGCGATCATTATCTTGATTCTGTCAATAAGGATTAGTTTTATAAAGTTAGCTACTGCTAAAGTGATACCACAAAGTAATGCAACAAGAAGCTCCTTTCCCTGGATCTTAAAGATATCTTCAAAGTGAATCTCATCAAGTGATATACCGCGCACGATAGATACTGAAGCCTGCTGGCCTGAATTTCCACCGGTGTCCATAAGCATTGGAATATAGCTTGTAAGGACTACGTAAGTTGCAAGAGCTGCTTCAAAATGAGAAATGATAGCTCCTGTAAATGTAGCCGATATCATAAGGATGAGTAGCCAAGGTATACGTTTCTTATAAGTCTCAAAAACGCTGGTCTTCATATATGGCTTATCTGAAGGCGTGATAGCGTTCATGATCTCAATATCTTCTGTATTTTCTTCCTGGATTACGTCGATTACGTCGTCGAAAGTGATTATTCCAACAAGACGTTTTTCTTTATCTACAACAGGAAGAGCAAGAAAGTTATATTTATCGAATGTATGAGCAACTTCTTCCTGGTCATCTAAGGTGTTTACATAGATAGCATTTTCTTCCATGATATCGGAAATTATTGCATCCCTTGAGGAAAGAAGAAGATCTTTAACAGTTACGATACCTATCAGTTCCTTCTTTAAGTTGGTAACATAACAGGTGTAAATAGTCTCTTTATCAACGCCGACTTTTCTGATGCGGTCGAAGGACTGTTTTACAGTCATGGACTCTTCAAGTCTTACGTACTCGGTAGTCATGATACTTCCTGCGCTGTCTTCCGGATATTTTAATAGTTCGTTGATCTCGCGACGTGTTACCGGATCTGTAGCTTTAAGAATACGTTTGACCACATTGGCAGGCATTTCTTCGATCATGTCAACGGTATCATCTAAGAAAAGGTTATCAATGATATAATTAAGTTCCTTATCAGAGAAGGCTGAAATCAGCTGTTCCTGAGTATCTGGCTCCAGATAGGAAAACGTATCCGCAGCCAGTTCTTTAGGAAGGATCCTAAAGGCGATAGGGAGCTGTTCAGCGTCAAGTTCGCTGATTATTTCAGCAAGATCTGCTTCATTTTGTTCGGCAAGGATTTCTCTTGCTTCATGAAGTTTCCTTTCAGTGATGAGTTGTTTTAAGTTTTCAATGTTGAATTCAACTGTCATTTTACTCTCGCTCCTTTCTCAAATAAAAAACGCCGGGAATATTTATTCTCGGCGTAAGAATCAAATTGATCTAAAAAGTTATTTTCTGCCTGTTGAACCGAAACCACCGGCACCTCTCTCTGTTTCTGAGAGCTCATCTACTTCATTAAAGATGCCCATGATATATGGTGTGATGACAAGCTGCGCAATTCTTTCATTAGGTTCTATCTCTGCATCAACCTTAGAATGATTATGGAGCGCAACCATAACTTCTCCGCGGTAATCTGAATCTATAACACCGACTTTATTAGCGGGGGCAAGCCCTTTTTTACTTGCAAGACCACTTCTGGCATATATAAGACCGGCATAACCTTCAGGTAATTCAAGAGAAATACCAGTTGGTATCATAACAGTCTCGCTAGCTTTCACAGTAACAGCGCTGTCAACGCAGGCATAAAGGTCTGCACCGGCAGCGTTAATAGACCCGTAAGTCGGGATAGTAGCGTTAGGTTTTATTCTTTTAATATTAACTGGAATCTTCTCTACCATTTTATTTCCTTCTATAGATAAAAATAATTTTCTATGTTGATATTGATAGTTATAATTTAAATCTTTCTAAAAATGATATTACAATGTTTCCTGTTCGTCCCATAAGACAAGAGAGTTTGCGGCTCTTGTTTTATTCATGTCGATAATACGTTGATTGGAGGAACCTCTGAAGCGAAGAGTAATATCTTTCTTATCTATTTCAAAACGGCCGTCCACTAATACGTCAATCAGATCAAGTAAAGATTTTGTTTCAGGCACCTTATGTATCATATCACACATTATCTCTTTTTCAAAGTCATATCCGGAAAAACACCAGATGGTTTTGTCGGGATAAGTCTCCTTTACTTTTTTTACCAGCAAAAGAAGCGCTCCCTGATTAGCTGGGTCAAGAGGTTCACCCCCTAGAAGGGTAAGACCTTTTATATGGACAGGAGACATGGAATCTATTATTTCTTTTATAGTTTCCTCTGTAAAAGGTGTTCCATAATCAAAATCCCAGGCAATCTTATTAAAACAACCTTTGCAATGATGATTACAGCCTGAAACAAAAAGTGAAACTCTTACACCGGGACCATTTGCTATATCATTCTTTTTTATAACTGCGTATTTCATGATAATCCTTTCAAGGGTGTATATGTTAAATCCTGTTTCGTATTATAACATAATTAAAGCATAAATCTCTTTATTTTTTGCTATTAATGTGCTATAAAAATATGGTGGCATTTTTTTTAAGTGCCCATAGATTTATATTATTTAATTGAGAGGGATTTAAAATGAAGCTTAAGAAGATAAGCACTATCCTGGTTTCTGCTATGTGTGTAGCATTACTTTCAGGTTGTAGTATGGGTTCTGCAGATTCAAAGACATCAGCAGATATGAAAAAAAGATATAATAGTTATGTAACGCTAGGTGATTATTCAAAAGTTTATTATGAGCCGGTTCATACAGAAGTAACAGATGAGGATATCCAGAATGAAATTGATTCACTTGTTTCATCAAAGAAGACAAAAGCTCAGATAACAGATAGAGTTGCAACAATGGGCGATGCAGTAAACATCGATTATGTTGGAACAATAGATGGTACAGCATTTGATGGTGGAAATACAAATGGAACTGGTACTGTTCTTGTTCTTGGAAGCCATAGTTACATTGATACATTTGAACAGCAGATCGCCGGACATAAGCCAGGTGAAGAATTTGATGTAAAAGTTACATTTCCAAGTGATTATGGCACAAAAAATCTTGCTGGTAAAGAGGCAGTATTTGCAACAAAGCTTAATTATATTGAAGGTGAAGAGATCACACCTAAGTATAGTGACGCATTTGTAGCTTCAAATACAGATTATAAGACAACAGCAGAATATGAAGAAGCAATGAGAAAGAAGCATGAAGAGACTAACTCAGCTTCAGATGCTGCACAGAATGAAGAAGCTATCCTTCAGAGTGTTATTGATAGTTCTATAGTTGGAAAGTATCCTGAAAAAGATTTAAAGACAAAGATAGATTCAATCCAGGGAAGTATTCAGGACCTTGCTGATTCAAATGGTGTTGATGTTAATTCTGTTGTTAAGATGTACGGTTATTCAAGCATTGATGAATTTAAGAATAACATTGCTGATAATGTTAAGAAAGAATTTACAAGAAGAATAGTTGTATGTGCCATCGCTTATAATGAAAAGATAACTTGTTCAGATGATGAAGCTGATGCAATAATCCAGAATATGCTTAAAACATCAGGATATACAGATGTTGATGCTTTAAATAAGGCTTATGGTTATGCAAAAGAAGATTATTATTACAGCGTGCTTGAGAAGAAGGTAATTGATTTCCTTAAAACAAAGGCAGTTGCAAGCCCAAGTGATGCTCCTGCAAAATAAATAATGAAGTTATAATATGGTTGTCATGTAAATTCTTGACAACCATATTTTTTTTGTGATACTATTATTTAGTGACTGTAATTTTATAGGCAGCTGTGGCGGAATTGGCATACGCGCATGATTCAGGTTCATGTCCACGCAAGTGGGTTCGGGTTCAAGTCCCGTCAGCTGCACTTAACGTGTATGAACGATCATCAGTCTCAATTAGGCTGATCAAACATATTCGATCAATTAAGAAAGGATTTTGGGATATGGCTGAGGAAAAGAAAAATATTCTTACCTATGAAGGTTTAAAACAGTTGGAGGATGAACTCCAGAATTTAAAGGTCTTCAGACGTAGAGAAGTAGCTCAGAAGATTAAAGAAGCTCGTGAGCAGGGCGACTTATCAGAAAACGCTGAGTACGATGCAGCTAGAGATGAACAGCGTGAAATTGAAAATCGTATTGCAGAGATTGAAAAGATCTTAAAGAACGTAGAAGTTGCTGATGAGGGTTCAACAAATGCTGAAACAATCAACTTTGGTTGTACTGTACGTTTTGAAAATCTTGAAACCCATGAGGAATTTACATATAAACTCGTTGGTTCAACTGAATCAGACGTTCTTAACGGACGTGTTTCAAACGAATCACCTATAGGCTCAAAGCTTATCGGTTCAAAGGCTGGTCAGGTTATCACTATCGAAGCACCTAAGGGTACATTTAATTATAAGATCCTTGACTTCAAGAGAAACTAATCCGGTATTATTATGAAAATTGCAGGGGTGCCAGAATAAAGGCATCCCTTTTTTAAAGTATATTTAGTAGGAGGAAGCACTAATGGCACAGGAAACAAAGCCACAGGACGTAAACCAGTTAAGACAGGTCCGCAGAGACAAACTTGCAGAGCTTCAGGCAGCAGGTAAGGATCCATTTCAGATCACTAAGTTTGATGTTACATATCATACACAGGAGATCAAGGATAAATTTGATGAGATAGAGACAGTTCTTAAACAGGACGAAGAAGGAAAGAATATCGTTCCTTCATTTGATGAGATTCCTGAAGAAAAAATCGTAGTTATTGCAGGTCGTCTTATGTCAAAACGTGTCATGGGTAAGGCTTCATTTGGTAATGTTCAGGATAGAGATGGAAATATCCAGATCTATGTTTCAAAGAATGACCTTGGTGAAGAGGACTATACAGGCTTTAAGCGCATGGATATCGGTGATATCGTTGGTGTTAAGGGTTTTGTATTCAGAACAAAGACAGGAGAGATCTCAATTCATTGTAAGGAAGTTACTCTTCTTACAAAGAGCTTACAGATTCTTCCAGAGAAGTTCCATGGACTTACAAATACTGATATCCGTTACAGACAGAGATATGTTGACCTTATCATGAATAAGGATTCTAAAGAAGTATTCCTCAAGAGATCAAAGATCTTAAGAGAGATAAGAAACTTCCTTGATGGAAGGGATTTCATCGAAGTTGAGACTCCAATGCTTGTTGAAAATGCAGGCGGTGCAGCAGCTCGTCCATTTGAGACTCATTATAATGCACTTGATGAGGACAGAAGACTTAGAATCTCTCTTGAGCTTTACTTAAAGAGACTTATTGTTGGCGGTCTTGAAAGAGTATTCGAGATCGGACGTGTATTCAGAAATGAAGGCGTAGATACAAAGCATAATCCAGAGTTCACACTTATGGAGCTCTATCAGGCATATACAGATTACAATGGAATGATGGAACTTACAGAGTCAATGTTCAGATATCTTGCTGAAAAGGTAAATGGATCTACTACTGTAATGTATGATGGCCACGAGATTGATCTTGGTAAGCCATTCCGTCGTCTTACAATGATCGAAGCAATCAAGGAAGAAACAGGCATTGATTTTGATGCTGTTGAAACCGATGAAGAAGCAAAGAAGATTGCTGACGAGCATCATGTTCAGTATGAAGACAGACATAAGAAGGGTGACATCGTCAATCTCTTCTTCGATGAGTTCTGCGAAGATAAGATGATCCAGCCTACATTTATCTGTGATCACCCAATTGAAATCTCACCTCTTACAAAGAAGAAGCCAGAAGATCCAACTAAGGTAGAGAGATTTGAGCTTTATATCAATGGCTGGGAAATGTGTAATGCTTATTCAGAGCTTAATGATCCTATCGATCAGCGTGAAAGATTCGCAGCTCAGGATGCTCTTGCAGATGCAGGTGATGAAGAAGCTAACCACACAGATGAAGATTTCCTTAACGCTCTTGAAGTTGGTATGCCACCTACAGGCGGTATCGGATACGGAATTGACCGTCTTACAATGCTTCTTACAGGAGCTCCAGCTATCCGTGATGTAATCCTCTTCCCGACTTTAAAGAGTACATCAAAGGCTGCATCGGAAAATGCTTCAGAGGATAAAGAGGAAGTTAAAGAAGAAGCAAAGACAGGATTCTTTACACCAAATGAAAAGATTGATTTCAGCAATGTAAAGATCGAGCCATTATTTGAAGAGGCTGTTGATTTTGAGACATTCTCAAAGTCAGATTTCAGAGCTGTAAAGGTTAAGAATTGTGTTGCTGTTCCTAAGTCAAAGAAGTTACTTCAGTTTACTCTTGATGATGGTACAGGAAAAGATAGAACAATTCTTTCAGGAATACATGCATTCTATGAGCCTGAAGAACTTATCGGTAAGACTCTTATCGCTATCACAAATCTTCCACCAAGAGCAATGATGGGTATTGAGTCATGCGGTATGCTTCTTTCAGCTGTAAGTGAATTTAAGGAAGGGGAAGGTGAAGAGCTTCATCTTCTTATGGTTGATAACCATATTCCGGCAGGTGCTAAGCTGTATTAATTGAAAAATGCGGGTGTCACAGGCAATGTCATTAAGTTAAGATGACGAATAAAGATCTCTATACCAGAAATGGTATAGGGGTCTTTTTTGCTGAAGAGAGGAGTCAGTGAAGATAATTATGAATTAAATTAATCCTAATATATTTTCTGCCAACTCCTTAGCTTCTTCATAATCCAAATCACTAACTAAATTAGAAAGTTGAATTAGTTTTTCATAAAGCTCCTTATCACATTGGTAGGTAAGGAGTTTTTTTGATGCATTTTCGGCGAGGGTTACGTCGAAATCGTCACAGGCTGATTGGATTCCTTTTAAAAGGGAAGTTATTTCCTGGGAAGAATATGGTAGGGAAGATGCTTCTTTATCTTTTGAAATGTAAGGTTCTAGCTTCTTCTTTAACCCTCTAAATTCTGTGAGTACATCAGGAGTCTTAATTTTGGCGCTCTCTAATGCGATTTCATGCTTGTTTTCCGGTTCTTTATCTAATGCGGCTTTATTAGCTGATTTTCCAATCATTTCCAATTCGAAAAAGCGCTGAGATAGAGCATTTTCTCCAATCATTCGGCAAGTGGTTTTTAGAGTGTGTACTGCGGTTGTAAAACTTGGGAGGTCACTGTTTTCAAGATAGGTTTCAATCTCACTGGATTTTTTATCTATAATTCTATATACATCAGCTAATAGGGAAGGATCAATTCCAGCTGGTTTATTATTTTCCATACAGGTACCTGGAGTATTACCTGAGATATTATTTAAATTTTTATCTGAAATATTATTTGAATTTTTCTCCATATTCACCTCCGAAAAACATAGGTTATTAATTATTTTCATAGGTTATTCATTTTTTTTTATTATACTATTCTAGTACATCAATCGCAAAAAAGAGGGGATCTTTGCACAAAAAATTTAAAATTTGATGTATTGGTAAAGAGTATATATTTTTAATTGCTGTGAGGAGGCTTAGGATATGGCTGGAAGGATTATTGTTGTTGATGACGATCCTATTATTTTAAAAAAAGCATTGAAGAGCCTGGCAGGGGGCAAAATGAAGGCTGTTGCATTAAAATCTGGGGAACAGCTTCTTAATTATATGTCAAAAAATGATAGTCCGGATTTAATCCTGTTAGACATTCGAATGCCTGGAATGGATGGTTATGATACATTGATCAATTTAAGAAAAATGGAAAAGCCGGGACAAGAAACACCGGTAATATTTCTAACGGGCGAAGATAATGAGGAAGCAGAAATAAGGGGGCTTTCTTTGGGGGCTATGGATTTTATCAGGAAACCATTTACAGATGGGGTACTTAATCTTCGAGTAAAACACGCGATAGAATTAATTAAATTACAGAGAAATCTGGCCGGTGAAGTGGAGAAAAAAACTCGGGAAAATGAAGAACTTTTTCTTCAGGTGGTTGCATCTCTGGCAGATGCAATAGATGCAAAAGATGCTTATACCAAGGGCCACTCGGGACGGGTGGCATTTTATGCCAGGGAAATAGCCAGAAGATATGGTTATGATGAAATTAATCAGGACAAAATTTACATGATGGGACTCCTTCATGATGTTGGAAAAATCGGAGTACCGAATAGTATTATCAATAAAAAAGATCGACTTACTGATGAGGAATTTCAAATAATTAAAAAACATCCTGTAATAGGAGGGCGTATTCTTCAAAATATTAAAAAAATGCCTGAACTTTACTATGGTGCCAGATGTCATCATGAAAGATACGACGGAAAGGGTTATCCGGATGGGCTTTCTGGTGATGAGATTCCAGAGGTTGCCCGTATTATTGCGGTGGCAGATGCATATGACGCCATGACTAGTAATCGAAGCTATAGAAATAGCCTTCCAAAAGAGAAGGTGAGAACAGAAATTGAGGAGGGCATGGGTAGACAATTTGATCCTAAATTTGCAAAGCTCATGTTAGAAATGATAGATGAAGATAAGGACTATAATTGTTAATTTAATCATTATTGCCTTTGTTATCTGTTTTGTTGCTGATCATACATCAAAGAAGAGAGAGGAGAGCAATAACCATGAATTGGTGGTCTTTCAAAATACTGCAGAGACTGCCGGGCAGATTATTGCCAATTATCTGGAGGATGAGCAACATTTATGTGATATTTGGGCCAGCTATATTAATAATTATGAGTCGGTGGAAGGTAAGCCGATGACAATTGAGGAGGCGGTGGCATTTACCCGGAGAGCGTCTATTTCAGATAAGGTGGATGTTCATATAATATATTACGATGATGGTTCATTTTCGGGACTTTCCAGAAGAGCAAGTGCTAAAAACCAGGGGGATTATAGTGTTTCTTATAAAAATTATTCTATTTTTTCAAATTTCTCAGAGGACAAATTAAAAAATGAAATAAGACAGACTGCGGCATTTACAAATCCTAAGACAGGTGTGCTTTCTATGGCATTTTTAAATATAATCACGCTGCAAAGTAACGATGGGACGGGGACAAGGAAGGCTCTTTTGATGCGTATTATTCCCGTAAGTGAAATAAAACGTAAGCTGGTTTATTTAAAAGGGGAATATGAGGAGGTGGATTTAGCTATTATTGATGATAAGGGAAATTATCTGGTCCGCGGCAGCAACCTGAAAAATGCCAATTTATTTGAGTATTTTAAATCTTATAACAATACAGATTATCAGAGTCAAAGAGAGTTTGAGAAGCAGATTCTGGGGGATAGTGGGTTTATGGAAATAACCGACTCAAAAGGGCGACTCTGCGTGGTGGCTCATACACCGGTAACATCCAATAGAGACTGGTTTCTTATTAATATAATTCCAAAGGTAAGTCTGATTCCAGAAGTGGTGGATTGGATGCTTTTGGTAGTAACAATTGGTGCGCTTGCTGCATTACTTTTATTCAATATGGTGGTCATGATGCTATTTAACCGAAGGCTTGCAAGGGCAAATGCTGCTAAGTCAAGGTTCTTATCGATGATGTCTCATGACATCCGTACGCCAATGAATGCCATTTCCGGTTTTAATGAGCTGATTGGAAGAGAAACAAATGATAAAAATATTATTAAATATTCCGAGGCTATAAGGATGGCGGAAAAAACACTTCTGGGTCTAATAAATGATATCCTGGATTTTTCCAAACTTGAGGCTGGAAAGTTGGATATTATTCCGGAAGAGTATGATCTGGTAAATACATTAAATGGAATTACTAATATGATTCGGGTTAAGACTGAGGAGAAAAATTTACAGTTAATTGTAAATATAGATTCTGATCTACCTAGAAGGCTTTATGGTGATGAACTAAGGCTAAAGCAGTGTATCCTTAATATTTTAACGAATGCGGTAAAATATACACATGAGGGAACTGTAACATTTACAGTAAGCTATGAAATGTGCGAAGGTTGTGATGAGAAGATAAGGAAAAATGGTGGAAGAACAAGAGAAAACGGTGAAAAGATAAGGGGAAATGAAGGCAAGGCAAGGAAAAATGATGAAAAGATAAGGGAAAATGATAGGAAGAGTGTAGATGATGGTGGCGTGATTGACGAAAATTACATTTTTCTAAAAGTAAGTGTGGCGGATACAGGGATTGGTATTAAAGAGGAGGACATCCATAAATTATTTATTGCTTTTAAACGATTGGAAGAAAGCAGAAATAGAAATATAGAAGGTGCAGGACTTGGACTTAGTATTACACAAAGTCTCCTTAATATGATGGGAACTGGACTTCAGGTTTCCAGCGAATATGGTAAAGGGTCTGTTTTTTCATTTGAAGTAAAACAAAAAGTAATTGGTTTTGAAAAGGTAGGTAATTACGAAGAGACTTTAAGTCATGAAAAGGAAGCAGAGGTTGAAGACCATCAAAATTTTATTGCGCCTGAAGCAAGACTTTTAGTGGTGGATGATACTCCTTTAAATATCAGTGTATTTATCAGTCTTTTAAAAGATACAAAGATGATTATTGATAGTGCTGATTCAGGTTTAGAAGCATTAAAATTAAGTACCTTAAATTCATATGACATTATTTTTATGGATCATATGATGCCAGAAATGGATGGGATTGAAACTCTCCACAGGTTGAAAGAATTAAAGAATAGTAGAAATGAAACAACACCGGTTATTTGTCTTACTGCTAATGCTATTTCAGGAATGAAAGAAATGTTTTTAGCAGAAGGATTTAACGATTATCTTGCTAAACCTATAGATTTTAAAGAGCTGGAAAGTCAGCTGCTTAATTATTTACCTAAGGAGAAGGTAAGATTTATAACCGTGAATGAAATAAATTATACTAATGCAGCGGGAATAACGGAAAGTGGTGCTTGTGTAAGAGGACGGAAGTCGATTGATCCTGAGATAATCAAAATGTACAGAGATGCGGTGGAAGAAAATGTAGAGAAAATAAGATCTTTGTGGGAGGCAGAATCTTACAAAGATTTAACTATTCAGCTTCATTCACTTAAAAGTACATCCAGTATAGTTGGGGCTGCAGAGGTTGCTGAACTAGCAGCCAATTTAGAGATGGCTGGAAAAGAAGGAAAATTAAAAGACTGTGGAAATGATATAGAAAAACTTTTAATGCTTTATTTGAAACAGGGAAAGAAAAGGTTGTTACTGGTCGATGACGATCCGCTTTATCTAAAAATGATGAGACGAGGGCTGGAAGATACCTATAAAGTCAACGCAGTAAAGTCAGGACAGCAGGCGCTGGCATTTCTTAAAAGTCATAAAGTAGATGCTTTGCTCCTGGATTATGAGATGAAATATATGAATGGCAAAGAGGTTTTGGAACATTTGAGAGCAAATCCAGATACGGCGGATATCCCCGTGATTTTCCTGACAGGTGCTTCAGATGAAGATAGCGTTACAAATATAATGGCATTAAACCCTGCTGGTTACATTTTAAAAGGAACTGGCGTTGATGTGATTATAGAGGAATTAGAAAAGATAAGTGGCGTTTAAGAGTATGAGAAAGTAGAAAAGGTAAGTGGCTTTTATTATATGAGGAGGTAGAAAAGTATGAGACGATTAATTACAGTTGTTTTAGCTTTGACTTTTATGGTTTTAACGGTTGTAGGATGCGGGAATAATAAAAATTCTAAAACTGGTACAGGTACAGATTTTGAACCGAAACTTGATAAATCAAAAAGCTGCTCTATTGTGATTTATGGAAGTTATTCAAAAAGGAAGGTGTAAAAATACCAACTACCTGGAGCGAGTTTGAAGATGCCTGTGAAAAATTGAAAGCAGAGGGTTATGCTTCACCTATGATGGGGTATGTTTCTTCGGCTCCGGGATCATTTGAATATAATTTTGGATATCCAGCTTTAGTAAATGCGGTAGTGTCGAATCCTTCCTATAGGGATAGTTTCAATAATCTTGAGCCACAGGCGGGAGAAGTTATGAGTTTTATCCTGTCCCTTTCGATGAAGAGGGCGGCTTTGTAATTGACACTGTATCCATGAATTTTTCAGTGAATAAAAATAGTCCTAACAAAGATATGGCTATGGAGTTTATGAGATTTCTTATTTCTAGTAAGGAACTGGAAAATATGGCTTCTGTGAAACGACTTATAACCACGTCAAAGGATTTGTCGTTGGATAATATTTATGCAGCATTAGGTAATGTACCAAAAGAAAGGATTATCTGTAGCATTGATGCTAATATAAATGATAATGCCATAAAGCAGTTTAGATACGCAGCTCACCATGTGCTGATGGGAGATATGACAGTGGACGAGGCAGTGGAGATGTTTGGAAAATTGGAAGAATAAGTGATGATATGTGGCGGCGAAATTAACTCAGCAGGTTGGTCGAGGAGGACGCAGATACTATCCTTTTGTCTACACTGAGCAGGGGTTATTTCTATTTTAAAACTGATCAACAACTAAAATGTGCAATCAGGACAAAAGAAACAAGCTGAAAATGACACTTTTGTGGAAACTGCATAAAAAAAGTTTCGGATTTATGTCTAATTTTAAAATTGACGTGGAAAATTACACATGATATTGTAATAAATGGTTAAACGTTTAAGCAGTAGTTACATATTGACTACTGCATTTAATTCGCGCGAAGACTTAAACGTTTAAGCCGAAGCAGAAAGGAGATGAAAAAATGAATATTTTAAAAAAGGCAGGTGCTCTGGCATTAGTTGGAGCTATGACATTATCAAGTTTTCCTATAGCAGCGGTAGAAGCAAAGGAAGATTCAGAAGTTTCAAACACAGCAGGATATTCAACAGACGTAATTTATCAGATAGTTACAGACCGTTTCTTAGATGGTGATAGCTCTAACAATCCATCGGGATCTATTTTTGATAAATATGATATGAAGAAATATCATGGTGGTGACTGGGCAGGAATTACACAGAAAATTAATGACGGATATTTCACAAACATGGGTGTTACAGCTCTTTGGATCTCTTCACCGGTTGAGAACCTCATGATAATGGATCCAAGTAATAATTGTGCTTCATATCACGGTTATTGGGGTAAGGATTTCTTCCGTGCAAATTCTGCTTTCGGAACAATGGATGATTTTCAGACGATGCTCGATACAGCACATGCCCATGGATTAAAGATAGTTATCGATTTTGCACCTAATCATACATCTACAGCTGAATATAAAGGTTATACATTCCCAGAAGATGGTGCGCTTTATAGAGACGGAGAATTTGTTGGATCATTTACAAATGATACACAGGGAATATTCAACCACGAACAGTGGACAGATTTTTCATCTCTTGAGAACAGCACATATCATAGTATGTATGGTTTAGCTGATTTAAATCAGATGAATTCTACTGTAGATGGATATCTTAAGGATGCTATCGATCAGTGGCTTGATATGGGTGTTGATGGAATCCGTGTAGATGCTGTTAAGCATATGCCTCAGGGCTGGCAGACAAACTGGGTTAGTGATATCTACGAAGAGCATAATGTTTTCATTTTTGGTGAGTGGTATAACGGCGGTACTGGTAATGACCCAGAGATGACAAATTTTGCAAATAACAGCGGTATGAGCCTTCTTGATTTCCGTTATGCTAATGCTGTTAGAAATGCCATTGGTGAAGAGACAGCTACAATGGATGATCTGTATAACGTAATGGTAGCTACAGAGAATGATTTTAAAGAGGTTAATGATCAGGTTACATTTATTGATAATCATGATATGAGCCGTTTCATGACACTTAGTAAAAGCAATCAGAACAATGTAAATCAGGCATATGTTATGCTTCTTACATCTCGCGGTGTACCAACAATTTACTATGGTTCAGAGCAGTATCTTACAGGTGGTGCAGATCCTGAAAACAGAGGAGATATGACATCATTTAATACAAATACTACAGCATATCAGGTTATTTCAAAGCTTGCTCCACTTCGTAAGACTAATGCAGCTCTTAGTTATGGTACAAGTGTAGAGAAATGGGTTAATGATGACGTTTTAATCTATGAGCGTCAGTTTGGTAATGACGTAGTTCTTACAGCTGTAAATAGAAATGACAATGTAAGCTATGATATCACAGGACTCTATACAGATTTACCAGCAGGCAGCTACAACGATGAATTAGATGGTATCTTAAATGGTGAGACTATTAGAGTAAATGCTAATGGAGCTGTATCAAACTTCACACTTAATGGTGGTGAATGCGCCGTATGGACATATACAACTAATGATCAGGATACAAATATCGGTAATGTTGATCCTGGTATTGGTGTAAGTGGTAATACAATTGCAATCTCAGGACGTGGTTTTGGTGCTTCACAGGGTACTGTAAAATTTGGTAAGACAGAAGCTACAGTTGTAGACTGGTCAGATTCTCTTATTGAGGTTCAGATTCCAGCAGTAGCTGGTGGTGAGTATACTATCACAGTTAACTCAGCAAACGGTGGTTCAGATACATTTGATGGCTTTAAGGTTCTTACAGGATCTCAGGTTGCTACAAGATTCTATGTAAACAATGCTGAAACAGAATATGGTCAGTCTGTATTTATCGTTGGTAATATTGAGGAACTTGGAAACTGGAACCCTGATAAGGCAGTTGGAACATTCTTTAACAGCACAGGAAGTATCGCAACTTACCCAACATGGTTCTTTGATGTCAGCGTTCCTGCAGGTACAAGGATTGAATATAAGTACATAAAGAAAGATGCAGCTGGCAATGTGGTTTGGGAAAGTGGTGCAAACCATGTATATACAACAGTAACAGACGGAACTGGTATTGTAGTAGATAATTTTAATAAATAATTATATGGACTGTCGCGCGGATGACCGTGCGGCAGTTTTTTTAACTTTCTTTAATCCTTTTTAATCTTCTTTTAATCTAAGTTAAAAGATTCATTAATCCTGGTGATGTATCTTAATACATGTAAACAAGATACACGTTCCTAAGAAAGGGAGAAAGGGATAACAATATGGATAATTTCGAAAAAGTTGAAAGATTAAGAGAAAAGGCAGATGTAACTTATGATGAGGCTAAAAGAGCATTGGAAGCATGTAATTGGGATATGCTTGATGCCTTGATATATCTTGAAACATTAGGTAAGGTAAAAAAATCTTCAGTCACAACTTATCATTCATCTAAGGCTGAGGAAGAAAAGCTTCATGATGTTGAAAAAACAGTAAGGGCTGAGGAAAGAAAGATGAAGGAAGAAAATTGTAAGAAGAAGATAAAGAATGGATGGGACAAGTTCATCAGAGTTTGTACAGATAATCACTTTGTAGTAAAGCATAAGGAAAAGAAGGTGATAGATATTCCTTTAGGCGCAGCACTTATAATATTTGCTTTAGGCTGGCATGTATTACTGATATTAATGCTTATTTCACTATTCTTTGAATATAAATATAATATTATAGGAAAGAATGAGTTAAAGACTGTTAACAGTGCCATGGATAAGGTGGCAGAAACAGCAGATAGATTAAAGAAGGACTTTGCTGAAAAGAGTGAAGAGGAAAAGAAAGAAGATAAAAAAGAAGAACTCTAAGATGAAAAAGAGGGACTGTCAGGTTGGCAGTCCCTCTTAGTATTTTTAAGTATTACTGTTGGGTAAAAGTAGATTAATCAATAGTATAATCGATAGTTGAACCGATTGAACCATTTCCATTTATTCCGAATTCAAAAATATGGCCCTTTGAAAGGGTTGAATTCCAAGACATTGGAGTAAGTACATAGTAATCGCCTTCTTCAACTATTTCTATGCACCAGCTTGAAGAGATATTCCTGATGGGTTTAAACTTTAATAAAGAGATTATATTTGGTATTGATCAGATATAATCTCTTCTTTTATATAATGATAGGAAAAAACTAAATATATATTTAAGGGAAACTATAAGAGGAATGCACGGTTTGCAAAATATGGTTTGTGAATATTTTGTGAAGTAAACTGGTTACTGTACTAATGAAAACTGATACATTTTTTGATGATTTAGTGATTTAAAGCGATAGCCAAATGAAGCGTAAGGTGTTATAGTGTTGTCTGTATCGATTTTAGTTTAAAAATCGAATGTAACTAAAGGAGTAATTTGTTAATGACAAATAAGATTTTATTTCAGGATATGGAATATTCTCGACTTACCCTGGAAGAAGCAAAAGAAACAATCGAGAAATTAATTAAGAGTTTAAAAGAAGCTGCTTCGTTTGAAGAAGCGGATAAGGTTTTTATAGAGGCAGATGAATACTTTAAGCATTTGTCGACTAAGACAGAGATCGCATCTATTCATCATTCCATTGATACAAGAGATAAATATTGGGAAGCAGAAAAAGATTACTGGGATGAATTTCATCCACAGTTAAATGAGACTGTAAATGAATGGCAGAAGAATTTTCTTGAAAGTCCGTATGCTAAGGAATTTGAAGATAAATATGGAAATGTACTTTTCCTTAATGGAAAGATCCAGTTACGTAGTTTTAAACCGGAATTAGTTCCATATATGCAGGAAGAAAATAAGCTTGTTACAGAATATGAAAAGCTCCTTGCTTCAGCAAAGATTCCTTTTGAAGGAAAAACATATACTCTTTCCCAGATAACACCAATGAAATCAGATGCTGATGATGCACGCCGTCTTGACGCATGGAAAGCAGAGGGACAGTGGTATAAGGATAATCAGGAAGAACTTGATGAACTTTATGATAAGCTGGTTAAGAATCGCCATGCTCAGGGTAAGGTTATGGGTTACGAAAACTATATCCCTCTTGGATATGATCGTATGAGAAGAAACTGCTATGATAAGAATGATATAGAAAAGTTCAGAGCAGCAGTTGTAAAGTATCTTGTACCTGTTGCAGACAGTATCTTTAGAGAACAGGCAAAGCGTTTAGGAAAAGAATATCCTATGAGTTTTGCTGACAATAATTTAGAATTCCGTTCAGGAAATCCAAAACCAGTGGGAACTCCTGACGATATTCTTGCGGCAGCAAAGAAATTTTATGAAGAACTTTCTCCTGAAACAGGAAGATTCTTCAATACTATGTTAGATCAGAATCTCCTTGATGTTTTATCAACTGAAGGTAAGCAGGCAGGAGGATATTGTACAGGAATAGACGATTATAAAGTACCATTTATCTTTGCTAATTTTAATGGAACTCAGGGTGATGTAGAAGTTGTGACTCATGAGGCAGGACATGCATTTGCTTATTATATGAATACACAGCGCCCATCAGATCTTGCATGGCCTAGTATGGAAGGCTGTGAAGTCCATTCTATGTCTATGGAATTTTTAGCCTGGCCATGGGAAGAAGGATTTTTTGGAAAAGATACAAAGAAATTCTTATATAGTCATCTGACAGGAGCACTTAAATTCATTCCATATGGAACAATGGTGGATCATTTCCAGCATAGTGTTTATGAGAATCCGGATTGGACTAAGAGACAGCGTCACGATGAGTGGAAGAGATTGCTTGGAATTTATATGCCATGGCAGAAATTAGATGGTGAGATACCATTCTATAGTGATGGTGAAGGATGGCAGAGACAGCATCATATCTATTCTTTCCCATTCTATTATATTGATTATTGTCTGGCTCAGACTGTTGCTTTAGAAATATGGGAATTACAAGAGAAAGATCAAAAGGACGCTTTCCGTCATTATATGGACTATACAGTACAGGGCGGAAGTCGTGTATTTACTGAAATAGTTGAAAATGCAGGTCTTATCAGTCCTTTTAATGAGGAATGCCTTAAAGGTGTTTGCCAGAGGGCTAAGGAATGGCTGGATAACTTTGATCTTACAGGAATAGAGTAATGGATAAGGAACATTTAAAAGATATTCGTCTCAATGCAGAGAATAAATATGAATATATGGGAGAAGTCTTTACATGGGACAGTATTCCAAGAGACTTTATCTTACTGTGTGTATTTTCAGCAGTGGCACTTTTATCAGAAGTAACTGCGGGACTAATTCCTGAATCAGGGGCAGATGGACAACCCTGGATAATGATACCATTTATCATAGCCATGATAATGTCTGTAATTTTAGTTTGGAGGGTGGGAAGTCTTTTCTTTGTGAAAAAGAAAGGGGCTAAAGCCTTTATAAAGAAAAAAATTGAGAACTGGCTGCCGGCATCATCATTCTTAGTGGGATTAAATGGTGCGATATGTGTTATAGCTTCACTTGTCATAGGCAAAGTAAGTTGGTTATTTCTTGTCTGTCAGATACTTGGATTTATTTCAGGTGTCGGTGCAAAAATTTTGGCAAATAAGATTGTTTGGAAAAAAATTTTTTAAAAAGGCGAAGAAAATAATTGACGATAAAGTTCAAATTAACTAAAATATGAAAATAAAATTGTTTAACCTTCTATTAAGATCCATTGCGGGAAGGGTTTGAATAATTAAACTTGTGACAAAAAATAAAATACATTCTGTTGCAAGTAAAAGTTGGTAAGTCCTTAGGAAGTTGCACCCGGGGAATGCCAAAAGGAGGTAATTTATATGAAAAAAAGAAAGCAGTTGATCGCTCTCCTTTTAGCCGCAACAACAACCTTAAGTTTTACAGCTTGTGGAAATAAGGCTAATAATGGAGACAACAACAACAGCAACAATGGTAACAATAACAAGAGTACTGCTAGCGATGCTAATGCTACACCAAAGTCATCATCAGATACTTTAGTTGTAGACGCAGGTGGATTTGAATCAAAGTTCTCTCCATTCTTTGCACAGAATGTAGATGACACTCATATCGGTGCTGATTATACACAGGTTTCTATTTTAGGTCTTGACCGTGTTGGTAATCCAGTACTTCAGGGTATTGAAGGTGAGACTCGTGAGTACAATGGTACAGAGTACACATACTATGGTGCATCTGATGTTACTATTACAGAAAACTCAAATGGAACAGTTGATTATGATATTAAGTTAAGAGAAGATATCAAGTTTACAGATGGTGAGCCGCTTACAGCTGATGACGTAATCTTCTCATTCTATGTATATTCAGATCCAACATATGATGGATCAACAACAATCTACTCACAGCCAATCGCTGGTATGGATGAATATAGAAATGGTATGTCAACACTTTCTGCTTTAATTGGTGCAGCTGGTGAAGATAATACAGATTATAAATTCTGGACAGAAGATCAGCAGAAGAAGTTCTGGGATGCAGTAAACGATGGTGGTGTTAAGTTTGCACAGGAAATCGTTGACTACATGGTAGCTAATGCAGGTGTTGCTGAAGGTGATGTTAAGGCAGCTGCAGCAGGTTGGGGCTTCGATCTTAAGGATGGAGCTACAGCTAAGGATTTCTTCCTTGCAATCGCAGAAGCTTATGGATGGAACTTCTCATCTATGGAAAAGGAAAAAGCAGAAACTGCTCTTTCAACATTAATTCCTGAAGAAGTTTATAACTATCCTACAGTTGGTGTTTCAACTGGTGAATCAGCAAAGAATATCTCTGGTATCGTAAAGACTGGTGATTATAGCTTAAAGATCACAACATCTAAGCTTGATGCTACATTCATTTATCAGTTAGCAATGCCAATCGCTCCACTTCATTACTATGGTGATAAGAGCAAGTATGATTATGATAATAACCAGTTCGGTTTTGATAAGGGTGATCTCTCAATTGTTCGTTCAAAGACAACAAAGCCACTTGGAGCTGGTGCTTTCATTTTCAAGAACTATGCAGATGGTACAGTTTACATGGATGCTAACCCAGATTACTACCTTGGTGCTCCAAAGATCGCTCACCTTAATGTTAAGGAGACACAGGAAGCAGATAAGTTAACTGGTGTTCAGACAGGTACACTCGACGTTGCAAATCCTTCATACTCAAGCGAAGTTGCAAAGCAGATCGCTGAGATCAATGGATCAGAAGAATTAAGAGGCAGCGTTATCGATACAGAATTAATCGACTTCCGTGGTTACGGTTATGTTGGTATCAGTGCTGAAAATGTTAAGGTAGGAAATGATCCTGCTTCAGAACAGTCAAAGGACCTTCGTAAGGCTATCAATACAGTAATCGCTGCATATAGAGATGAGGGTATCGATTCTTACTATGGTGCTACAGCAACAGTAATCAACTACCCAATATCTAATACATCTTGGGCAGCTCCACAGGTAACAGATGATGGATATCAGATTGCTTACTCAAAGAAGCTCGATGGTTCAGATATCTACACATCATCAATGTCAGCAGATGAAAAGTACAAAGCAGCTCTTGATGCAGCTTTAGAGTATTTCCAGGCAGCTGGTTATACAGTAACAGATGGCAAGTTAACAGCAGCTCCAGAAGGTGCTAAACTTGAGTATACAGTAAATATCGGTGCCGGCGGTGCTGGTGACCATCCTACATTCTTAATCCTTAAGAATGCAGCAGATGCTTTCAAGTCAATTGGATTCACATTAACAGTTAACGATTTAGCTCAGCCATCAGATCTTTATGCAAGTTACCAGTCAGGTGTTGCAGAAATGTGGTGTGCAGCTTGGCAGGCAGGTGGAGATCCTGATATGTATCAGCTTTATCACAGCCAGGGATCAACAAACTACTATAAGATTGCTGATAAGGACTTAGATGAACTTATCATGTCAGGTCGTCAGTCAACAAACCAGACTTACCGTAAGGGCTTATATAAGGCTGCAATGGAAATCATTATGGATTGGGGTGTTGAGCTCCCAGTATATCAGAGATCTGAAGCAATCATCGTTTCTTCAGAAAGAGTTAACATTGATACTCTTCCTAAGGATATGACTCCATATTGGACATGGGCTGCAGAACTTGAGAAACTTGAGTTAAAGTAATTTAGAAAAGAGTCAAGACTCATAAATGTGAAAAAGATTGAAAATGAGTAAAAAATAAATAATAATTCACTATCAATTTTTGATCAAATGATGTACAATAGTAGAGCTGTTTTATAATTAAAATGGGACAGCTCTACTTTTTTAATATTAACGGGAGCATGAAAAGATGCGGAAATTTTTATTGAAGAGAATCGGATTATCAGTTCTGATTCTGGCATGTGTTACTTTCATCATTTACGCATTGATGCGTAGCTTGCCGGCCTCTTATGTGGAGACTATGGCAATGCAGTTGTCACAGGCACCGGGTTCTAAACCATATAGTGAGTGGATTGCTCAGCTTAATAAGCAGTATGGTATGGATAAAGGTGTTATTGCTGGTTATTTCGTATGGCTTAAGGACGCAGTTCGCTTCAACTTTGGCGATAGCTGGAAATATACTGTTCCAGTTACACAGAAGTTTGGAGAAGTTATCTGGGTATCTTTCTTCATGGGATTAATAGCCTTTATCATCGAGCTTTTAATTGCAATCCCTCTTGGTGTTATTGCAGCTACAAAGCAGTATTCTAGAGCAGACTATGCTATTACAGCAGGTGCTTTAGTAGGTATTTCATTACCAACATTCTTTTTCGCTACATTATTAAAATTGTTATTCTCAGTTAAACTGGGATGGTTTGACCTCTATGGTCTGGTTGGGCGAAATTATGCAAAACTGGATTCGATGGGACAATTCTGGGATAAAGCTAATCATTTAGTTCTTCCTATCCTTACTCTTGTAATTGTATCTATTGGTTCATTGATGCGTTACACTCGTACTAACATGTTAGAGGTACTTAATTCAGACTATATCCGTACAGCAAGAGCAAAGGGACTTTCAGAACGTAGGGTAATATTCCATCATGCGTTCCGTAATACTCTTATTCCATTAGTAACTATCGTTGGTGGTTCACTTCCAGGACTCTTTGCAGGTGCGCTCATTACCGAAACCTTATTTATGATCCCAGGTATCGGTTATACATCATATACAGCCATGACATCAGGAGATATTCCATTCTCTATGTTCTATCTTACATTTATGGCTATCTTAACATTAGCTGGAAATTTAATTTCAGATATCTTGTACGCAGTAGTAGATCCTCGCGTACGTATTGAGTAGAAAGGAGACAGTCGTGAGCGATTTACAGAATACTGAAACAATAGAAAAAGAAAAGCTGTCTCTGAATGACGATCGTCGTGTAAAGACATTATCTCCAGGAGCATTGGTTGCACAGCGCTTCTTCCGTAACAAACTTGCGGTTGTTGGTATGGCGATGCTTATATTCATGTTTGCATTTTCATTCATTGGAGGTCTTATAAGCCCTTATCGTCAGGATCAGCAGTTTTATACATATACAAGTTTAAAGAAAGAATATGCGGGTGTTACTCTGAATGATGACTTCCGTTATCTCAGTGCAGATGGACAGAAGTTTGATTCTATGGCACAGGCTAAATTCTTACTTGCCCAGACAACAGGTAAAGATACATTTGAAGCAAAAGATACTGTGTATCAGCTTGTTGAAGAAGGTACAGATTTATACCAGATCACTTCAAATGGTACTGTTGTAGCTATAGCATTTAAAGATGTAGTAAATAAGACAGGAGATATGAGCTTTGATGAGATTCATGCTTCTCTTGTTGCTTATACAAATAAGAAAGATAAATTTAATGTTTCTGGCGCTGATTATTCTTTAGATAAAGATGGGAACATCTTAAAAGGAAATGAGACAGTAGGTTATATCTCACGTTTCATTGTTTCTTCAGCAAAGGGAGACGTTGTTATCTCAAGAGAATTTGGTGAGACTGCAGCTACTGCTATTGCCGCAAATGAGAAGGACTTTAAGTTCATAGATGAGTCTGGTGAAGAAAGTCAGTATCAGATCAGTTATGATGCAACATCTAAGGTTTGGTCAATTACACAGTTTAAAGAGACTTATGTATATGACAGCTATGCAAAGCCAAGCCGTGCTCATTGGTTAGGTACAGATACAAATGGTATGGATATGTTAACTCGTTTAATGTATGGTGGACGTGTATCTCTTATCATTGGTTTTATCGTTGTATTTATAGAAGCTTTCCTTGGAATCATCCTTGGTGGTATAAGTGGTTACTTTGGAGGATGGGTTGATAACCTTATCATGAGAATTGTAGATATCTTCTACTGTATCCCATCACTTCCACTTATCATCATTTTAGGTGCAGCTATGGATGCTATGAAACTTGATCCTCAGGTACGTATGTTCTACCTTATGCTTATCCTTGGTTTCCTTGGTTGGCCAGGTATTGCCCGTATGGTACGTGGTCAGATCCTTTCACTTCGTGAGCAGGAATTTATGACAGCAACAGAGGCTTGTGGTATCCGTACAAGTAAGCGTATTTTCAAGCATCTGATTCCAAATGTTATTCCACAGCTTATTGTAATCTGTACTATGAGCCTTGGTTCAACAATCATTACAGAAGCAACCTTATCTTTCCTTGGACTTGGTGTTAAGTTCCCATTTGCTTCATGGGGAAATATCATAAATGATGTTAACAATGCATTCGTTATGACTCACTATTGGTTCGTATGGATTCCAGCGGGAATCTGTTTGCTTATTGCAGTATTAGGATTTAACTTCGTAGGTGATGGCCTTCGTGATGCCTTCGACCCACGTATGAAGAGATAAGGTGGTAATTATGGCTAAGAAACAAGAAGGTTATCTTACAGCCAAAGAAGCTAGAAAAATCTCTAAGGCAAATCGTAAGATAACAAAAGAATTAGAAAAGAAAAGAAAACGTAAAAATGTTCCTGAGTCTGAGTATTTATCAGAAATGAAGGATTCAAACAACGCTGTTGAATTTGATGATCTTCATACATACTTCTTTACAGATGCAGGTACAGTAAAGTCAGTTGATGGCGTATCATTTGAAGTTCCAATTGGTAAGACTGTAGGTGTAGTAGGAGAGTCAGGCTGTGGTAAGTCTGTAACATCTCTTTCACTAATGCAGTTATTACAGCGTCCACATGGACAGATAGTATCTGGTGCTATTCGCCTTAATTTAGGTGAAGGTAAGGTTTATGATATCTCCAAGACACCACAGGAAGCAATGCAGAAGATCCGTGGTAATCAGGTATCTATGATCTTCCAGGAGCCAATGACTTCTTTAAATCCTGTTTTCCGTATCGGTGAGCAGATAAATGAAGTTATAGAGCTTCATGATGGCGAAGGAAAGACAAAAGAGCAGATCAAAGCTCGTACAATTGAATTATTAGAGCAGGTTGGAATCGCAAACAGTGAGGGTGTTTATAATATGTTCCCTCATGAGTTATCAGGTGGTATGCGTCAGCGTATCGTTATTGCCATGGCTCTTGCTTGTAATCCAAAGGTTATCATTGCGGATGAACCTACAACAGCATTAGACGTTACTATTCAGGCTCAGATCCTTGACCTTCTCCGTAACTTAAAGGATAAGATCAATTCTTCTATCATGCTGATCACTCATGACCTGGGTGTTATCGCAGAGATGGCTGACTATGTAGTTGTTATGTATGCTGGTCGTGTAGTTGAAAAAGGTACTGCAGAAGATATCTTCGAGCATCCTTCTCATCCATATACGATCGGACTTATGGCTTCAAAACCGGTAGTTGGTAAGCAGGTTGAAGAACTTTATTCAATTCCTGGTAAGGTTCCAAACCCTATTAATATGCCAAACTATTGTTATTTTAAAGATAGATGTGACAAATGTGTCGAAGCATGTAACGGTGAATATCCATGTGAGATCTCATTATCAGAGACACATAAAGTAAGCTGCTATCGCTACTATGATCATAAGGAGGACAAATAAGATGGCAAAAAAGTCTAAAATTGTCACACCTGATGATTTTACTCCAGTTACATATGATCCAGAGTACATACTGATGGTAAATCAGTTAAAGAAATATTTCCCTATAAAGGGAGGTATGCTGGGCGGCGAGACTGGTGCAGTTAAGGCTGTCGATGGTGTTACATTTAATTTAAAACGTGGTACTACAATGGGACTTGTTGGTGAGTCAGGATGTGGTAAGACAACAACAGGCCGTGTAATTCTTCGTTTATCAGGAGAAAAGACAGGCGGACAGGTACTTTTCAATGGTAAAGAAGTTTATGATATGTCTAAGAAAGAGATGCGTGAACTTCGTACAAAGATGCAGATCATCTTCCAGGATCCATTTTCATCACTTTCACCAAGACTTCCAGTAGGAGAGATCATTGGTGAAGCAGTAAAGGAACATGGAATTGTACCTAAGAATGAATATGAAGATTATATCGATAAGGTTATGGATGAATGCGGACTTCAGTCATTCCATAAGGCACGTTATCCTCATGAATTCTCAGGTGGACAGCGTCAGCGTATCTGTATCGCAAGAGCTCTTGCGCTTAATCCTGAATTTGTTGTATGTGATGAGCCGGTTTCAGCTCTTGACGTTTCAATTCAGGCACAGATCATTAACCTTTTAAATAGACTTCAGGAAGAACGTAAGTTAACATACCTCTTTATATCTCATGACTTATCAGTTGTTGAGCATATCTCAGATACTGTAGGTGTTATGTACTTAGGTAACCTGGTTGAGTATGGTGATAAGAAGGATATTTTCAAGAATCCATTACATCCTTATACAAAGGCTCTTTTCTCTGCCATTCCTATTCCGGATCCAAAGGCAAAGATGAACCGTATTGTATTAGAGGGAAGTATTCCATCACCTGCAAACCCACCAAAGGGTTGTAAATTCCATACACGTTGTCCTTATGCAACAGAGCGTTGTAAGGTTGAAGCACCTAAGCAGGTTGAGGTTGAAAAGGGTCATTATTGTGTATGTCACTTATTTGATCAGAAGTAAATATTAAAGATAAGCCCCACAGGACTTTTAAGTCCTGTGGGGTATATATGTATTGGGGAGAAAATTAATTGTTATATTTTATAAGGTGATTAAAAACAAAATTCAGTTGACGTAGAGAAAATTGATGTGTTAGTATAAACATTGTTGAAATCAATTTAAAAGTATTAAGAAAGGAGGACGCATCAAAATGGTTAAATATAGAAAATATTTAAAAGAAACTATTTCATATGGAATTTTTACTTTAAGACTTGGTGCGCTCTCTTTGTATAGATAAAAGCACCGGATATCGGATATCTAACCCTTGAAGTAAATGTTTACTTCAAGGGTTTTTGTTTTATTTAAAACTGTGCCCTTATGGTGCAGTTTTTTTATTTCCATTAGTATTTAGGCCTTTTGGTTGAGAATAGATTTTGGAAAGAATGGCACAAAGAGAAGCGGTTGGGTTTGACTTGCATAGGAGGACATTATGACTGAATGTACTATTTCAGAAACTAAACAACAAAACAAAAAGAAAGAAACTTTATGGACCAGGGATTTTACAATTATAACTATAGGCAGTGTAATATCCATGCTTGGTAATTCATTGGTGGGGTTTGCCATGAGCCTTATGGTACTTGATTATACCAGCTCATCAATGTTATATGCTATTTACATAGTGACATTTACATTTCCGCAGCTGGTTACTCCGATAGTTTCAGGGGCAATCCTCGATAGGTTTTCCAGAAAAAAGATGATCTATACACTGGACTTTATCAGTGCAGGGATTTATATTACTATGGCAGTTCTTTTATGGAGAGGATGGTTTAACTTTATATTATTTGCTGTTATATGCTTTGTTCTAGGAGCGATCAACAGCACATATATGGTGGCTTATGACAGCTTTTATCCATTACTTATTCCAAAGGGCTTTTATCAGAAGGCATATTCTATTTCAGGTATGCTGGAAACTATGACTGCTGTAATGGTACCAGCGGCTACAGTTATCTACAATATGATTGGAATAGCGCCACTTATGGTATTAAATGCTGTTACATTTTTTGTTGCGGCTATATTTGAGACTCAGATCAGACAAAAAGAGGAATATGTTGAAAAACAGTCTTTATCTGATGATAAAGAAAGAAGTTCTGTAAAGAGGACCTTAGCGGATATTAAGGAAGGGTTAAAGTTTATTAAGGGTGAGAAGGGACTTCTTGCCATTACCTGTTATTTTTTCTTTAGTATGATGGTTTCAGGTTCGGAAAATGTTATAGCTCTTCCTTACTATAAGAATCATTTTAAAAATGGTGAGTATATTTTTATTATAGTTACCGGAATGATGTTATTTGGAAGAGTTGTTGGTGGAGGAATCCATTATAAGACTAAGATTCCGGCTGAATATAAATATAGAATGGCAATGATAATTTATATGATCGTAAATATCATCGATGGTATATTTATGTTTTTACCTATTAAGCTTGCTATGATGGTATGCTTTATAAACGGTATGTGCGGAGTAACAAGCTATACCATAAGAATTTCTTCAACCCAGAATTATGTTCCTGATGAAAAGAAAGGAAGATTCAATGGAATATTTATCCTTCTTACAACTGTAGGATCTTTGATAGGTCAGATAACGTCCGGAGCTTTAGGTGAGATAATGGATGCGAGACTTGCTCATTTAGGGATAAGTACTTTAGCACTTATTATGGCATTTATATTTATTGGAGGAAACCATAAGGAGGTTTCTAGCATCTATAATACTGATAATTAAAAATAACTTATAAAAATGTGACAGGAGGGAAAAAATGAAAGATAATATCAGGAAAATGGTAAGTTATTACAGGCCGTATAAAAAGGTATTCTTTTTGGATATGTTTTTTGCTTTTCTTTTATCAGTTATCAGTCTGGTAATCCCATTAGCAGTAAGATATATCACAGGAAGTATAGGAAATCTTGATAAAGATGCAGCTTTTCACAGGGTGATATGGATAGGATGCGGGCTTATAGTACTGGTTATCCTGCAGTTTGGTTCGAATTACTATGTAGGGACTGTTGGACATATAATGGGAGCAAAGATTGAATATGATATGAGACAGGAAATCTTTTCGCATTATCAGAAATTATCTTTTTCTTTTTATGATGAGCAGAAAGTCGGACAGTTGATGAGTCGTATAACATCAGATCTTTTCGATATTTCAGAGCTGCTTCATCATGGACCTGAAAACCTGGCGATTTCATTTATAAAGATCATAGGTGCATTTATAATACTTATCAATATTAGCGGATATCTTACTCTGGCAGCTTTTATCCTGCTTCCGCTTATGTTTCTTTATGCATATTTTATCAATAAAAGAATGAGAAGAGCATTTAGGGAAAACCGTGTGCAGATAGCAGAGATCAATGCAAGGATCGAGGATAATCTGTCAGGTATAAGGGTGGTAAAGTCATTTGCAAATGAGGACCTTGAGAGAGAGAAGTTTAAGACAGGAAATGACGGCTTCCTTCGCGCCAAGAAAGATAGTTATATCTATATGGGCTTCTTTCAGGCAGGTATGACGGCTTTTACTTTACTTATAAATGTATGTGTCATTATGTTAGGCGGGATTCTTATAACTAAGGATTTAGTAAGAGTATCAGACTTTGTCACATTTTTACTTTATATAAATGTATTTACGGATCCGGTAAGAACACTTATCGATTTTACTGAGTCCTTTCAGAGGGGTTATTCCGGTTTCGAGAGATTCACGGAAATACTTGCTATCGAGCCGGATATAAAGGATAAAGAGGGGGCGGTAGAGTTAACTCAGGTTAAGGGAGACATAGAATTTAAGGACGTATCATTTAAGTATAATGATACTGCCCATAGGGTTTTAAAGCATATAGACCTCAAGGTTTCGGCCGGAGAATATGTGGCGCTGGTTGGTTCTTCAGGCGGCGGAAAGACTACTCTCTGCAGTCTGATTCCAAGATTTTATGATGTTACAAAGGGCAGTATCACGATCGATGGAAAAGATGTAAGGGATGTGACTTTAAGGAGCCTTAGAGAAAATATAGGAATTGTCCAGCAGGATGTTTATCTTTTTGCGGGAACAGTATATGACAATATAAAGTATGGAAGGCCGGATGCTACTAGAGATGAGATAATCGAGGCGGCGAAGCGGGCCAATGCCCACGATTTTATCATGGGACTTCCGAAGGGCTATGAGACAGATATCGGGCAGAGAGGTATAAAACTTTCAGGCGGGCAGAAGCAGAGGCTTTCCATTGCCAGAGTTTTCCTTAAGAATCCACCGATACTTATTTTTGATGAGGCAACCAGCGCCTTAGATAATGAGAGCGAAAATATTGTTAAAGAGTCTTTGGAAAAGTTAGCAAAGAATAGAACTACGTTTGTGATTGCCCACAGGCTTACAACAATAAAAAATGCAGAGAATATTTTAGTACTTACAGAAAAAGGAATCGAAGAGTCAGGAACTCATGATGAGTTAATGGCAAAGGACGGAGTCTACGCAGGACTCTACAAGTGGAACCGTTAATATAGTTAACATAAAAGTGGACCTATGCCTCCGGGACTATGGTCCATTTTTTGATGCATTTTTTGGGGAACTTAGGAGACTTATATTTCGAAGGGACATGGTTCATTAAGCACGGTTCATCAAAAAGAAAGCTATTGATAATATTTGAATAATGAGAGAAAATACTGTGGATAAGGTAAAATCATTAAAGATAAAATAATAATTTGATGGGGAAAATATGTTAGATATTCTGATCGTAGAAGATAATAAGGAAATAGGACAGTTATTGCAGAACTTCCTTCGTAAGGAAAACTATGTAGTCAGCATTGCTGAAAACGGAGAAAAAGCCCTGGAAATATTTGACAGATATGGGGCAAAACTTGTAATCCTGGATCTTATGCTGCCTGGGATGGACGGCTTTTCTGTCTGCTCGAAGATAAGGGAAGATTCTAATGCTCATATCCTTATAGCCAGCGCAAAAACTGAGAAAGATGATAAACTAAAAGGTCTTAATCTTGGAGCAGATGACTATATTGAAAAGCCTTACGATATCGATATTCTTATCGCAAAGATCAATGGTATATTTAAGAGAAAATACGCCAGAGAAGAGATAGTGGAGAGTAATCTTAAACTTAATACAGTTAGTCATAGTCTTGCGGTATCAGGAAAAAATGTTGAAGTAACCGTTAAAGAATTCGAACTGCTGAAACTTCTCATTGAAAATAAAAGTGTTACTTTGAAGAAAGATTATATCTTTAATACCATCTGGGGCAGCGATAGTGAGTCGGAATTACAGACTCTTACTGTACATATAAAATGGCTCCGTGAGAAAATAGAAGAAGACTCCAAAAAACCGAAACATATAATAACCGTATGGGGAGTGGGATATCGCTTTGAATAGTCTTAGTTGACATAATTATGGACCATGGTCTATGGACCATGGTCCCGGGGGCAATGGCTCATTTTTATGTTAACTTAAAATGGGGGATACAAATTTGAGTAAGTTTAAAAAAGCTTCATGGATGATCATTGTATTAGAATTGATCCTAATAGCGGGCTTAAATATCTTTTACATAATAAATAGGTCTAATGAAAAGGGCTATCATAAAGTGGACGTGGAAAGGATAATATATCTTCTGGAAAATGAACCAGCAAGCTATAATGATCCTAAGACAGAAGTCGATTCAGTGCAAAAGAATAATCCAGAATCCCAGAGTAATTCCAATCTAATTGATAATATTAAAAAGATTGATTTAAGTCAGTATGAAACTGTGATAAGGATCACACCTTTTGATCCAGATGAAATCTGCAATAATGAATATATGGTTGAAGAAGTAAATGGCACGCTCCTTAGATTTGAATATAAGGAAGCGGATGAAAAATCAGGGCTCCTTCCAATGAATATCGGGCTTGTAGTAATGTTTTTAGCTACAGTTATATTGCTTAATTATATAAGGATAAAGGTAGTAGCGCCATTTACAAAGATGTCAGATATGACAGTGGAATTAGCTAAAGGAAATCTTTTGGCTCCTATAAAGGAAGAAAAAAGCAGATTCTTTGGCAAGTTCCTCTGGGGAATGGATATGTTGAGGGAAAACTTAGAAGACAGCAAAGCTAAGGAGCTGGAATATCAGAAAGAAAAAAAGACTATGCTGCTTTCACTTTCCCATGATATTAAGACACCGCTTTCTGCAATTCAGCTTTATACTAAAGCCATGTCAGAGGGACTCTATGATACGGAAGAAAAAAAGCAGGAAGCCTATGCCGGGATACTTAACAATACAAAGCAGATAAAGACTTATTGTGATGAGATTTATAAACTATCCAGAGAAGATTTTATGGAACTTAGTGTTAATGTGGGAGAAGTTTATCTGTCCCAGGTTCTTGATAAAGTCAGAGCTTATTACAACGATAAACTTTCTGTGCTGCATACGGATTTTAAGATTTCTGAATATGATGACTGCCTTCTTTCGGTAGATAAAGACAGGTTAGAGGAAGCCCTGCAGAATCTTATGGAAAATGCCATTAAGTACGGCGATGGTAAAGAAATATGCATTTCATTTTCGGACGAAGAGGATTGTAAGCTGATCACTGTGTCAAATACAGGTTGCAGTTTAGAGGAAAATGATATAAGTAACATTTTCGATTCTTTTTATAGAGGAAGCAATACCAAGAATATTGGCGGAAATGGACTTGGCCTTTATATAGTAAAGCAGCTTATGAAAAAAATGGATGGAGATGTATTTGCTGAAATATCTAAAGATAGATTTAATATAACGCTGGTGACAAGGAAGGCGTGATATAATATAGAAAAATAGACTGAAGCATCAGTTGCTTCAGTCTTTTTTTCGTCATGTGCTTATTCTTTTATGTTCTTTATTTTCGTCATGTGCTTATTCTTTTATGTTCTTTTTCACCATGTGCTTCTTTATTCCGAAGCTTTTTTTCGTATCAGCAAGGTGGAAGTCAACCATTTAATGATTATTTAATAAATTAAATTTTATCATAAAGCTACAATAAAAAAATATGTATTTTATTGATGAAATTTATAGAAGTTATATATAGAGAAAGGGCGATGATATGTTTTTAAAAATCTTAAAAAAAGATATAAAGAGAAATAAGACCATGAATCTTATTCTCTTCCTTTTTATCATACTGGCTACTGTGTTTGTATCGAGTGGCCTTAATAATCTCATTTCAGTTTTAAATGGAACTGATTACTATTTAGACACCGCAGGGGTGGGGGATTATTTTGCCATCACTTTATGCGGAAAAGATGACACAAAGGTAAAGGAAGTTCTTGATAATGGAGACAAGGTTAAGAACTATAAGATGGACAGAATTCTTGTGGGAAGCGAGGATATAGAAAATGAGGAAAATGATCACTTTAAAATGAATTCTTATATTATGCAGTCTATTGAGGACAGCAAGATAACATTTTATGACAAAAATGATACTCCGATAAGTAAAGTCGAAAAGGGACATGTCTATGTTACAAGAAATATCCTTGAAACAAATGGATTTAAGGAAGGAGATATTTTATATCTCACCTTTAAGGATTATAAAAAAGCTTTCATTGTAGATGGAAAAGCAAAAGATGCATTTCTTGGTTCAAACTTTATGGGAAATACCAGATTTCTCTTAAGTGATGAGGATATGAAGGAATTATACAGCCAGCCGGAGGCAGAAAAGTTCGAAGGAAGGATCATTTACATTGATACAGATGATGTGAAGGCCATGAGGGGACTGGTAAGTAATATCGATAAGGTTCAGTTCTCGGAATCAAGAAAGATAATTATCTTAACTTATATTCTGGATATGATAATCGCATTTGTAATAGTTATCCTTAGTATCTGCCTGATCATAGTATCATTTGTGATCCTTAAATTTTCCATTGGATTTACGATACAGGATGATTATAGAGAGATCGGCGTTATGAAGGCGATAGGTATCAGAAATAGAAAGATAAGAAGTCTTTATATGGTAAAATATATAGCCATCGCGGCAGTGGGAGCGGCCGTTGGAATGGTCATCAGCTTTCCGTTTGGGGATATGCTGATGAAGAGCGTTACGGAAAATATGGTGCTGGGTAATAATTACGGCCTATTTTTAAATCTTCTGGGAGCTGTACTTGTATTCCTTGTCATTGTTGGCTTTTCTTTCCTTTCAACAGGTAAACTTAAGAAGATGACACCTGTCGACGCAATAAGAAGTGGTGAGATTGGAGAAAGATTCAGGAAAAAAAGAGGTATCAGGATAAGCCGAAGTCATGCGAAGAATTATCTTTATCTTGCATGGAATGATATAGTCAGCAGTCCTAAGAGATTTTTAAATATCATCATTTCATTTACACTCTGCACTCTGTTTGTGCTTATACTTTCAAATACTACAGCCAGCATGGACAGTAACATTTTTATTGATGCACTGGCTACAAGGGCAGACCTTTATCTTAAATCAGAGAAGGCTTACGGAATAGATGTAAGGGAGCTGGGACTTCCGGTGGATACTGAAAAGATTGAATTCTTTAATTTTATGTATAGAGATGACGGAAGGGCTGATTACGAAAAGTATCTCGAAATGCTGGAGGGTTACCTTAAGAGCGAGGGTTTTGATTGTAAGGTTTCAAATGAGATCACCTATACTTACAAGTTGAGATTTAACGGGGCAGAATATAGCTACAAGATGCTTCAGCCGCTGGATGCATCAACTCCAGATTATCCTGTTAAAGAAGGAAGTTTCCCTCAGAATAAAAATGAGATCATGGTCACTCCTGCGGTGGCTGAAAGTATTGGAGCAAATATTGGAGATACAGTGGAGATCGATTTTGGCTCATCAGTTGAAAAATGTACCATTTCCGGAATTTATGAGTCAATGAATAATTTAGGACAGATGATAAAGCTTCACTCAGATGCGCCGACAAGTTTTAAATATGCCACATATTCAAGTCATAAACATATCTATTTTAATGACTCTCCTTCGGAGAAGGAATTACAGAGAAGAAAAGAAAAATTAAGGGAGATCTATGGCGAGGAGGATGTGATAGATCAGAGAGATTTTTGTGTAACAGAAATGAATTCTCTGGATACTATCAAGAAGGTGGAATATCTGCTTTTAGCAATTACTATCATTGTTATCCTCTTGGTAACTGTAATGATGGAAAGAACATTTATATCAGATGAGACAAAACAGATTGCGATCCTTAAGGCTGTAGGTTTCAGGGATATAGAAGTCATGAAATGGCAGATCACAAGGTTTACTCTTCTTGCGGTAATATCAGGAGTTGGTGCGGCGATTCTTTCTATACCGGTAACTCCGGTGGCTTTAAAACCGATATTTGGAAATCTGGGATTGGCACATTTTGATGTAGTTTACAATTTTATAAGTCTTGCGAAATATCCGATCATAATAGTGGGATGCACGATGGTTTTTGCAGGACTAACAGCCCTCCACTCAAAGAAGGTAAAGGCGAGAGATACCGCGTCAATTGAGTAAGTGGGATAACAAGATATTTAGTGATGATGAGAGATATAAGGTATTCAATGATTTATAAGGGCAGATAAAGAAAGGAGCTAGTTATGGCAGTTGTTTTAGATGTTAAGGATTTATGCAAAACATATGTATTAGATAAAAGACAGAATAATGTACTTAAAAATGTGTCATTTAAAGTGGAAGAAGGGGAAATGGTTGCGATAATGGGACCTTCAGCTTCAGGAAAATCAACACTTCTTTACAGTGTGTCCGGTATGGACAGCGCCACCAGCGGCAGAGTTTTATTTGGAGATAAAGATATCACAAAGATGAAGAAAAATGAGATAGCGGATGTAAGATTAGATGAGATGGGTTTTATTTTCCAGCAGATGTTTATGATGAAAAATCTTACGATCCTTGATAATATCCTTCTTCCGGGACTTCAGAGTAAGAAGCTTAAAAGAAGCAGGAAAGAAGTGACAGAGTTCGGGGAAGAACTTATGAGAAAACTGGGGATTATAGAAGCGGCAGATCATGATATAAACGAAGTGTCAGGTGGACAGCTGCAGCGGGCCTGCATTTGCAGAAGCATGATAAATAAGCCACGACTTCTTTTTGCGGATGAGCCTACCGGAGCCCTGAATCGTACTTCATCAAATGAAGTTATGGATGAGCTGATAAAGATCAATAAAGAAGGAACTACTATAATGATGGTAACCCACGATGCGAAGGTTGCTGCTAAATGTTCGAGAGTGCTTTACATCGTTGATGGAAATATCAAGGGGGAGTTTTACAACAGCAAGGAAAAGACTGAGAAAGAGAGAGAAAGACTTCTTAATGACTGGCTGATGGATCTGGGCTGGTAGACATAAAAATGGACCTATGTCACGCAAACGGGAATAAATATGAGAAGATAAAGGAAATCCTTATTAGAAGTAAAGACATAGTGTTGTATTAGTGAAAGATTTTATAGGTAAATCCTATAGGTGGCCATAACAATTTGAGATTATTATTCTCGTTCTTCTTTATGTTACTATCAAAAAGTAATAGAAACTTTTGTGGCACTTAGTGTCGGATAAATGAATATAAGAAGGACAAGGTATATGGAACTTAGTATTGAAACAAAGTGTATATACGGAAATAATCAGGGGGAGACAGTTGATAATACAGGTTCGATTGTGTTCCCTATATACCAGACAGCAACCTACGCGCATCCGGAAGTAGGTAAAAGCACTGGTTATGATTATTCCCGTTTACAGAATCCAACAAGAGAGAAACTTGAAATTGTAGTAGCTTCATTGGAAAAGGGAAAGGATGCACTGGCTTTTTCAAGTGGAATGGCAGCAATCACTGCCTTAATGGAGATCTTTGAGCCGGGAGACCATATTATAACGGACTCCGATCTTTACGGCGGAAGCATACGTCTTTTTAACAGTATAAATAAGAAAAATGGAATCAACTTCTCCAGAGTAAATTGTTCCAAAGATGACGTAGAAGCTTTTATAAATCCAAATACAAAAGCAATATATATTGAAACACCGACAAATCCTATGATGAATGTGGTGGATATAAGAAAAATGGCGGATATAGCCAAAAGGCACGATGTGCTTCTTATTGTTGATAATACTTTCCTTTCACCATATTTCCAGAATCCATTGGAATTAGGAGCAGATATAGTTGTCCATAGTGGAACAAAATTCCTTGGTGGTCATAATGATACTTTAGCTGGCTTTATTATCACCAGTAGAGATGATCTGTCAGAAAAACTAAGATTTATAATAAAAACTGTGGGTTCAGGACTGGCACCATTTGACAGCTGGCTTATATTAAGGGGAATCAAGACTCTGCCTATCAGAATGGAAAGGGCCGAGGAAAATGCCAAGGCTATAGTTCAGTTCCTTTTAAATGAACCTAAGGTTAAGAAGGTATACTACCCTGGAATAGAGGGAACAGAAGGCTACGAAATAAGTAAAAAACAGTCCAGAGGCTTTGGTTCAATGCTGACCTTTGAATTAGAAAGCCCTGAACTGGCAAGACACATTTTAAAATATACAAAACTTATACCTTTTGCAGAAAGTTTAGGAGGAGTTGAAACCCTGCTTACTTATCCATTTACCCAGACTCATGCGGATGTACCGGAGGAAATAAGGATAGCAAATGGAATCACGGAAAGTGTTCTTAGAATGTCTACAGGAATTGAGGCAAAGGAAGATCTGATAAGAGATCTTAAAGAAGCAATAGATTCATATGATGGTTACAAAGGACAGTATATATAAAGCTGCAACATGGTATATAGCCGTAGGATCATATATAATAAAGGGATAGGATCAAGAGAAAATAAAGGTTGGGATAGTATATGGCAGAGAGAAATTTGAATTTTGATGAATTGATAAACAGAAAAGACACGGATTGTTTAAAATATGACTTCGCTCTCCGAAGAGGACTTCCGGAGGATGTGCTCCCGCTCTGGGTAGCGGATATGGATTTTAAGACTTCATCATATATTGAAGATGCACTTAAGAAAAGGGTTGAACACGGGATATTCGGATACAGTGAATCAAGAGACAGATATTTTAATGCCCTTGCTTTATGGATGAAGAGACATCATGAATGGGAGATAGAAAGAAACTGGCTTATAAAAACTCCGGGGGTTGTCTTTGCTCTTGCTATGGCAGTTAAAGCCTATACTAAGGAAAATGATGCTGTTCTTATCCAACAGCCGGTTTATTATCCTTTCTCTGAAGTTATAGAGGATAACAAAAGAAGGATTGTAAGTAATGATCTTATATTGGGAGATGATGAAAGATACCATATAGATTTTGATGATTTTGAGAAAAAGATAATTGAAAATGATATTCATCTTTTCCTTCTTTGTAATCCCCACAATCCATCCGGACGTGTATTTACAAAGGAAGAACTGGAGAAAATAGGCAACATATGTTTAAAACATGGAGTGATCGTTGTAAGTGATGAGATCCATAATGATTTTGACTTTTATGAAAAGCATACGGTATTTGCAAATATAAAGAAAGAATTTGCGGATATTTCAATAACCTGTACTTCTGCCAGTAAGACCTTCAATTTAGCCAGTGTCCTTATCTCTAATATTATAATACCGGATCAGAAATTAAGAAGGATATTCAGGCAGGAAGTAAATGCAGCCGGGATAAGTCAGCTTTCGGTCCTTGGTCTTGTAGCGACAGAAGCGGCATACACCCATGGTGATGAGTGGTATTATGCTATGAAGGATTATGTGAAAGCAAATATTGAATTTGTGAGGGAATATGTTGAAAAGAATCTTCCGGGAGTTAAGATGATAAAAGGAGAAGGAACCTACCTTGTCTGGCTTGATTTCAGAGGAATCGGAATTGACGCAGATGAGCTGGACAAAAAGATCATTTATGAGGCAAAGTTATGGCTGGATAGTGGAAAAATATTTGGTAAGACCGGAGAGGGTTTCCAAAGGATAAATGTTGCGGCCCCAAGAAGTATAATAGAAGAATGCTTAAAACGACTTAAAAATATATTATGTAATAAAAGATAACATCAGGATTTAAAAGATGCTCCGGTATGGTAACTGCCGGGGCTTTTTTTTAGAAAGGTGATTTAGGTTATAGGCAAAAGTTATCGCTCATAAGAGATTATATGGATTATACATACCGTAAGGCAGATGTTAGAATTAGAAACCGTAAAGGATATAAAACTTATTAATTACTGAGAGGTGATAACTGTGAATCAGATTTTATGTTTTGGAGATTCCAATACCTGGGGATATGATCCCGTAAGTAAACAGAGATTTTCAGCAGGGATCAGGTGGACAGGAAGGCTTAGATACAGACTGTTAGAAAAAAATATTAAAGTACTTGAAGATGGACTTTGTGGAAGAACAACAGTATATGAAGATGAAACGAGACCTGGTCGAAAAGGGATAGACAGTATCAGGGCAGCTTTTGATAAGAAAAATGAGATAGATGCAGTGGTCATCATGTTAGGAACAAATGACTGTAAGACTTTTAACAAAAGCAGTGCGATCAGTATTGCAAATGGAATGGATGATTGTCTTGATATAGTTTTAGAACATGTAGCTGCAAAAAATGTATTATTACTGTCTCCGATTCATCTGGGAGAAAATGTATGGCATGAAGAATATGACACTGAATTTTGTAAAGGTTCAGTAGAAGTATCTAAGGGACTTAAAAAGGAATACGAGAAGATTGCAAAAAAGCGTGGAGTGTATTTCCTTTCAGCATCAGATTATGTTGTTCCAAGCAGAGAGGATCAGGAACATTTAAATGAATTTGGACATAGAGTGCTGGCTGATGTTATTTATAATAAAATTATACAGATGAACTCAAATTGTGCATAGGTTTTTGTAGGTTTTATGGACCGGAATGATTATTACTGACTGGAGAAACCAGAGGGAATAGTAAACCCTCTGGTTTTTTTATTATTTTTATAGGGAGGATTAAAAAAATGAGAAAAAAGAGAAGACTGAGTTGTTTGTTGCTTGCGGGCTGTATGGTGCTTGGTTCTTTCACAGCATGTGGAAAGAAGGAGGAAAAGGCTGCTAGTGACAGACCTGACATAATAATCGGTACAGCAAATGGTTCTCTTTGTCTTGCACCACTTCATGTCGCAATCGACAATGGCTATTTTGAAGAAGAATTTAAAGCGGCCGGGATCAGCTGGAGAGTAGAAGAGATAGACATGGGAAATATCAGTGATCTTGTTGCTTCAAATAAAATAGATGCATCCACACAGCTGGCGGGTTCTATGATCCCTCAGATTGATAACGGTCTTGAGATAACGTTTACAGCAGGCATGCATACAGGATGTACAAAAATCTATACTAAACAGGATTCACCGATAAATTCGGTGGCAGATCTTAAAGGAAAAAAGATAGGCGTTCCTTCTTTAGGTGACTCTTCTGTAGTTGCGCTAAAGAGAGCTTTATTTGACGAAGGTGTTGGAGTTACAACAGATAACCTTGAAGTAGAGTGGGTAGTATACGGACTTACAGATCTTCCGCTTGCCCTTGAAAATGGAGCTGTGGATGTAGTTGCCTTACATGATCCGGTAGCATATAACGCAGAGACGGAATATAACTTTAAAAAGATCTTAGACCTTAGTACTGATTCAAAATTTGCCGGGGAATACTGCTGTATGTCATTTGTAACATCAAGACTGGCTAAAGAAAATCCGAAGGCAGCAGCGGCATATACAAGGGCAATTTTAAAGGCATCGGCTTTTGTCCAGGCAAATCCCGAAGAGGCAGCAAAATTACAGATCGATAATAACCAGTGTTCAGGAGAGCTTGAAACAAATGCAAGTCTTTTAAGATCATATAATTATTCACCATCAGTAAATATCGCTTCAGATACTATCCATAATGCAGCCTCAGAGCTGATAAGAATCAGTGAGCTAAAGGCATCTGATCCGGATATATTTGTAAAAAAAGCATTCTCAAAATTTGAGGGCGTACCTGATTCTTATATATATGAGAATGGTGAATTTAAAGAAGTAAATTAGGTAAATGGAGGAAAAGATGAAGGGAAGGTTAATAGCAATAGTAAAACTGATATTGCCCTTTTTTGCTATAGCAATATCGTTTCTTGCCTATTATAAGATAGAGGACAATGGTAAACAGAAGATAACAGAGCATCCTTATTATCTCTATTTCATTGTGGCTATAGGAATAGTTATCCTGATCGAGATGATCTTGGGAATCTTTATCATAAGTATCAGAGAAAAGATAGTATATAAAACACCGCTTCTTAGCGGAGTCATATTTTTTCTGCTTTTTTTGAATTATATAACAACAAAGACCACACTGCTGCCAACATTATATTTTCCGTCTCTGGACAGGGTGGTAGGACTTATTGTGGAACAAAGAGTATTCCTGCTTAATAATGTACTGGATTCATTTAAACTCCTTATATCAGGATTTTTATGGGGAGCATCGGTAGGTTTCCTCACCGGACTTGCCCTGGGTTATTTTAAGAAAGTGGGCTACTGGTTAAATCCTGTAACCAAGGTTATCGGCCCTATACCAACAACAGCCTGGATACCTCTTGTATTATCAACGTTTCCAACTACACAGAGTGCAAATATCTTTCTTATAGCATTTGCAGTCTGGTTCCCTGTAACCCTTATGACCAGCAGTGGAATACAGAGTGTAAGTAATGTGAATTTTGAAGTATCAAGAACTTTGGGAGCATCAACTTTGTATCAGATATTACATGTGGCGATCCCTGCGGCAATGCCAAGCATTTTCCTTGGGGTATTCTATGGAACGGTTTCATCCTTTGCAACGCTTATGGCGGTTGAAATGAATGGAAATTCCAGTGGAATAGGCTGGTATATAAACTGGCAGAAGTCAGTAATGATGTATGACGGAGTTTATGCAGGACTTATAATCATCGCCACAATATGTTCTCTTACTCTTACCGTGTTATTCAGGGTTAGGGACAGAGTTCTTATCTGGCAGAAGGGAGTGATCAAATGGTAGGAGAAATAAGTATCAAAAATGTCAGCAAAAAGTTTGAAGCGCTTGATTCTTCAAGAGAAGAAGTGCTTGCTTTAAATGATTTTAATCTGGATATTAAACCGGGATCATTTGTCAGTCTTATAGGTCCATCAGGATGTGGTAAATCAACCCTTTTAAGAATAATAGGAGGGCTTGAAACCGCTACCAGCGGCAGTATATTTCTGGATGGAAAAGAAATAAAGAAACCCGGAAGTGACAGGGGATTTGCTTTTCAGGGATCTAATCTTTTTCCGTGGCTTACGGTTGAAAAAAATATAGCCTTTGGACTTAAGGCAAGACACATCTATAAAGAAAAAAAGCAGGATGTGCAGGAATATATAAAGCTGGTGGGACTTGAAGGCTTTGAAAAATCATACCCGCATCATCTGTCAGGAGGAATGCAGCAAAGAGTTTCTCTTGCAAGAGCACTGGTGGGACACCCGGATGTACTCCTGTTAGATGAACCTTTGGGTGCACTGGATGCCTTTACAAGGATCAATCTTCAGGATGAGATCTTAAGAATATGGAAAACGTATAACATGACAATGGTAATGGTAACTCATGATGTAGATGAGGCTATATATATGTCAGATCAGGTTGTGGTAATGGCGGCAAGACCATCTAAAGTTAAGGCAGTGATAGATATTGATCTGCCCCGCCCAAGAGCAAGGGCTCAGGATACATTCCAGGAATACAGGACAAAGATTTTAAATGTGCTTGATATTGGAGGAAAGATTGATGAAGTAGAGTACTATCTCTAAAAGTTAGTAACGGACTTTGATAAAAAAATATTATTACAAAAGATAGGAGACATAAAATGAAAAACAGAGTAACAGTAGCAATTGTAAATATAATTCTTGGAGTACTTATTGCACTTATTCCATTCAATCTATTTCCGGTTTGCGGACATGAGGAAAAGAAGATGGCTTGCTACTTCACTGGAAAGGCAGAAGTGGTTTTGGGCATAGGAATAGCAATCCTTGGATTTGTTTATTTATTTAGCAAATGCAAAGGAGTAAGACTGGGCATCACAATAGCTCAGATAATCAACGCGGCAATTTCTGTTGTATTTCTTAAAGTGATCGGACTTTGCAAGATGGCTGCAATGGCCTGCCAGATAAAGACAAAACCGGCTATCATTGTTGCAGCTATAATTCTTTTAGTGGTTCAGGCAGCAAATGTTTTTGTTTTATCTAAAAAAGGTAATAAGGATGAAGAAGACAGTAAAATACATACTAAAGAGGATAAAGAGTAATAAAAAAAATGCACTTATACTTGGAGGTTTAGCGTTAATCTTCAGTTTCCTTATATTTGCCGGTATATTTATAAGTTACAGCTTAAAAAAAGGAATTGATAATACAGCTAAAAGATTAGGAGCTGACGTAATGTTAGTTCCTAAAGGAGCCAAGGAAAATGCAGAAAACCTGATGCTGACCGGCCAGAGAAGTACATTTTATTTTGATAGTTCAAACTATGAAAAAATAAAAAGTGTTGAAGGAATCAAGGAAATAACTGCCCAGTGTTTTCTTAAATCCCTTTCGGCAGATTGCTGTACTACGGAAGTTGAGATCGTATTTTTTGACAAGGATACGGATTTTATGATCAGTCCATGGATTGAGAATAAATATAAAGATAATTTGGGAAAAAATGAGGTTATCGTAGGCTATGGGATTGATATAGATGGTGATTCCATAAAATTATTCGGAGATGATTATAAGGTTGTTGCCCAAATGGCAAAGACCGGTACAAGCCTTGATAGTTCAGTTTATTTTTCACTGGACTCAAAAAAAGAACTTATTGATAAGGCGCTTAAGAAGGGGTCTTTTTTAACAGAGGAACAAGTAAAGGAAGATCTGATCTCAACAATCTTTTTAAATGTTGATAAGGAAAGCAGTACAGGTGAGATATTAAATGAATGCCATAAAAAAATAGGAGACTCATTTGACGTAATATATCCGAAAGAATTAAATCAATCTTTCATTGAGAATCTTTATATCATCAAAAAAATCATTGGAAATTCTGTTATTATCGGAGGCCTGATATTATTTTTGATATTACTTTTAACAGAACATCTTACAATCTGGAACAGAAGAAAAGAAGTTGCATTAATGAGGATACTGGGAAATAAAAAGAAAAGCATTATAAAAGCATTGCTTGGTGAAAATCTATTAGTAGGACTTGCAGGAACATTTACAGGTATTTTTATTGGAAGTCTGATACTTATACCTTTTAGTAACTGGCTGGGGATACTTCTTAAGATGCCGTATCTGGGACCAGACCTGGCTGAGTATTTTATCATAATAGCAGCAATATTTGTTTTTATGTCGGTTGTTATATATATAGCATCGATATTTTCCATAGTTTCGGTTACTAATTTAGAACCATATCGTGCACTAAGGAGGGAAGCTTAAATGATACTTAAAGCAGACCATATCATAAAACATTTTCCGGATAAAAAGGTTTTAGATGATCTTAGTTATGAGTTTTCAAAAGGCAAAATATATGCTGTAAGGGGAGGGTCCGGAGCAGGAAAGAGTACCTTACTTGCAGTTTTGGCGGGGTTTTTACGGCCTGATGGAGGAGAGGTTTTTTTTGAAGGAGAGAAAATATACGGCTTAAAGGATGAGGATTATTATAAGATACATCAAAAAGAAGGCTATGTCCCACAAGGTAACATTTTTATGAAAAATCTCACCGTGTTGGAAAACATAACGGTTCCATTCTTGTTAGAGGAAGATAAGGATGAGAAAATGTTAAATGAAGCAGCTATATCTTATATGGAAAGATTGAAAATAGCAGATTTAAAAGATAAATATCCTTATGAAATATCTGGTGGAGAGGCTAAAAGAGTATCCATAATAAGGGCCATGATAAATGAACCATCGGTCCTTATTTTAGATGAGCCGACTACCGGACTGGATAAAAAAACAGGAAAGATAATACTTGATTTTATAGATTGTTATGTGAAAAAAGGTAATACTGCTATAATAGCCAGTCATGATGAAAACCTTGAAAACTATGGGGTTGAGACTATAAAGCTGGGAGATTAAAAAACTCTGTTATAAGAACAAGCTATAACAAATCATAAAAGATAGCAATTATTCAAATTAATTATCATGTGATAATATCTTCTCAACAAGAAAACATAAAGTGATTCAAAAAAATACATGATAATTTTTAGGAGGAAGATAATATGAGCGAAATTAAACAGAGTGCATTAGACTTGATCGGTGGAACACCAATATTACAGTTAAATGGTTATTCAAAGAAAAGAGAGATAACTGAAGCAACAGTTCTTGCAAAACTGGAATACTTAAATCCTGCTGGTTCAGTTAAAGATAGAATTGCTCTTGCAATGATAAAAGATGCTGAAGAAAAGGGAATATTAAAGCCAGGTGCTACAATAATCGAGCCTACAAGTGGTAATACAGGTATTGGACTTGCAGCTGTAGCAGCAGCAAAGGGATATAAGGCAATACTTACTCTTCCTGACACCATGAGTGTTGAAAGAAGAAATCTCTTAAAGGCATATGGCGCTGAACTTGTTCTTACTGAAGGTGCTAAGGGAATGAAGGGTGCTATCGCAAAGGCTGAAGAACTTAATAAAGAAATTCCTGATTCAGTTATTTTAGGACAGTTCATCAATCAGGCAAATCCAAAGGCTCATAAAGAAACAACAGGACCTGAGATCTGGAAGCAGACAGAAGGAAAAGTTGATATCTTTGTTGCAGGAGTTGGAACAGGTGGAACAATCACTGGTGTCGGAGAATATTTAAAGGAACAGAATCCAAACGTTAAGGTTGTAGCTGTTGAACCTGCTACAAGCCCGGTACTTTCAACAGGCAATGCGGGTGCTCATAAGATTCAGGGTATCGGAGCCGGATTTGTTCCAGAAGTACTTAATACAAAGGTATACGATGAGATCATCGCTATTGATAATGAAGATGCATTTGCAGAAGGAAAGGCTTTTGCAGTATCAGAAGGAATCCTGGTTGGTATTTCATCAGGTGCAGCTCTTAAAGCAGCAGAGATTTTAGCAAAGAGACCAGAGAATAAAGGAAAGGTTATAGTTGCATTACTTCCTGACTCAGGAGACCGTTATCTTTCAACTCCATTATTTAATTCATAGGTTTTTGACTCTAAGGAGTGATTTTTATGTCAGAGAAAAATAATGAAAGATATCTGGAACTCATTTCTGAATATGTTAAAGATTTAAAATATGGAAATATAGTTCTTGTAATTCAGGATGGTAAAGTGATCCAGATAGATAAAACTGAAAAAATACGATTATAAACTGACTGGAAAGACCAGAGGTTTTTGCGAAGAAATAGACAAACACTAAAGACTTTGCATAGACCTCTGGTATTTTTGTCTGATGCTGTAGCCGCTGGTAGGGCATAGGTTCGCAAAGCCGAAGTTGGCGGTTCGAATCCGCCCAGTATCGTTTTTATTAGTAACTAATTTAGGAGATTAAGTTTAAATCGCTGAATACACTATTTTTTTAAATTAAATGATTTTTATATTTAGTGATTTTAGAATTTAATGTTTTTGGAATTTAAATATGAAAGAAGGAATTTCTATGAGTAATACATATAAAGATCTTCAGAACTCGCATCCCTGTTTTGGGGGACATAGAAATAATGCAGGAAGAATTCATCTTCCTGTAAGTCCAGGATGTAATATAGCATGTCGTTTCTGCGACAGAAGTATAAACGATGTAGAAGAAAGACCAGGTGTCACTTCTAAAGTTATAAAACCAGAAGAGTCTGTAGAAATATTAAATAAAGCACTGGAGATATGTCCAGATATCAAAGTTGCCGGAATCGCCGGCCCTGGAGATACACTTGCTAGTGATAACGCCCTTAATACCTTTAAGATCATAAAAGAAAAATTCCCGGATTTGATTAAATGTATGAGTACCAACGGACTTTTGCTTAATGAAAGAGCAGAGGATGTGATAAGTGTGGGTATTGATTCCCTTACTGTGACGGTAAATGCAGTAGATCCAGAAATTGAAAGCAGATTAAATGATTTTATCATCTATCATGGTAAAAAGATTGAAGGAATAGAAGCGGCAAAGATACTTATCGAGAATCAGCTTGCGGGAATAAGAAAAGTTGCGGCAGCAGGGATAACTGTGAAAGTAAATACAGTTCTGGTTCCTGAGATAAATGGTGATCATATAGAAACGATAGCCCGCACTGTTAAAGAAGCCGGTGCAAGTATCTATAACATTATACCGCTTATACCACAGCATAAATTAAAGGATCTAAAGGCACCTACATGTTTAGAGATAGATGGTGCAAGGACAAAAGCTTCGAAATATATAGATGTATTCAGACATTGTCAGCATTGCAGAGCAGATGCAGTTGGTGTTCCGGGCAAGTCGGAATATGGAGATCAGATTTATCAGAGAAGACTAAATGTAAAGGAGACATTTTCTCATGGATAAGGTCAGTGGAAGGATAGCTGTAGCATCCAGTGACGGGATAGTTGTAAGCAGCCACTTTGGAAGAACCCTGAAGTTCTATATATATGATAAATCTGATGAGAAATATGAGTTTAAGGAAGAAAGAGATGCTGATCTAATCTGTGATAAAGGAAATCACGATGAAGATTCTCTATTAAGTAAGGTAAAAGGAATCGCTGATTGCGACTTCCTTTTGGTAAGTAAGATTGGTGACGGTGCCTTAAGAGTCGTTGAAGAATATGGTATTGAGGCATACGAAATACCAGGGATCATAGATGATTCCATCGAAAAATTAACCCAGTTTATTAAATTAAAAGAATTATTTTTATAGGAAGGAAACTAAAAAATGAGTGAATTAAGACAGATTGCAATTTATGGTAAGGGTGGTATCGGTAAGTCAACCACAACTCAGAACTTAACAGCCGGCCTGGTTGAGCATGGTAAAAAAGTAATGGTAGTTGGATGCGATCCTAAGGCAGATTCAACAAGACTTTTACTTGGAGGCTTAGCTCAAAAGACTGTTCTTGATACTATTCGTGAAGAGGGTGAAGACATCTCATTGGATAGAATCCTTAAAGAAGGATACGGTGGAACAAGATGTGTTGAATCAGGCGGACCTGAACCAGGTGTTGGATGTGCCGGAAGAGGTATCATTACTTCGATCAACATGCTTGAAAATCTTGGAGCTTATACAGAAGATCTTGATTATGTATTCTACGACGTATTAGGTGACGTAGTTTGCGGAGGTTTCGCAATGCCTATCCGTGAAGGAAAAGCAAAGGAAATATATATCGTAGCCAGTGGTGAAATGATGGCTCTTTATGCAGCCAATAATATCTCTAAAGGTATCCAGAGATATGCAAGGACCGGTGGTGTAAGACTCGGTGGTATCATTTGTAATTCAAGAAATGTAGACAGGGAATTAGATCTCCTTCGTGCATTTGCCAAGGAGCTTGGAACAAAGCTTCTTTACTTTGTACCAAGAGATAATATTGTTCAGCATGCAGAGATCAATAAGAAGACGGTTATCGAATATAAGCCGGATTCAAATCAGGCTCAGGAATATAGAAATCTTGCTCAGGCAGTTATAGAAAATACAGATTTCGTTATCCCAACTCCAATGACTCAGGAGAGACTTGAGGAAATCTTAATGGAATATGGAATGATGGAACTTGCAGACGATTACAAGATCTGATGAAGATGTAATTGTCAGTGGATCATAATATCTGACGAAGATGAATTATATAAGTAGATAATGAAGGATGAATGTGAAATAAATTGACTGACTGGACAACCGGAGGTTAGTGCATCTTTAGGAAAGAGAGGAAATATATTATGGGTAGAATTAATCAGTCAATCACAGAGTTGGTGGGAAGAACACCATTGCTTCAGTTGAATGGCTATAAAAAGAAGCATGACATAAATGCTAATGTCATAGCAAAGTTGGAATATTTTAATCCTAACCAGAGTGTTAAGGATCGTATTGCTCTTGCAATGATAGAAGATGCGGAATCAAAGGGGCTTTTAAAACCGGGAGATACTATAGTTGAAACTACCAGTGGAAATACTGGTATCGGACTTGCAGCTATTGCAGCGTCAAAGGGATATCCTTTCAGAGTATATATCCAGGATCAGGTAAGTGAGGAACGCTTTAAGGTTATAAGAGCTTTTGGTGGTGTTCCAATCAAGCTGACAGAGGAGCCAACCATTGCAAAAACATTAAAGGAAACAAATGGTGATTTTGTTGCAGCGATTAAGAGCCTTAAGGAAGAAGTGCTTAGTAAGGAAGAAAATGTATTCTTTGTAGACCAGTGTTCAAATCCTGCAAACCCTGCGGTACATAAGAGAACTACAGGACCTGAAATCTGGGAGGATACAGAAGGTAAGGTAGATATATTAGTTGCATGTGCTGGAACTGGTGGAACCATTTCAGGAACAGGAGTTTTCCTTAAGGAGAAGAATCCGGATATTAAGATCGTGGGAGTTCAGCCGGGACCAAATTCAGTTCCAAGTGATGACAAGCCACAGCCGGAACATGAGATAACAGGTGTTCATCCATTTGTAGGTGTACCTGATAATCTTATCCCATCAACGCTGGACAGAAATATTTATGATGAATATGTTGCAGTTGAAGCACTTGATGCATATAACGCTGTCCGTGAAGTTGCAAAGACCGACGGGATCCTGGTGGGAGAGTCTTCGGGAGCTGCGCTTTTTGCAGCAAGACAGATTGCAGCTAAAGAAGAAAATAAGGGAAAGAATATTGTTGTTATCTTCCCTGATACAGGACTCAGATATCTTTCAACAGGACTTTTTGATTAGGAGGAAAGGATCAAAAGATGGCTATAAATACTACAAATTCCAATATAGCAACCAGAGAGAACAGAATCGGTTCTATCACCGGCTATGTTGGAACATTAAAAGATCTGGCAACACAGAGTGAATGTGGAACATTAAAGGGATGTTCAAGATGCTTCTCCCAGTCAAGTACCTGTCTTTCAAGTTGTGGATTAGGACAGTTATCAGCAATCAGAGATGTAGCTGTTATTCACCATGGACCAGCCGGCTGTTCTGTAGCCGGTGCCGGTGCATATTATATGTCTCGTGTAATGGCTAAGAAGAGAGGAGTAACAAGCAGTACTCTTTACGTTGGTACAGATATGAATGAAAATGATACAATTTTCGGTTCAACAGCTACTCTTCGTAATGTAATTCTTGAAGTAAATAAAAGATATAAGCCAAAGGCAATCTTTGTATCAAGCTCGTGTGCAACAGGTATCATAGGTGAAGATATTGACAGTATAGTTGATGAAGTTCGTGATGAGGTAGGAGTACCTATAGTTGCTGTTCATTGTGAAGGCTTTAAGTCAAGAATTTGGGCTACTGGATTTGATATTGCAGATCATGCTGTACTTCAGTCAATTGTTCAGCCCCCAAGAGAAGGTGTAAAGACAAATAAGATTAACTTTAAGAACTTCTTCGAAAGTGCAAGACCTGAGATAATCGAAATATTCAAAAGATTCGATTTGGAACCAGTTTTCTTATATTGTAATTCTACAGTTGAAGAACTTTCACATATTTCAGAAAGTCTTGCAACAACATGTATCTGTGGTACTTTGGGTAACTATTTAGGAAATGCCCTTGAAGAAAAATACAATGTTCCATATGTAAGAAGTATTAACCAGTGTGGTATCAAAGGATTTGAAGCATGGCTGAGAGAGATTGGTAAAGTAACTGGAAGAAGTGAGGCAGTTGAGGCATATATTGAGGAACAGAGAGCAATCTATCTTCCACAGATTGAGGAAGTTAAGAAGGAATTAAAGGGACTTACAGCAGTTCTTGGAATGGGTCCGGGATATACCTTTGAAGTATCAAGAGTTCTTGATGAGCTTGGTATTAAGGTGGTTTGGGCTCTGGCATGGCATTATGATAAGAAGTATGAAAATGGTGATGTACCTCCTTCAATGAAATATCTTCTTGATAATGATATTGATTTTGAAGCAAGTGTTGCTGATCAGCAGAATTACGAAGTAATGAATATCCTTAATAAATATAAGCCGGATATGTACCTTTCACGTCATCCAGGTTCAACAGTATGGGCAATAAAGAATGGAACACCAGCCATTTATGTAGCAGATGAATATATGATCTTTGGATATAAGCATACTCTTGAGTTTGCCAAGTCGATTCTTGATGCTATAAGAAACAGAAGTTTTGAGGAAAATCTTGCTAAACGATCAAAACTTCCATATACAGACTGGTGGTATAAGCAGGATGTGGATAAATTCTTAGAGGAGGCAAAATAGGATGGCAAAGCTATTAGATAAACAGAGATATAAATGTGCTCTTGGAGCAATGCAGACAGTTCAGGCCATAACAAGAGCTCTGCCAATTCTTCATTCCGGTCCGGGTTGTGCACAGAAACTTTCAGAATCAACAGGAAGCTCAGGCTATTTTTCACCAAACATCTTTCCTTGTACAAGTATCAATGAGAAGGATGTAGTATTTGGAGGTGTAAAGAAACTTAATTCAACTATTGAAAATGCTTTAAAGGTTATAGATGCGGATCTTTATGTAGTTCTTACAGGCTGCATTCCTGAAATCGTTGGCGATGATTCAGGAGAGGTAGTATCTAGATTTGAAGATGCTGATAAGCCGGTAATCTATGCTCCAACAGCCGGATTTAAAGGAAATAATTTTAAGGGACATGAGCAGGTTGTTGATGCCATAATCGATCAGTATTTAAAGAAATCAGATAAGAAGCAGAAGGGACTTGTTAATATCTGGGCAGATGTGCCTTATCAGGATCTTTTCTGGTTAGGAAACATCAGAGAATTAGAGAAGTTAGTTAGTGAACTTGGTCTTACACCAAATACTATTTTCGGTTATAAGAGAGGAATTGAAAACATCAATAAGATTCCTGAGGCAGAGTTTAATCTTCTTGTTTCTCCTTGGGTAGGACTTAATAATGTAAAGAAGCTGGAAAGAAAGTTTGGAACACCATATCTTCATTATCCAACTCTTCCAATAGGTGCAACAGAGACAAGTAAATTCCTTAGAGCTGTTGGTGAATTTGCAGGAGTAGATAAGGAAAAGGTTGAAAGTGTCATAAAGGAGCATGAGGATTATTACTACTATCTTATTGAAAGATATGCAGATCTTTTCCTTGAAAATCGTGTTATCAATAAGCAGTTTACAGTTGTGGCAGATGCCCAGTATGCTCTTGGAATCACAAAATTCCTTGTAAATGATCTTGGCCTTGTACCAGCCAAGCAGTTTATAACAGATGATACACCAAAGAATCACAGAGAAAGAATTGCTGAAGAGTTTAAGAATCTTAATTTTGGACTTGAGGCTGAAGTATCATTTGAAACTGATGGTTATAAGATTCATGAGGAAATAAAGGAGCATGATTATCATGGCTATCCACTGGTATTAGGCGGTTACTATGAAAAAGAAGTAACCGAAAGTCTTAAGGGTAATTTCCTTAATATTTCATGGCCGGTACAGGATAAGGTGGTACTTGATGATAGTTATGTTGGATATTCAGGTGGTATAAGACTTATCGAAAATATTTATACAATAGCTGTATCAAGATTTAATTAAGATACTGATAAAACGTTACTGTATCTAAGGGCAAAGGTTTTTAGAACCTTTGTCCTTTTAGATTATTGCCGGTTGTTTATAGCAAGAGGAGGAAAGCTATGGCATATAAGATTGCAGTTGGTTCATCCAATGAAATTAATGTAGATTTAAAATTTGGAGAAGTTAAAGAATTTCTCATATATGAAATTGAAGGAAGAGATGCCCGCCTTATTGAAAAACGAAAGCTGACTCAGGAGACGAAAGAAGGGGATCTTTTCTATGAGAAGGCTAAAGAGACTGGCGGAAATGATGATCTTAACGGATGTGGGTCTAAGGGAGCATGTGGCGATCAAAGTGGCTGTGGAGGAAATGGTAGAGGCTGCAATGGGCCTTCTGATGTGATAAGTAAAACTGAGGCAATCAGTGATTGCAGAGCTGTGCTTTGCAAAAAGGTTGGTTTTCAGGCTCAGAAACAATTTGAGAAGAAGGCGATATCTGTATTTGATGTGGAATGTACTATAGAGGAAGCATTAGATAAGATTACTTTTTATTATGAGAGAATTGATAAAAAACAGTCGCTCAGACAGTGAGGGATGTAAAAAGAGCTTATAGATATAGTAAGAGAACGGATCTATATGAGAGAGGTAAAGTATAAAAAAGATGGGACATGAGAAATTGGAAATAATATTAAGAAATATAACTTTAGAAGATGCAAAAGAAGTTGCAGAATTGGAAAGAAAATGTTTTCCAAAGACAGAAGCAGCGGATCTTAAGGCTTTTATAGATAGGATCGGAGCATACGGGAATCATTTTCTTTGTGCTGAATATGAAGGAAAGATAGTAGGGCTTGTGGATGGTTTAGTGACAGATGATAAAGATCTGAAAGATGAAATGTATGAGGATGTGTCCTTTCATAATGAAAATGGATGCTGGCAGATGATCTTTGGAGTTGAAACGGACCCGGATTTTCAGGGAAAAGGTATTGCATCTCAGGTTTTGGAGAGATTTATAGAAATAGCAAGGGAGGAAAACAGAAAAGGTCTGGTTCTTACTTGTAAAGAAAAACTTATATCCTTCTATCAAAGATTTGGTTTCAAGAATGAAGGAATCTCAGGTTCCAAACATGGCGGTGTAAGCTGGTATCAGATGAGACTTAGTTTTTTCCTATAACAGGTAATAAATTTATACTGTTATTAAACCTATTGACTTACTAGGTTGATAGTTGTAATATTAGCAACATCAAAAACAAAGAAGGCGTGGATATGCGCAATATAAGTATTGTTAAATTAAATAACTGTTGCTGTCGAATGCAGAACTCCCGGGCATATATAATGACTGGCGGGCATTTGTTTCGATGTTCACGCCCAAAATCCGAATTTGTAAAATTCTGCTGAATGATGGAATAAATAAATTCGTATAGAATGTCATTTGCCCGGGAGAAAAATGATCTTTCGGGTATTTTTTTGCAGATAATGCAGTAAAGAAGGGGCCTAAGGCCTAAGGCCCGGTATGATAATAAGGAAAAAAAGGAAAAGAGGAAACTTATATGAAAAAAAGTATTTTTAAGAATTTTTTAGGACTTGCAGTTGCAGTATCACTTGTAGGAGCTTCACTTACTGGATGCCAGGGAAAGAACACGGCTGTTAAGGATTCAGAAAATAAACAGTCCAGCGCAGCATCAACAGAAAATGCAACAAAAAATGATGATGAAAAAAAGGTATATAGAACTTTAGATGAGATTAAAGAAAGCGGAACTATAAATATCGGAGTATTTTCAGATAAGAGTCCATTTGGTTATGTAGATGAAAATGGAGAATATGCTGGATATGATGTATATCTTGCAGAGAGGATCGCTAAAGATTTGGATGTAAAGGTTAATTATGTATCAACTGAAGCGGCAAATAGAATTGAATACCTTCAGACTGGAAAAGTAGATATCATCCTCGCCAACTTTACAGTAACTAAGGAAAGAGCAGAGGAAGTTGATTTTGCACTCCCTTACATGAATGTGGCGTTAGGTGTCATTTCTCCTGATTCAAGAGTGATCAAGTCCCTTGATGAGGTAACAAAGGATGATCAGATAATTGTTATTTCTGGTACAACTGCAGAGACATATCTTGAAAAGAATTATCCGGATATCAAGCTTCAGAAGTATGATGCTTACGCAGAAGCAAAGACAGCTTTTGAAAATGGAAATGCAGCTGCCTGGGCAAATGATAATACAGAAGTTATTGCTTTTTCTCTTGAAAATAAAGGATTTACAGTTGGTATTCCTTCACTCGGGGATGCAGATACTATCGCACCGGCGGTTACAAAAGAAAATGATTCTCTTCTTAACTGGCTTAACGACGAGATCGTTAATTTAGGAAATGAGAAATTCTTCCATGCAGATTATGAAGCAACTCTTCTTGATACATATGGTGCAGATTATGAAGATACACTTGTAGTTGAAGGCGGGAAAGTGCAGTAGAAAAAATTAAGGACAGAAAGGTACATAGCCGAATTAAAGACTGGATAGTGCAGTTAATAAATTGAGCCTGGAAAGGTACAAAAGATGAATTATGAGACTATAAAAGAATACCTGCCTAGATTTTATGAAGCGCTCCTGTTAACTCTTAAGATAGGCTGGTTAGGAATCCTTCTTTCATTAGTATTAGGGATAATAGGAGCTGCTGTTATTTATTTTAAAGTTCCAATAATAAGAAGGATAATATCCATTTATATTGAGCTTTTTAGAAATACACCACTTTTGGTTCAGTTATTTTTTATATACTTTGCCCTTCCAAAGATCGGAACAAAAATAACTGCCGAAAAATGTGGGATCACAGGACTTGGATTTTTGGGCGGAGCTTATATGATAGAGACCCTTAGAAGTGGGCTTGAAGCAGTAGAAAAGGTTCAGTTTGAAAGTGCTATGTCACTTGGTATGACAAGGTTACAGGTATTCTTTTATATAATCTTACCTCAGGCATTTACCAGAAGTATTACAGGCCTCGTGGCAAATATCATTTTCCTTTTAAAGGAAACATCAGTTTTTTCTACAATAAGCCTTATGGACCTTATGTTTACAGCAAAAGATCTTATAGGAATGTATGCAAAGACAATTGAATGTCTTACGTTGCTTGTGGTTTTTTATCTTATTATGCTGCTCCCGGTATCTATACTTGGAACATTTATAGAAAGGAAAGTTAGATATGCAGAGTTTGGGGCTTGATGTTCTCTTTAAAGGCGTGAATTTCATAAGACTATTAAAGGGACTCTGGGTATCTGTGAGGATAAGTCTCATTTCTGTTTCCATCAGTATCCTGCTGGGGCTTATATGTGGAGTGCTGATGACATCTAAAAATAGGATTATTCGAGGTGTGTTTCGCATTTATCTGGAGATAGTAAGGATAATCCCTCAGATGGTGCTGCTTTTTATTGTTTATTTTGGAAGTACAAGAGCTCTTGGTATTAATATTTCTGCTGAAATGTCTGCTATCATAGTTTTTGTTTTTTGGGGAACCATTGAAATGGGGGATCTTGTAAGAGGTGCGATAACTTCCATTCCAAAGATCCAATACGAGTCTTCTTACGCTTTGGGACTTAGCACATTTCAGGTTTATTATCATATCATCCTGCCACAGACTTTAAGAAGACTGATTCCTTTATCGATAAATCTTGTGACCAGAATGATAAAGACTACATCACTGGTGCTGATGATCGGAATAGTTGAGGTTTTCAAGGTGGCACAGCAGATAATCGAAGCAAACAGAAGAACATCACCTAATGCGGCCTTTGGAATTTTTGCTGTAGTGTTTTTATTATATTTCCTGGTATGCTGGCCAATAAGCAGACTGGCGACACATTTGGAGAAAAAATGGAGCTAGTATAACGTCACTTAAATAACTGGACCGAATGCTTGCCTGCTTACATCGATAGCACGCCTCAAAAATCCTCAGCGTAGCCCGCTACGCCTACGTCGAGCAAGCATTCAGCGCATTAGTCCAGTTATTTTGCGAACGTTATACTAGAGATGAGGCGAAGTGTTTGATGGTGTACTTGGTGGGGGGCATTTATGGAAGTGTTTGATGGTATACTTGGAAAGGATAGATTTAACGTGAGCAGTCTTGTTAAAGTAACAGATTTAAATAAAAAGTATGGGGACAATACCGTATTAAATAATATTAACCTTTCTGTGGAAAAAGGAGAGGTTGTGGTAATCATAGGACCATCCGGGTGTGGAAAAAGCACATTTTTAAGATGTATCAATGGACTTGAATCTATTAACTCAGGATCAGTGGAAATTGATGGTGAAAAGGTTGATCCGGAGGATAAAAGTATATTTAAGTTAAGACAAAAAGTTGGAATGGTCTTTCAGTCCTATGAATTATTCCCCCACAAGACAGTTCTTGAGAATATTATTCTTGCACCGATAAAGGTTCAAAAAAGAAAGAAGGATGAAGTTATAGGGGAAGCTATAGAGCTGCTTAAAAAAGTAGGTCTTGAGGATAAAAAGGATTATTATCCAAGACAGCTGTCGGGAGGACAGAAACAGAGAGTTGCGATAGTAAGAGCCCTTATCATGAATCCTGAGGTGCTGCTTTTTGATGAGGTTACTGCAGCTCTTGATCCTGAAATGGTTCATGAAGTATTAGAAACAATGCTTAGTCTGGCACGGGAAGGTTCAACTATGGTGATAGTGACCCACGAGATGACATTTGCAAAGGCAGTAGCCGACAGAATAGTATTTTTTGACAAAGGTGACATAGTAGAGGAATCAAGGGATGTAAAGCAGTTCTTCCTTAACCCTTCTACTGAAAGAGCAAAGCAATTTTTAAGCACCTTCACCTACAGTTAACATAAAAGTGGACCCAGGTCCCGGGGGCAGTGGCTCATTTTTATGTCAACATGAATAATTGATCCAGTGATAATTGGGATTTGTTGGGGTTGACCTGATAGTTTTAACGTCATAAAATTTAAATAGCGATTTTTAACGAATGATCTTTGAAAGGAGCAGGTATAATTCAATGGAAAGAGTTTATAATTTTTTAAAGGAAGCAGGAACTTATTTCATTGCTACAGTTGATAAGGATCAGCCAAGGGTAAGACCTTTTGGAACAGTTAATATTTTTGAGGGAAAGTTATATATCCAGACGGGTAAAGTAAAGGATGTATCAAAGCAGATCCATGCAAATCCAAAGGTTGAAATATCAGCTTTTAAGGATGGCACCTGGATCAGAGTAGCTGGGGAGCTTGAAGCAGATGAAAGAAGAGAAGCAAAGCAGTCAATGCTTGATGCTTATCCTGAGCTTTCTGGAATGTATTCTGCAGATGATGATAATACAGAGGTGCTTTATTTTAAAAATGCAACAGCTACATTTTCATCATTTACCAGCGCACCGGAAGTGGTAGAATTTTAGAGTATTAATAATAATCGCACCGGAAACGGTGAAATTCTAGTATAACGTTCGCAAAATAACTGGATTGATGCGCAAAATAATTTTGCCCGGAGTGAAATGCATGATTTATTGCAGATATTTTACTCCGGGCTTTATTTTTTGTGGGATTCAGATTAAAATAGGAAGTGCTTTGGCAATATAAATATGATATGAAAAGGAAGCATATGAAAAGATGAACAAAGCAGATTTTGCAATTCTTATGGGTATATTATATAAATATGTTTAAATGGAATTGTTCATACAATGGACCAAAATAAATTTATAATCCAGCGCCAAAACGAAATTTAAGCATTAGTGAGAAGAAATCAGGGCAACGGATATTCAAATTTTGGACAGTCAAACAATGGTTATTGGAACAACGGATATTCAAATAATGGATTCTAATATTATTGATATTTTGGATAAGAATGTAGGGGAAAATAAATATGGGAAAAGAAAATAAAGATAATATGGTTCCATTCAGTCAGCCTCTTAGTCTTAAAGAATATGAAAAGAAACATTTTAATGGAAGTGAAGCAGGTTTTAAAGCTGATACTGCAGATTTTGATGATAAGATAAGAGTCAGATGGACTATTGGCAGTGTGGATGAAGGAGTTACTGTTATAGGATATCAGAAGGGTGACACTATTGAATTATGCAAGGATCTGGATGCTAATTCAGTTAAATCCGGAAAGCTGACAAAAGAAGAGTATGACAAACAGGCTGTTCCATCTCATGAGAGAAAGAGCACATATATAATGTTTGCAGTTTTAGCGGTATTTTTCTTATACAAAGCAATAAAGAAACTGATACTTTATAAGAAGATGCCACCGACAGAAGAATAAATAAACTTGGTTAACATAAAAATGAGCCATAGTCCAGGAGAGTGTGGCTCATTTTTTAGGTATGAAAAAATAAAAGGAGGAAGAAGATGCTAGAAGACATTTTACAAAAACATAAGGACCTTTTTGAGGCGGGGATGACTTCCGTTTTAAGAGGGCAGGAGAACAGAAGGAGACTCATAGTGCTCCAGAATGGAAATCTTGTTCAAAATGAACGTTCTTCTGAGAGAGGAATTTGCGCAAGGGTTTCTTTAAATGGTTCATATGGTTTTGCATCTAATGCAGAGTATTCAGATGATGCAGCCATTAAGACTATTAAGGCTGCCACAGAAAATGCTAAATATCTTGCAAGATACAATAATGAAAATAAGGTATTTAGTAAGGTCAAAGCTGGAAACTATATCAGATCAAAAAGAATGATCATTGATTTTGAGCAGAAAAGACTGATAGATCTTTGCAAAGAGATTGATGCATATATTGAAAAGACTTATACAGATTTAGTCAGCAGAACCGTTGTATATAGAGAAGATACAATGGAAAAGATAATAGTTACAAGCGATGCAAACGATGGCCATGTGGCTTATCCAAGATGTACCATTTATGTAATTATGACTAAGATGTCAAAGGACAATAATCCGGTTGAACGAACAAAGTCATTTAGTGGTTGTGGAAATATAGAGGATAATTTCGCTGATCTTAGCGAGATGTTCGAAAAAATTGATAAGCAGTATAAAGAATTATGCGATAAGGCAGAAGGAGTTTATGCCGATGCGGGAGTTAAGTCTGTAATACTTGATCCTAGCATAGCAGGAATGATAGCCCATGAAGCAGTAGGACATACTGTTGAAGCAGATTTAGTTCTGGGGGGTTCCGTTGCAGGGCCTTACTTAGGTAAGCGCGTGGCTTCAGATCTGGTAAGCATTGTGGATTATGCAAGCGAAGCCTTTGGAAAGGAAGCACCTCTTCCTGTATATATTGACGATGAAGGCGTTGAAGCAAGAGACGCTGTCCTTGTGGAAAATGGAATCCTTAAGGGGTACATGCATGACCGTGAAAGTGCGGATCATTTTGGAGTAGCTGCATGTGGAAATGCCAGAGGATATGCATTTTCTGATGAACCTCTCATCAGAATGAGAAATACTACAGTTCTTCCGGGAAAAGATAAATTAGAGGATATGATCGCTTCCGTGGATGATGGATATTATCTTCTTGCATCAGGAAATGGACAGGCGGATCTTACTGGGGAATTCATGTTCGGCGTTACCATGGGATACGAGATAAAGAAGGGCAAGCTGGGCAGAGCCATTTTAGATACAACAGTTTCAGGAGTAGCATTTGATATGCTTAAGACAGTCGATATGGTTTCAGACTCTGTAACCTGGTCGGCAGCCGGTACCTGCGGCAAAAAGCAAATGATGCCTGTATCCATGGGTGGACCTGCTATTAAGTGCGAGATTATGATAGGAGGAAGATAAAATGGCGGCAATCAGTGAAATTTCCAGAAATGCAATAGATTATCTAAAAAGTAAGGAAGGGGTAAAAGGCGATGTAAATGTGTCATTTACCGAGCAGCACGAAGTCACAATAAAGGATGGAAAGCTCACTCTTCTTAGAACATTATTTGATAATAATATTAGTATTAAAGTTATAAAGGATAATAAAGAGGGGAAGGTCAGATTAAATGATACCAGCGACGAATCAATAAGAAATGGAATCGATGATGCGATAAAAACTGCTGAATCAGGAAATGAAGATGAAGCTTTTTGTATCGCACCTGGAATGGAGCCTGAGAAATTTAAGTTTGGTATTACTGAGCCGGATATAGAAAAGCTGATTGAAAGAACAATTGAGCTTTCAGAAGATATCAAGAAAAGACATAATAATATAAAAATGATGGAAATGTTTGCCAACCATATAAAGGGGCACAGCATTTTCGCAAATACTCTTGGGACAATAGATGAAACTGAATACGGATATTATGAGCTGGCTTTGGAATATGCCGGAAATGATGGAGAAAAAACCAGCGGAATCAGTTTTTCTCAGACAGCAATAAAGGATCTCGATAAGCCATTTATTGAGTTGGGAAGCATCGATAAAGATCTTACGGATGCAGAGAATTCAATAAATCCAATATCTGTAGCAGATAAATTTGAGGGGGATGTAATATTTACTCCGGATTGTTCTAAGAAGATGCTTACCTTCCTTTTAGGAAATACAATTACTGATTTAGTTGTCTTAGAAAAGACAAGTTTATGGCTTGAAAAGTTAGGCCAGCAGGTACTGTCTCCAAAGCTTACAATTTCTTCAAAACCTTTTGATGACAGGATTGTTGATTTTGAAGTGCATACCAGCGATGGCTATAGATCAAAGGATTATACTGCCATTGAAAATGGTATCTTAAAGAGTTTTGCAGTTAGTCAGTACACTTCTAATAAAACAGGAATTGAACGTGCAGCTAATACTTCGATGAGTCTTGTTGTTGAGCCGGGTGACATTTCTTTTGAGGAAATGGTAAAGGGGGTTAAGAAGGGACTTATCGTAGGAGCGGTTTCCTGCGGATATCCTGGCACAAACTGCGAAATCTCAGGTGTTGCTAAAAATGCTTTTCTGATCGAGGACGGAAAAATAGTGGGAGCTGTGAAGGAAACTATGATCAGCGGAAATCTTATTGATATGTTTAACAATGTTAAAGCTATATCAAAGGAGCAGATCCTTAGCGGTTACACAGTAATCCCTTATATTCAGGTTGGCGGCGTAACAATCTCCGGCAGTTAACATAAAAGTGGACCCAGGTCCCGGGGGCAGTGGTCCACTTTTATGTTAACCTGAAACAACATGTGATCCTGGTGGCTTTTGTAATCGGAATTGTAAATGGAATGAAAGATAAAAAATGAAATTATTAGTATGTGATGAAGTTTTAAATGAAAGGCATAAAGAAAAAATCACGAATCTAGCCGGCAAGTTGGGGATTGAGCTTGGATTTACCAGCAATGCAAAAATAGTTCCTTTTGGATTTTTGGATGCAGACATAGTTTATGGCTATGGTTTTAATCTGACTCAGGCTGTGGAAATAAGAAATAGCGAGAATCTAAAATGGGCCGCAGTTACTTCAGCGGGAGTAGATTTCATGTTAAAACCCGGTATGTTTAAGAATGAAAATCTGCTTATCACCAACTCGTCCGGTTCTTATGGCGTGACTATTGCGGAACATATCGTGGCGGTTTCTATCATGATGATGCGTAAACTGACTTCTTTTTATGCAGATTCCTTGCAGGGGAAATGGGGGCACCCGGTGTTACAAAGAAATATTAAAGGCAGCAGGATCGCGGTCCTTGGAACGGGCGATATCGGAAAATGTTTCGCAAGAAGGATAAAAGCCTTTGAGCCGGAAAGTATAGTAGGAATATCTAGAAGTGGCATTTCAGAGGAAGAGTCATTTGACAGGATGCTTGCGGTAGATAGACTTGATGAGGTGCTTCCTGAAACTGATCTTTTGGTTATGAGCCTTCCGGAAACGCCTGAAACTAAAGGAATTTTATCAAAAGAAAGAATTAATCTTCTTCCAAATGATGCTTATATTGTAAATGTTGGAAGAGGGTCGGCCATAGATGAAGAAGCACTTATAGACGCGCTTAATGAAGAGAGGCTTGCTGGAGCCGCTCTTGATGTTTTTATGCAGGAGCCGCTCCCTGAGGAAAGTCCATTGTGGCATACTAAGAATCTTCTTATCACGCCTCATGTAGCAGGTAACATGACAACAGATTATACTGTAGATATAAATGTAGACATGTTCTGCGAGAATCTGGTTAATTATGTGGAAGGAAAACCATTAAAAAATGTGATAAGCAGAGAACGAGGCTACTAGTTAACATAAAAGTGGACCTAGGTCCCGGGGGCAGTGGCCCACTTTTATGTTAACCTGAAATGACTCGGATTATCAGAGCACATAATGTCGGGTGCAGATTATTATTATTGATATACTAACAGTATAGTGAATGACAAAAGACTTACTGAAGGATTAAGGAAACAAAAAAGGAGTAGCAGAATGCAGGGCTGGATTGAAGGATTTCAGGATTCAATAGATTTTATAGAACAAAATCTTACAAATGATCTTGATATCAAAGACATTGCGGATAAGGCGGCATTATCGCCATTTTATTACCAAAGAATCTTCGGAGCTTTATGCGGAATGACTGTAGGTGATTATATCAGAGCGCGCAAAATGACACTTGCAGCAGAGGCGCTTATAAAGTCTGAGGTTAAGGTGATAGACATAGCTGTTAAATATGGTTATGATTCGCCGGATAGTTTTGCAAAGGCATTTCAAAGGTTTCACGGTGTTACCCCTTCTAAAGCGAAGGAGGCAGGAACATCCTTAAGATCTTTTGCTCCGCTACATATTAAAATCACTATGGAGGGTGGATCTATGTTAGATTATCGAATTGTTGAAAAGGCACCATTTACTATTGTTGGAACTAAAAGAACTTTTAATTCAGATACCAGTTATCAGGAAATACCAAAGTTTTGGAATGAATGGATGGCTCAGGGAGAGAAAAGACCTATAATGGGAACATTTGGTGTTTGTATTGATATGGTTGGAAAGAACTTCGATTATTGGATCGCTGATCTTTACATGCCATGGGAAGACATTCCAGAAGGCTGTGAAACAAGAGTGATCCCAGGAAGTTATTGGGCACAGTTCCCATGTACTTTAAGAACTCTGCAGGATACTAATACCAAAATCTGGTCAGAGTGGTTACCTGCACTAAAGGAATATTCTTTAGCGGGAGAGTATGATATTGAGGTATATCTTCCACCAGAGGAAGGTTCAACGGATTCAAAGGTATATATCTGGGTTCCATTGAAGAAAAACTAAAGATTAGTTAACATAAAAGTGGACCATAGCCTCCGGGACTATGGTCCACTTTATTGCATAATTATGGAAGAAAAGATATAATTTTAGCTATGATCAAGTAAAGTTTTGGAAAGGTTAAAAAATGTCTAATATTTTAATCATAGATGATGATCCACATATAAACAGCATAGTATCAAAAGCATTAAAAGTCGAGGGATATACAGTTTCGCAGGCATTTTCAGGGACGGAAGCCTTGATGGTGTTAAAAAATGAAAAGCCTGATCTGATCCTTCTTGATCTGATGCTTCCGGGACTTTCAGGGGAAGAATTATTACCACAGATTAAAAATGTTCCTGTCATTGTTGTAAGTGCCAAAGCTGACGTTACAAATAAGGTGGATCTCTTACTTGGCGGGGCTGCGGACTATGTTACAAAGCCATTTGATATGAATGAATTGCTGGCTAGAATTAAAGTCCAGCTTAGGATAAATGAGCAGTCTCTTGAGAAAAAATCCCTTACTTATAAGGAGATATCCCTGGACATAGATAAACATATAATTACTGCAAATGGGCAGGAGCAAAAGCTTACACGTACGGAGTTTGCCATTTTAAAGATTCTTATATCAAATCCAGAGCAGGTTGTGGCAAAGCTAACTATCCTTGACAGGATCAGCCAGGATACATCGGATTGCACCGAAGATTCTTTAAAGATCCATGTTTATAATCTAAGGAAAAAAATAAAAAATATTACAGGTAAAGATTACATTTCTTCAATCTGGGGCATTGGATTTATGCTGACTATTATACGCACCAATACCCCAAAATCTTAACTAAATCTTTACTTTTTTCTTAACCATTTTCTTAACTAATATGTCCTATTCTATTTTCAGAAAGGAAAGGAGATAATTCAAATGGAATACGTTCTTAATACAAATGATATTCATAAATCATACCGTAAATTTCAGGCTTTAAACGGCCTCACAATGAATGTGCCTAAGGGAGCCATTTATGGTTTTGTTGGGAAAAATGGAGCTGGCAAGACTACTCTTATCAGAATTATATCAGGACTGCAGGATCCAACATCCGGAGAGTTTTCGCTGTATGGAATTAGTAGTAAAGAAAAAAATATAAATAAGTCAAGGAGAAGAATGGGGGCTGTAATCGAAACACCGGCGCTTTACCTTGATATGACAGCAGAGGATAACCTTAAAATGCAGTACCGCATCTTAGGACTTCCAAGTTTTGACGGGATTGAAGAAAACCTTGATCTTGTAGGACTTGGAAATACCGGGAAGAAGAAGGTAAGAAATTTTTCTTTAGGCATGAGACAACGCTTAGGTGTTGCAATCGCACTATGTGGAAATCCGGATTTTCTGGTTCTGGATGAGCCTATAAATGGACTTGACCCACAGGGAATCGTTGAGATAAGAGAGCTTATCTTAAAACTGAACCGCGAAAAAAAGATCACGGTGCTTATCTCATCACATATATTGGATGAACTTTCAAAACTGGCTACCCATTACGGATTTATTGATAAAGGCCGCATTGTAAAGGAAATGAGCTCTGAGGAGCTGGAAAATGCCTGCAGAAAATGTGTAAGATTATCAGTAACAGACACAAAAATCCTTACAAGAGTTCTGGATAAAATGAATCTTGAATATAAAGTTATAGATTCTTCTCTTTGCGACATTTTTTCAAAGCCTAGTATCACAGAACTTACCCTGGCACTTGCTAAAGAAAATTGCGAAGTGCTTTCTGTAAATGAACATGATGAAAGTCTTGAAAGCTATTACATTTCCCTGATAGGAGGTGCTGAAAATGATTAATTTATTAGATGCTTATTTTGTTCGCCTTGCAAAATGGAAGATTTTTCAGGTTTTAGCAGCACTTATGCTGGCAGGTGGCATTTTTATCGCCTTATTTATGAGGGATAAGATGATGGTCTATGAGATGCCATTTTTCATGGCAACCCTTCTTTTCCCGGTTTATATAGGAATCGTAACAGGGGTGTTTAATTATCCGCTTTTTACAAATGGTACTATCAGAAATCAGCTGGCTGTAGGACATAAGAGAGGTAACATTTTCATTGCAGACTGGCTTGTTACAAATGTATTTGCAGTGGGACTTTTTCTTGTTTTTACATTAGGAAATCTTGTTATGGCGAAAATCCTTGATGCACCCGGAGATGTATGCTGGAATAAGATTTATATAGGAATTGTTCTTTCAAGCTTGCAGATAATACTTTCTACAACGATAACCCAGCTCTTCTCAGTCATATTTAAAGGGGTAAAGAGCTTCATTGCTATATATCTTGGAAATCAGATATTACTGCTTATGGGAGTTGGAGCAATGACTTTAGAGGAGATTCCTAAGGCAGTCCTTTATTTCTTCCCTTCAGTGGTATGTTTAAATTTTCAGTATTTTAATATCCCGGGAAATCCACTTATGGGAGGCGCAAATGGACTTGAGGTCGCTGAGTCTCTTGAGAGAATGTCATTTGAATTCTTACCTGCCGCAGGAGCTACAATCCTTGAAATTGCAGTAGTATTTATAATAGCTGACCTTTATTTTAGAAAGACAGATTTTAATTAAATTTAGAGAAAATCAGCAGGTTGATATTAATATTTAGAGAGAATCAGCTGTATAGAGTTTTACTAAGGGAGGAATTTTATGGTTTACGGTCTACTGATCATTTTGCTGATAGCGGCAATTTTTAAGATCATAACACTTAAAAAAACGGCTAGAGTTTTAGCGGATGATTTTGCTGACAGGCTTAAGACCGATACCAATACCCTGATAGATATTCCTTCGAGGGATAAGGATATGAGGTTTCTTGCGGATAGTATAAACAAGCAGCTCACTGTCCTTAGGAAGGAACATTTGCAATATTATCAGGGAAATACTGAACTTAAAAACGCAGTTACAAATATTTCCCATGATCTTCGCACGCCACTTACTGCCATTGCCGGAAATCTCTATATGATAAAAAAGACTGAGGATATTGCTGAGATAAGGGAATATATTGCATCCATTGAGGACCGAACTGAAGCAATGAAGCTGCTTACGGAAGAATTGTTCCGCTATTCGGTTATCGTTTCCGAGGAAAATGAAACTGCGAAAGAGGATGTATACGTTAACCAGATCCTGCAGGAAAGTATCAGCAGTTTTTATCCGGTGCTTAGTCAGAATAATATTACGCCGAAAATTGATATTACGGATGTAAGTATTATAAGAAAAGGCAGCAAGACTGATCTGGCCAGGATTTTTTCAAATTTATTAAATAATGCAGTTAAATATAGTGATGGAGATTTGGAGATCGTTCTTTCTTCGAAGGGGGAGATAACATTTTCAAATGAAGCTAAAGGTCTTACCCAGGTTCAGGTGGAGCAGCTTTTCGATAGATTCTATACAGTAGAATCCGCCAGAAATTCCACTGGACTTGGGCTTTCAATAGCAAGAACACTTGTGGAAAGAATGGGCGGCAGCATCACAGCTGACTACACCCACAACAGGTTGACAATAAAAGTGGACCTAGGTCCCGGGGGCAGTGGCTCATTTTTATGTTAACCAGGTGGTGAGGGGACAGTAAAGTAAATAATATAGATATTGGAGATAACGGGTTATGAGTATATTAGAAATTAATGGTTTTACAAAAAAATATAATAAAGAAAATACAGCATGTGATAATGTGAGCCTTTCAGTTGAAAGCGGAGATATCTTTGGATTTATAGGCCATAACGGCGCCGGAAAGAGTACCACAATTCGTGCTGTTGTTGGAGTTCTTGATTACGACGAAGGAAATATAAAAATTGATGGCCATGACGTTAAGAAAGAGGCCCTTCTATGTAAAAGAGTAACAGCTTATATTCCTGATAATCCGGATCTTTATGAGAATCTCACAGGTCTGCAGTATCTTAATTTTATCGCAGATGCATTTAATGTAAGCGAGGAAGATAGAAAGAAAAGGATAGAGGATTATGCCGCACGTTTTGAAATAACAGAGGCCCTTGCTGAGACAATCAGCTCATACTCACATGGTATGAAGCAGAAGGTGGCGATAATTTCAGCGCTAATTCATGAGCCACGTCTTCTTGTTTTGGACGAGCCATTTGTAGGGCTTGATCCAAAGGCAGCATTTATCCTTAAAGAGATAATGCATGATATGTGTAAAAAAGGCAGTGCGGTATTTTTCTCAACCCACGTTTTAGATGTGGCAGAAAAATTATGCAATAAGATTGCCATAATTAAAAAGGGAAAGATCATTGCAAATGGCAGTATTGAAGATCTTCTTAAAGATGGACAGTCCCTTGAAGATGTATTTTTGGAGGCCTTAGATGAAAACAAATAGCTTGGTGCTTCTCAGGACAATGTATATTTCTTCAAGCAAAATAAATGTCCTGAAGAATTCGAAGGATAAAAACAAAATAAGATCAGTAAAGACAGCTTTCGCAGGATATTTTCTTCTGTCTTTATATCTTTTTTTCAGCGGAATATTTACGGGATTCGGCCTTACAAAGATAGGGCTTACGGAAAATGTTCCTTCCATGGTCGCAGCAGCTATCAGCACCATGGCGCTTATTTTCACCATATTTAAGGCAAATGGATATCTCTATTCTTTTAAAGAGTATGATATGCTGATGTCTTTACCATTTTCAGTAAAGGCTATTGTTTCGGCGCGATTCTTCATCATGTATATTGATCTTTTGCCTTTTGAATTATTGATGTCATTTTCAATACTTTTGGGCTATATCGGTGCAGTGAAGCCAAGCCTTACAACATTTTTAATCTGGATGGGCCTTACATTTTTTATCCCGCTTTTTCCTACAGTCGTTGCGGCTTTGCTGGGAGTTATTGTGGCAAATGTCGGAGCCAGAGTAAAACATAAAAAAATGATACAGATAATCCTTACATTTCTTGTTACTATTCCTTTATTCTTCCTGGGAAATGTCCTGGAGTTTGTTTTTAAAAGCGATAATAGTAAGAAAATGCTGGGACAGGCAGTGAGCCAGATCGATAATTTATCTAAATTATTTTTTACAAATAAATGGTTCAGCGAGGCTGTAAATAAGCATGATATTAAAGCAGTGCTGCTTCTCATCGTAGTATCATTAATAATTTATATTGCCAGTGTTAATCTTATCAGCATAAATTACAGAAAGATAAATTCTCTGCTTGAAAATGCCGGAAAAAAGCGTAAAAATGTAAATGTATCCGCGAATTATAAAAAGAAAAATATCATTAACAGCATTTGTTTTAATGAATTTAAAAGGATCACAGGATCTACTACCTGTGCTGTTAATATTGGAATGGGATTTGTTCTGAGTATTTTAGTGGGTTGCGTGATTCCATTTATTGGAATTGAGAAATTGATAAACCTTATGGCTAAAGGAGAGCCGTTTGATATAAGTCCATTTAAGCTGGTATGGCCTGTGATTGTATACTTTTTCGTAGGAATGGTACCTAGCACAGCGCCGAGTCCATCGCTTGAAGGAAAGAGCAGCTGGATCTTACAGAGCCTTCCAATAGAGAAAAAAGATATATATAAAGGCAAGATACTTTTTAACTTATATATGAATCTTCTTCCGGGTTTGTTTGCTGTAATTACGGGGCTTATCTCGTTGAAGGTAACATTTGTAGAATGTATCCTTGGATTACTGATGATCAAATCCATGGTGTTTTTTTCTAGTATTTATGGACTAAGATGCGGACTCAAACATGTGAATTATGAATGGGATAATGAGATACAGGTTGTGAAGCAGAGCGCCGCAGTTACAGTATATATTCTGCCTAATATGTTTGCTACAATGGCACTTGTAGCTGGATACGGCGCATTTTGCTATTACCTTAATGCGAATATCGGAGCACTTATAATAATAGCCTTATATACCACACTTGCAGCTCTAAATTATCATTCAATCAACAAGTTAACATAAAAATGGACCTAGGTCCCGGGGGCAGTGGTCCATTTTTATGTTAACTATAGGATTTACCATTATAAATTGAAATTACGACTTGAGAAGGAGAAATAGGTGATATGAATAAACCATCATCAGTATTAAAACTTATTGGAGGTATTTTTACAGCGCTAGGTGCTATATCTTTTATCGTGCTTGCTATACTTTGCGTAAATGTAAATAAGTTCAATAAAACAGCAAAGGAAGTAACGGCGGTGATCACTGACATCTCATATAGCAGAGACTCAGACGGGGAAAGACATGGAAGCGCTTTTGTATCATTTGAATTTGACGGAAAAGAATATAATGATGTAAGGCTTAATTATTTTTCATCCTCAATGAATGAAGGGGATGAGATAACTCTTCTTGTTAATCCAGAGAAACCTCGTAATGTAAGAGTAAAAGGTGAGGTTTTATATATTATCTTACCAGTTATCTTTGGCGTAGTCTTTGGAACAGTGGGAGTGATCCTTCTTATTGCAGGACTTAAGGGCGACGGAAGAAAGAAACTTAGGGAAACAGGAAGACTGATATACGGCGTGGTTGATTCCATCGAACAGGAAATGTTTATAGAGGTAAATGGCTCTCACCCATATGTTATTATCTGCAGTTATACAGATCCATCCAGCGGGATCGTAAAGAAATATAAGAGCCAGCTGCTTTCCGATAATCCATCAGGAAGATACAACCCTGGAGATTCAATAAGAATCTACTTGGATCCAGAAAAAGAAGATAAATACTATGTAGACCTGGAAAACTAGGTTAACATAAAAATGAGCCATAGTCCCGGGGGCTATGGCTCATTTTTATGTTAACTAATGATGCCAGTTGTTGACAGATTTAATTATTTATAATATATTCAGCTATGGAATGAGACATGCACGAGTCTCTTGTAACTATTGATCCAGAATGAAAAGGAGGACAACATGTTTATTATTATTAATCGAAATAACTTAATAACAGAGTTAGAGGCAGCAGTTGTCCTTAAGTATTAACGTGAAATAGTTAAAGGGATTTTATTTTAATATTGATTGAGATGACTGACACCTCTTTGCGTGGTTAAAAATCACGCCAGGGGTGTTTTTTGTATGCCTAAAATCATACACCGGGGCATACACCAAAGAAAAAACAAGAAATCATACACATCAGGAGAAAAGGCAAAGAAGTAATGATTCCTAAAGAATCATTACTCCCCGGTAATAAAAAAGAAAGAAGAATCATTATGAAAGATAGATCAGAACCCTGCATTTATTACATTTGTATGGATGCAGATTGCGAAAAAGGATTTGTAAAAGTAAATCTAAAGAAATGTAAGAACTGCCCTAAATATCAGCCGCGAAAGACTAAAAAAATAAAAGAGTCATTTAAGGCAAAAAGACAAAAAGATAAGGACAGGCATGACAAGTATTATTAATAAAAGAAAAGTGAGAAAAACAAGATATGATTACAATATATGGAAAATATACTAATGCAAAAGTTTATACAGTTGAAAATGAGCTATATTCCCTTGATGAATATGCAAGAAAACAGCTGCAGATGATATGCGATAATCCGGTTGCACAAGGCTCTAGGATCCGCGTTATGCCGGATGTCCACCCAGGAAAAGTCGGAACCATAGGTCTTACAATGACTGTGAAAGATGTAATACTCCCAAGCCTTGTGGGAGTTGATATCGGCTGTGGAATGACTATTGCAAAGATAAAGACAAAGGCCCTTCAGTTTCAGCAGCTTGACAGTGTTATCAGGGAAAATGTTCCCGTGGGCTCTGCGATACAAAGAAAAGAGCATAAATTTGCAGATAGGATCGACCTTTCGAAACTTAAGTCTGCAAAATCTATAAGCAAAGCGAAAGCAAAGCTGAGCATAGGAACTCTAGGGGGCGGGAATCATTTTATTGAAGTGGATAAAGACGAGGAAGGAAATTATTATCTGACAGTTCATTCAGGAAGCAGGCACTTAGGGATAGAAGTTGCAGAGTATTATCTTCGTGCCGGACAAAAGGAAATGCAAAGAAAAAAGCAGGGTTATGCTTCTTATGAAATGACCAGCCTTACGGGAGAACTTATGGAGGACTACCTTCATGATCTAGAGATAATCCAGGACTTCGCCCGTATCAACAGGGAAGCTATCATTGAATCCATTGTAAAGGGGATGAAATGGAAGGTTGAGGACAGTTTTTGCGTAGTCCATAATTATGTGGATTTTTCTGGAAATGATCCGCTCTTAAGAAAAGGTGCCATCAGCGCAAAAGATGGTGAGAGAGTTATAATTCCTATCAATATGCGTGACGGGATAATACTTGGAACGGGACTTGGAAATCCTGAATGGAATTATTCTGCGCCACACGGAGCAGGAAGAATCTACCGCAGATCAGAAGTAGCAGAGCATCACACAGTATCAGAGTTTAAAAAGGCAATGGAAGGTATTCATTCAATCTGTATTAATAAGGATACACTGGACGAAAGCCCATTTGCATATAGAAAGATAGATGATATAGCAAAGGTGATCAGGGATACCGTAAGGATTGATAAGATTATAAAGCCTGTCTATAACTACAAGGCTGGCGTAATCTAGTATAACGTCACTTAAATAACTGGACCGAATGCTTGCCTGCTTACATCGATAGCACGCCTCAAAAATCCTCAGCGTAGCCCGCTACGCCTACGCGAACGTTATACTAGCACAATAAAGCAAATATACATACATCAAAATAAGCTGGAAAAATGGAGAGGCTATGGGAAAGAAAAAAAGAGAACATGTTGTATTTGACCAGATGTTAAAACCTAAAAAAACAATTCCATTTTCTTTTGTAAATAAACAGACGACAAAAAGAAAAAAATGTACTAAGATAGAAAATGTACCCAGGAGACTGTCCCCTAGGGGCCATTTTACGGAGTGAAAGATCAGCACGTAGGATGAATAGAGTTGCCGAGGGGTTCACTCTATGCATGTAAAAGAAGGAAAATGTAGGAAAGTAAAATGATAAACACTCTTGATTTTTATGATAAAAATGCATCGCAGTTTGCTGAGAACACATTGAATGTGGAATTTGATCAGGTTCAGATGAAATTTATGTCATTGCTACCTGACAAGGCATATATCCTTGATTTTGGCTGTGGAGCAGGAAGAGATACCAAAGCCTTTATAGATAAAGGTTTTAAGGTGGATGCAACAGACGGCTCAAAAGAACTTTGTGTGATAGCCAGCAGAAATACCGGGATAAAGGTAAGACAGATGCTTTTTGAAGAGCTGAGTGAAACAGAAAAGTATGACGGTATCTGGGCCTGCGCATCGATTCTTCATCTCCCCAAAGAAAAGCTGAAAATAGTATTTAATAAGATGATAAAGGCGCTAAAGCCTGGTGGTTATATCTATGTATCCTTTAAATACGGTGAGTTTGAGGGAGAGCGAAATGAAAGATATTTTACAGATTTTACCTTTGAAAGTCTTGCTGGATTTATGGAACATTTCCCGGAACTTAATGAAGTAGAAAAGTGGAAATCTAAGGACGTAAGACCGAGAAGAGAAAATGAAATGTGGCTGAATGTGATATATATAAAACAAAAGACGAATAACCATCCGCAAGCAAATATGTGACAATATCATAACTAGTATAACGTCACTTAAATAACTGGACCGAATGCTTGATAGCACGCCTCAAAAATCCTCAGCGTAGCCCGCTACGCCTGCGTTTTTGGAGCAGCACTCTCGGGCAAGCATTCGTCGCATTCGTCGAGTTATTTTGCGAACGTTATACTAGCTGACAAAATAGCCAACACACAAATAAAAAACAAGAACCACAAAAAATACAAGTGACAAGGAGACTAAAAACCATGGCAGAAACACTTAAGAAAAGAAATGAGATCCCAGAGGAATTAAAATGGGACACTTCCCGAATCTTCAAGGATTCAGAGGATTTAAAAGTAAATTTAGAAAAGTTTAAAAAGCTTACAGATGAGATAGAGGCAGATTATAAGGGGAAGCTTACCGATGCCGATAAAATTAATGAATGCCTTGAAAAATACAACCAGTGGCTCATTATGGCTGAGCATCTTATTAATTATACGAATTTAAATGTAGCTGTAGACTATACAAATGGCGAAGCAAAGAAAGAAGAAGCACTTGTCATGTCTACATTTGCAATGGCTAACAGCAGACTTTCGTTTATCGACAGTGAGTTGGCAGACGCCCCGGAAATGTTGATAAATGAGGCAATAAAGACAGCAACTGTTGGTAAATGTCACCTCCAGAATATAGAGCGTGAGAAACCTCATCGTCTCAGTCCTGAAACAGAAGCTGCTATGGAGGCGTTAAGAGAGGCATTTCGGGCGCCTTATAATATCTATGAGACAAGCAAGTTAGCTGATATGCATTTTGATGACTTTGAAGTTAACGGCAAAAAGTATCCTCTTGGATATTCTTTATTTGAAGATAACTATGAATATGAGAAAGATACAGAGGTACGCCGCGCTGCATTTAAAGCATTTTCTGAGAAGTTAAGAGAATATATGTATACCACAGCAACAGTATATGGAGCGCATGTTCGTACAGAAAAGATCAATTCTGAGCTTCGTAAATTTGACAGCGTATTTGACTATCTTCTTTTCGGGCAGAAAGTTACAAGAGAAATGTATGATAGACAGATCGACCTTATCATGGAAAAGCTGGCGCCTCATATGAGAAAATATGCCCGTCTTCTTAAGGAAGCAAATGGACTTGATAAGATGACATATGCAGATTTAAAGATAGCTTTGGATCCGGAATATGACCCTAAGGTAACTATTGAAGAATCAAAAAAATATATCTTAGATGGTCTTAAAATCATGGGATCTAAATACTTAGAAATGTTAGAGGAAGCTTATAGAGAAAGATGGATCGACTTCGCTCAGAATATCGGAAAATCTACAGGTGGATTCTGTGCCAGCCCATATCAGAAGGGTTCATATATCCTTCTTTCATGGAATGACAGAATGAGTGATGTATTTACATTAGCTCATGAACTTGGACATGCGGGGCATTTTAAAGCCTGCAATGCATCCTGCAGCGCCTTTGACGTAGACGTTTCACAGTATGTAGTAGAAGCTCCATCAACAATAAATGAACTTTTCATGGCAGAGTATTTAAAAGAAAAGTATAAGGATGATAAGCGTTTCTTAAGATGGGTACTTTCAGCACAGATCTCAAATACTTATTATCACAATTTTGTAACTCACCTTCTTGAGGCGGCTTACCAGAGAGAAGTCTATAAATTAGTTGATAAGGGTGAAGGAGTTCCTGCTGACACCTTAAATGAAATCTACAAAAATGTATTAAAGAAATTCTGGGGCGATGAGATCGAACTTACTGACGGATGCGAGCTTACCTGGATGCGCCAGCCACATTATTACATGGGACTTTATTCTTACAGCTACAGCGCCAGCCTTACAGTTGCAACAGAGGTAATGAAGAGAATAAGAAAAGAAGGTCAGCCTGCTGTTGATGACTGGAAGAAGACTCTTGCTGCAGGTGCTACAGTAACTCCTGTAGAATTTGCCAGAATGGCAGGAGTTGATGTGACTACAGATGCAGCTTTACTTGATACTATTGATTATATCGGTGGAATCATAGATGAGATTGAGAAGTTAAATAAGGAATTAGCATAATTGCAAGTTTTTTAGTTGAGAGCTTTAAGTAAGCTGATTAATCATTTGGAGATTAAATACTATGACAATCTGGAACCCCTGGCATGGCTGCCTTAAGATAAGTCCCGGATGCATGAACTGTTATGTTTACAGACGGGACGAGAGCATAGGTAAGGATGCTTCAATCATCACAAAAACAAATGATTTTTCTCTGCCTCTTAAGAAAAACAGGGAGAAAAAGTATAAGATCACACCAGAAGATGGTGTGGTCTTTACTTGTATGACCTCGGATTTTTTTATAGAGGAAGCTGACTTATGGAGGCAGGATTGCTGGGATATGATCAGAGTGAGGCAGGATCTTCATTTTCATATCATTACAAAAAGAATCCATCGTTTTATGGAATGCGTCCCATTTGACTGGGGGGATGGCTGGGAAAATGTTACTATTTCCTGTACCTGCGAAAATCAGGACAGAGCTGACTATAGACTTCCGATATTTCTAAAGCTTCCCATAAAACATAAAGAAATCATTTCAGAGCCAATGCTTGAAGAAATAAATATAGAAGAGTATCTGGGATCCGGAAAGATAGAGCATGTTACCTGTGGAGGAGAATCAGGAAATAATGCAAGGCCTTTGGATTTCAACTGGATCAAAGAAGTAAGAAGAGAGTGTGTAAGAAAACAGGTGCCATTTACATTTAAACAGACCGGGGCTGTATTCTTGATGGATGGAAAAACGTATCATGTTGATCGTAAATATCAGATGAGTCAGGCCAGACAATCAGGATATAGCTATGTTCCGGGGATGGGCATGGCAGAAAATATTTCTTACCAGCTTCCTGATAGAGATGCATTATTTTTAAGATTAAGTAAATCCACATTCCGAAGCAGGTTTCATTTGTCGGAAAGCGATAGAAACTATATAGAGGATAAGGGGATAGAACTTATAAAAAGTCATGCAGCGGATTTTGTTGAAAAAAGGCTTTCTTCTGAGAATCCTGAAAATGATGGAAAGCAGACACCGATGAAGGGGCATCCTGTATTTAAGGCACAGCATGCCACAGCCTGTTGCTGCAGATCCTGCCTTGAAAAATGGCATAATATCCCTGCAGGGAAAAAATTAAATAAGAAAGAGCAGGAGTATATAGTGGATGTGTTAATGGAGTGGATTAAAAGAGAGATAATTAGCTATGATTTTAAGAAGACAGGGATATTCAAATATGGAGAGAATCATGGAACTTCCTTTTGATATCATCAAGTTTGACAGGTCTCTGGTACTTGCGAGTGGCAGTGATTTAAGAGCGGAAAAGATGGTTGAAAGTATGGCCAGTATGTTTTCGGGACTTGACTATTCTGTATTATATGAGGGCGTTGAAAATGAGGAAGATGAAAAGAAGTGTATTGATATGTCAGCCTCATATCTGCAGGGATATAAGTATTCTAAACCTATTCCTATTATGGAATTAAAGCGGTTCTTTTCAAAGGCAGAGGAAAGTGTGTAAATCATAAAAAAATCACAGTACAATTCATTGAAAAATTGCCTAAAATTTGATACACTTGTATTGTGATTTTTGTGAAACTTTGATTAATTTACAAGATTTAGAGTAGCAGAATTAATAAGAAAAAAATTGAAAGGGGGCTTGACATGCGGAATAGACCTACGCTCCTCAGAGCAGAGCAGAGCAGAGCAGAGCAGAGCAGAGCATGGGCTAACTGCGACCTTTTTGCGCCTTGCGGCAGAGAGATGCTTGAAACTGAATACTACATTCGTGATGGATAACCGTCGGATTCTGACGGGGTAAGTATACCCTGTCAGGTTCGGCGGTTTTGTTGCGCTTGACGGCGTGTGGGGAAGGCATGAAGATCATCCCGATCAAGCCCTGGCCTTTGCCGAGGCCGAGGGCTGCGACGTGGTGCTGACTGAAATCGAGCTTTGGACGGAGCGGCTCGGCGGCATCCGGCTGGCAAAAGCGGTGAAGGAGATCAACCCCCGCGTCAGCATCATCTTCGTCAGCGTTTGCGGCGAGTGGGAGGTCGCCCACGAAATATCTGATCTCCAGATTAGCGGCTTCCTCCCAAAACTCTGGAGGTCAGAGTCGCTGGCGGCGGTGTTCCAAAACCTGCGCGATCCGGCGAAATCCTACACAACCATGTAAACCATGCCGCCGCGTGCGGCACAGAATAGGAGGAAGTATATCATGGAAATTATCGTCACATCTACAAAAAGTGTTGGAAAAATCAGTAATTTTAAACTTGCTCATGCGCCGTATCAAGGTCCGATAGACTATTGTATCACAAATGTTACCAGCGATAGGCTTAGATTGAAAGATATCAACGAATTTGTCAAAAAAGATAAATATGGACGCAAGGATTTGTGGTATTTTACATGGGAGCGCATGGAGCTTAATGATACAGGTAATACTATCCATAAGTTTTATGAGGTTAGCTACAATGAAATAACTGAAGATGCTGCATTCTCGCAGCTTACAGAAGAGGAAAAAAAGCATGTGGTATCTGCAACCTATGAAATCTATTTGCGTATGGTGGCCATTCTTAATACCTTTTGTAATTATGACCCTGATATTTTTCCTGATATGGATGACACGGCAGCTTTCATCACTAAAATGCTAACAAATCATGACTCTAAAAAGGATTCTTCATATGACTATGAAGACCTCGTAAATAATTATATTCAACTCGGCAAAACACTTGAAAAGATAGAATCTTCTGATTCAAATGAAAGCAATAAAAAATTTGTAGTTTATAATCTCGATAGGGATTATAACCACAGACCTGACTTTCATTTTGAAATACATATCGATGAGAAGTTTGTAACTATGGGTTATCTTAAAGATGATGACTGGTACTTCAGCACGAAATATCACTACAAAGAGTGTAGTGAGGCGCAGCATATTACCAATTTAAGACCAGTTTTCGATGAATAACCACTATCCACTCCGTGGAGTCAGAATGAATCTGACATTTTAAGTAAAATAACCATCAAAAGGAGATTAGTATATGAAGACAAAGAGAATTTTGAGCATTGCCCTCACATTGGTAATGCTGTTGGGGATGCTCCCCGGCATGAATTTAACAGCGTATGCGGCAAATAATCTTACTATATACATAATGGATATGCTTGAGAATATGGATGACAATGAGTGGGGCTACCAATTATATGACGGTGACGTACACATGGCATACGGGTGTCATGAATATTTATATGAATGGCGAGGTGGTTTATACCAAGCCGTCGGGGAGTTTATATAAAGACGACGTTTATCATTTCACCGCTGGACCAAACTGCAAGATTTTGGGCGGTTATCAGAATATGTTTGATTGGGACGGAAATCCAAATGTTTACATAACGCAGGATGCCTCCGTCGCCGTCACGGGCGTAACACTCAACCCCAATACGGCGCAGACCATCGACGTGGGCGGCAGCGTCGCTTTCACTGCGACTGTTGAGCCAGCTGGTGCCTCAGACAAGACGGTCAAGTGGAGCGTCGGCGGAACGAACGCGGACGCTGTGAAGCTGTATTCCGATTCTGCTTGTACAACAGAAGTCGGCGC
>CADANF010000013.1 GCA_902789175.1 uncultured Lachnospiraceae bacterium
GATTTTACTGGGCTTTGAAGGCTTTCGTTGTTTGCCCTCATCGCTGACAGCTTGTTTATAATAACACCCTAAAACGGATACGTCAACCACTTTTTTGAATTTTTTTTAAAGTTTTTTCTTATTATTATGTTTCATCAAAAAAGCACCGCATAAACCCATGCTTTTATGCGATGCTTTTTCTAAAAATAAACTAAATAACTTTTTCAGTTTCCAAAATCAGCTTATCTTTAGAATATTTTCTTATTATTTAATCAACTTACTATTTTTAATTCACTTTAATTATAACTGGTCTGCCTGTCGAAGCCGTCTTCCCCTGGAATACCTCAAAATCACTTCCATCAAGTAGATTCTTATATATTCCATCCGGGATTATATTTCCGTCAACACAGAAAACATTCTCTTTTCCTTTTAAACTAAATATGCCAACTATCTTCTTTAAAGACTTATCATACTCAGGGTACTTCTTTCTTTCTTCATGAAAAGCAAGTACAGTATCTTCTGCCACCTCTAAAACCTTGTAATTACTGTCAGTAAATACCGGGTCCTTTTTAATATTATAAAGCTTCTGCATTAAAGGAGTAAGATCAAGGTCAGATCCACCTGAACCATTTCCTGTCCATTTAACAGGGTCTTTATCGAATAGTGTAGGCGTATGTGACACCGCCTTTTCCTGGCCCGCATAAAGCATTGTAGTACCCTTCTGGAAATAGGTAAAAGCAGTCCAGTTATCAAGCGCCTTCTCATCCTTTATCAGAAAATGCGCCCTTGCCCTGTCATGATTCTCTATAAATCTAAGTTTATCATAGTTATCAGGATATATTCCTTCCTGAAGATTTACCATTTTAAGATAATCAGAAAGGCTGTTTTTTCCTGTAAGATATCCTTCTTCATATTCAAAAATGTCATAATCATAGCTGATATCAAAAGCCGAAAAGATCTGCGAATCCGATGAACTATCGATATTTATACTTCTTAAATAGTTGATAAATCCCATTTCAACAGATTCTGCAAGCCAAAGCGCGTCTGGGCAAACCACAGCCACTTCTTTTCTTGCCCTTTTCCAGAATTCAATAGGAACGAGAGATGCCACATCACATCTAAATCCGTCAACAATAGAAGCCCAGTATTTAAGGGTCTCTATCTGATAATCCCAAAGAGCCTCATTTCCGTAATCTAAATCTATAACATCCCACCAGTCACCAACTCTGTTGCCAAATGATCCATCCTTCTTATGATAGAACCACTCAGGATGTTCTATAGAAAGCACAGAATCAGGAGATGTATGATTATAAACCACATCAATGATACATTTCATACCAAGAGCATGTATATCATCCACAAGCCTCTTAAAATCCTCCAATGTTCCGAATTCTGGATTGATAGCCCTATAATCCTTTATAGCATACGGAGATCCAAGACTTCCTTTTCTATTCTTTTCTCCAGTTGGATGAATAGGCATAAGCCAGATTATATCAACCCCAAGGTCCTTTATCCTCTTCAGATCACGCCTTACCCCTTCAAATGTTCCCTCTTCACTGTAATTCCTTACGAAAATGGAATACAGCACTTCATTTCTTAATTCTTTCTTAGTATTTTTTGCCATGTTGCCGCCTTTCCTTTAAATAGATTTATGATAACCCGCTGCCTAAGTTTCGTTTTTATTATAAAAAATATAGAGGGCGCTAAAGAAAGCGTCCTCTATCATTTTAAAACGATTATTTATTTCTGTAAATAATATCATCTCTTGCAGGACCATTTGAAACGATAGTGATTGGGAATCCAATCTCCTGTTCAATGAATTCAATATAATCACGGCACTTCTCTGGAAGTTCATCATAATTCCTGATACCACGGATATCACACTTCCAACCTGGGAATACCTTATAAACCGGCTTACAATCCTTTAAGATTGATGTTACAGGGAATTCTTTTAAGATCTCACCCTTATATTCGTAACCGATACATACTGGGATCTCATCAAGATAACCTAAGTCATCAACTACTGTAAATGCTACATCTGTAGCACCCTGAACACGGCATCCAAACTTAGATGCAACGCAGTCATACCAGCCTACACGTCTTGGACGACCTGTTGTAGCACCATATTCTCCGCCATCACCGCCATGGTTTCTAAGAAGCTCTGCTTCCTCACCAAAGATTTCTGATACGAATTCTCCAGCACCTACTGCTGATGAATAAGCCTTAGTTACTACAACTACCTTCTTAATCTCATATGGAGCAAATCCACATGAAACTGATGCGAATCCGGCAAGAGGTGATGATGAAGTAACCATAGGATAGATTCCATTATCTGGATCCTTCATTGTTCCAAGCTGGCCTTCAAGAAGGATATTCTTTCCTTCCTTAATTGCATTATTTATATAAAGAGATACATCACCAATATAAGGCTTTACTCTTTCACGCTGAGTCTTGATCCAGTTAAGAAGTCCTTCTCTATCAATCTTATCTGTATGATAAAGATTTACAAGAAGAGCATCCTTAATATCTGCAACACGATTGATTTTCTCCATAAGAATTTCATCATCCTGATAAAACTCATGAAGCTGCCAGCCAATCTTTGAATACTTATCTGAATAGAATGGTGCAATACCAGACTTTGTGGAACCAAATGACTTACCTGCAAGACGTGCTTCTTCAAGTGTATCAAATAAAACGTGGTAAGGCATCATAACCTGTGCTCTGTCTGAAATAAGGATGTTTGGCATTGGAACACCCTTCTCTGTTATGCCATCTATTTCATTCATAAATTTCTCAATATCAAATGCAACCCCTGCACCCATGATATTCATTACGTTTTTATGAAATGCTCCTGAAGGAACTGTATGAAGAGCAAACTTTCCATACTCATTTACGATTGTGTGGCCTGCATTTGCACCACCCTGGAAACGTACAACTACATCTGCCTCATTTGCAAGAGTATCTGTAATCTTACCCTTTCCTTCATCTCCCCAGTTTGCACCAACTACTGCTGTTACCATAGTTAACCGCCTTTCTTATGCGATAATTTATTTATAAATGATACATATCTTATACATATCACCGATTAAATGCCGCTTTATTCAAGCGCCATATAATAACCAAAACGCCACATAATGATTATACATTAATTGTAGCTGTAAGTCCAAGTTCATCCTCATGATCTTTAAGGATAGGCTTTATGAATTCATTTACGAATTCTTCTGTCTGCTCCGGAGCACGTCCAACATAAAGTTTAGGCTCCATCAAGCTCTTTAGTTCATCTAAAGTTCTGTGGAATGATGGATCAGCTGCAATCCTCTCAAGTAAGTCATTTGGCTTACCTTCCTTCTTTACTACTGCCCCCGCTTCCATAGAATACTGTCTGATCTTCTCATGAAGCTCCTGACGGTTTCCGCCAGCCTTAACAGCATCCATCATGATATTTTCTGTAGCCATAAATGGAATCTCTTCCATAAATCTCTTATAGATTACCTTGTCATAAACTACAAGTCCATCTACTACGTTAAGGTAAAGGTCAAGGATACCATCGATTGCAAGGAATCCTTCCGGAACTGAAAGTCTCTTATTTGCTGAGTCATCAAGTGTTCTCTCAAACCACTGAGTTGAAGCAACAAGTGCAGGATTAAGAGCGTCACACATAACATAGTCAGCAAGAGAAGCCATACGTTCACATCTCATAGGATTTCTCTTATAAGCCATAGCTGATGAACCAATCTGGTTCTTTTCAAATGGCTCTTCAACTTCCTTCAGATGCTGAAGAAGTCTGATATCATTTGAGAATTTATGTGCAGACTGAGCGATACTTGAAAGAACATTTAATACTCTTGTATCAACTTTTCTTGTATATGTCTGGCCTGAAACAGGATAGCAATCTGAGAATCCCATCTTTTCAGCAATCTTCTTATCGATCTGTTTTACCTTTTCATGGTCTCCATTGAAAAGCTCAAGGAATGATGCCTGTGTACCTGTTGTACCCTTACATCCAAGAAGCTTTAACTGTGAGATCATATAATTAACATCCTCTAAATCCATGCAAAGATCATGGAGCCAGAGTGTAGCACGCTTACCAACAGTTGTTGGCTGAGCCGGCTGGAAATGTGTAAATGCAAGTGTAGGAAGATCCTTATTTGCAAGTGCAAATTTTGAAAGCTCATTTATAACATTAAGGAGTTTCTTACGAACAAGTAAAAGAGCTTCCTTCATAATGATGATATCAGTGTTATCGCCAACGTAGCAGCTTGTAGCACCAAGATGAACGATTCCAGCTGCCTTTGGACACTGCTGTCCATATGCATATACATGAGACATAACATCATGACGTACTAATTTTTCACGTTCTTTAGCTACTTCGTAATTAATATCATTGATATGAGACTTCATCTCCTCGATCATTTCATCAGTGATGCGAGGCATACCGTCTTCGCCCTTAAGATCAAGCTCCTTTTCTGTTTCAGCAAGAGCTATCCAAAGACGTCTCCATGTAGAAAACTTCATATCAGGTGAGAAGATATACTGCATTTCCTTGCTGGCATATCGCTCTGAAAGTGGACTTACATACTTGTCGTTACTCATAGCTTAAGACTCTCCTTTTAATCTTAAAATAGGTTCAAAAAAACCAACATTAATTATCCTTGTGTATAAAAGCACACACATTCCAAATTATAAAATAAAAAGGCACCTATTTCAACCATGAAAATGATGCCTTGTCAATATACATATTTAGTTCTCGTCTTTATGATACAGATTTATAGATATTTACTTTTCTTCTTTCATTTCCGAAATAAGGATATCAGTATTATTTCTTCTAATACCTTCTACTACTTCTTCGTCTATCTTCTCAAGTATCACATCTTCATCCACGATATAATTAGTCTTATCATCTAATATGATAGAAACAGCCTTTTCAAGATTCTTTATTTTTGAAACCTTATACTCTCCACCATATTCACCGTCTATCGTCCACTTGATAGGATCATCACATGTAATAGTAACATTTGCAGCTTTTTCATAAATGATATTTGAATCATCAAATCTATCCGTAAGAAGAGCATTTACAATTTTCTGTAACTGGGCTGGTGTTTCAGGCTTCTTGATAAGAACGCATTCAAAAACGCCATCAGAAAATGACATATGCTGAACTCCGATAGTCTTAAAACCGCCTACAGAAAGCGAATTAGTGATCTGTCCATATATAAAATCCCCAGTGAACAAACGACCATCAAAATCCGCTGTCAGATTATAAGTCTTAAGATTTGCAAGATTCTTTATAGCTTCAATAACATAAGCCACATGCCCAAGAGAATTCTTTAAATTCTGAGGAGTGCTGTAAGAAACATCTGTAAATGCTCCAAAAGCCGCCACATAAATAAAGAATTTATCATCCAGCATCCCCACATCTATAGGGCATGCATCTCCGGCTATAACCTGTTTTGCCGCCTGAAGAGGCTGGCGACTGATTTTTAAAGATCTGGCAAAATCATTTGTAGAACCACAAGGAATGTACCCCAGCCCATTCTTTCTAGATGCGGTCTTTTTTTCTAATTCCATAATTCCTGCAACAGAATTATCTAGTGTACCATCTCCACCTGCACAAACTATAAGATCATATTTTTTTCCAACTTTTGCTATATGATCTTTAGCATCCCCAGGCCCTTTAGTAGGATATACTTCCACCCTGTAACCCGCATTGGAAAATTCTTCTATGATATTAAAAAGATCATTCTTTATGGTAGTCTTACCTGCTTTAGGATTAACCACAAATAATAGTTTCTTATGACTCACTACGCTGTTCCCCTTTTTTTTGATACCATCATATTATTATCCAATGCTGAGCATGTCAATAACTCTTCTTTTAAGGTTTTCATCTTCCTTAAATGCCCCGCGGAAGGTAGTTGTAACAGTGCTCGAAGGAACATTTTTAATGCCACGGGCAGTCATGCAGCTATGCTTACCAGAAATTATAACTGCCACATCCTTTGAGCCTGTCGCTTTTTCCATAACTTCTGCAATATCTGTTCCAATTCTTTCCTGAAGCTGGAGTCTCTTACATACCATCTCTGCGATACGGGCAATCTTACTAAGACCGATAACTCTATCATGAGGAATATATGCAACCGAGATCTTCATATCATACATAAGAGCGATATGATGCTCACAATAACTGAATGCGCTTATATCCTTTACAAGAACGATATCTCCTTCTTTTTCGCCCGGAGCTTCAAAAGTCTTAGAAAACATTTCTGCTATCTCATCATTTGTATAGCCAATCCCTTCAAAAACTTCCTCATACATTCTCGCCACACGGTCAGGAGTTTCTTTAAGTCCCTCTCTTTCTGGATCTTCTCCTATCGCAAGAAGAAGTCCTCTTATATGCTCTTTTACTTTTTCCTTATCTACTGCCATTTTATACTCCTTTTTTATCCGGATCCCATATAAATTTATGGATCTGAAGCTGAAGTCTTACATCATTCAACTTATTTTCTATCATATAATCTACTATATCTACCGGATCGATCCTGTTAAATACCGCACTTACATATACTTTACATTTATCTAAAAGATCATATCTTTCAATGATCTCTTTCATCTTATCTAAGTCAATTTTGTCACTCACTACAAATTTTACAGTATCTTCCTTTCTAACTTTTTCATAATTAGAAAGAAGCATCGCTTTTTCCATGCCGCTTCCAGGACATTTATAATCAAGCGTAAAACTTATATTTCCTTCTATATTCAAAAACGGCTCTATATCGATAGCTCCATCTGTTTCTATCTCTATACGAAGTTCTTTATCTTTACCAAGAAGTCGAAGAAGTCTTTCTATATTCTCCTGCCAGAGAGGTTCTCCTCCCGTGAGAGTAACATTTTTAACTCCTGTTTCTTTAATATAGGCATATATTTCTTCTTCAGACATTATTTCAGCAGGAGCATTCTTTTCTAAAGCCCATTTTGTATCGCAGTAATTACATCTAAGATTGCAGCCTGCAAATCTTATAAATACAGCCAGTTCTCCTGCACGTCTTGCCTCTCCATTTATAGAAACAAATCTTTCTGCCACATGGAATTTACTCATATCATCTTTCCTGTCTTAAATTTCTCTTAATACTGTAGTCTTTAAAAGCCTTAAAAGCACTAACTCTATCGTTACTCGCAATACACCGCTGCATTATCAGGAGTTTCATAAACTTCTGTTTCAAACACGTCATAACCCTTATTCTTCATATAATAATAGAAATATCTTGAAAAATTCTCAGCTGTAGGTCTTCCTTCAAATTCAACTATCTTAAAATTCTCTTCTTTAAGGGCATGGAAAAGTTTCTCACTTAAGGTTCCCTTTTCAACTATAAGGCTGTGATCCATTCTGTCAGCTTCTTCCTTAAGGTCTGCTTTAAGCTTTCCAAAATCTACTACCATCCCTCTGAATGGTCCTTCTTTTTCAACTGTTTCGGACTTTATCTTAACCACGATAGTCCATCTATGTCCGTGGATGTTGGCACATTTTCCTTCATAGCCTTTAAGAAAATGGGCACTGTCAAATGCTGCTTTTGTTTTTAAAATATACATATCTTTTTCTCTCTTTAAATATAAAAACCTGGCCAGATAAAATGACCAGGTTAAAAATTACATATTAAAAAAATTTAGTCCTGGTTTTGATAAGGCAGGATGGTACAAACGAACTGCCTATGTAGTTATAATCCTTTTTCAAGCAAGAATTATAATCTAACATATCCATATAGTAAAGAGAAATTTAGATATTAAGGAAAGATTTCACAACTTTTTCCATTTCTTCTTTCTCACAAACTGTCTTATGAAGAACCTCAGCAGATCTGATATCTTCGATAGCCTGTGGAACCTTTACCTTTGAAAGCTTTTCTAATTCATCGATAAGCTCAAAATCTGTCTTAGCGTCGTAAGCAGGATCAATAGCTGTCATAACGCTTCTTGCAAATTTATAAGGTGATGCTGTTGAAGCGATAACTGTAGGAGTTGTATCACCTGTTTCCTTCTTATACTTATCATATACATTTGCAGCTACTGCTGTATGTGTATCGATGATATAACCATCTTCGTCATAGATAGTCTTGATCTCTGAAGCAACATCTTCAGTTGTTGAGAAATTGCCATAGAATCTATCAAGCTTCTCTTTCATTTCATCAGTAATTGTATATTTACCCTCTGTTGAAAGCTCCTTCATAAGCTCAGCATTCTTTTCTGAAGAATCACCAGCGATATGATAAATAAGTCTCTCAAGGTTACTTGAGATAAGGATATCCATAGAAGGGGATGTTGTAAGGATAAATTCTCTGTTTCTGTCATAAGTTCCTGTTGTGAAGAAATCATAGAGAACCTTATTATCATTTGAAGCACAGATAAATTTGTTAACCGGCATGCCCATAAGTGAGGCATAGTAAGATGCAAGGATATTACCGAAATTACCTGTTGGAACTACTACATTGATCTTATCTCCAGCCTTGATTTTTCCTTCAGCGATAAGTCTTGTATAAGCAAATACATAATATACCATCTGAGGAACAAGACGTCCGATATTGATTGAATTAGCTGATGAGAACTGATAACCCTTTGAATTAAGATAATTATTAAGACTATTATCAGCAAACATCTTCTTTACACCAGTCTGAGCATCATCGAAGTTACCTGTGATACCTGCAACAAATGTATTCTTTCCTCTTTCAGTAACCATCTGCTTTTCCTGAACCGGGCTTACACCATTCTTTGGATAGAATACAGCGATCTTTGTTCCTGGAACATCAGCGAAGCCTGCAAGAGCAGCCTTACCTGTATCTCCTGATGTAGCTGTAAGGATAACGATATCATTTTCAATATTGTTCTTCTTAGCAGCTGTTGTAAGAAGATATGGAAGGATTGAAAGAGCCATATCCTTAAATGCGATAGTCTTTCCATGAAAAAGTTCGAGGAAATATGCATTATGGTGATATTTTAATGGAGCGATAGGATCACTATCGAACTTTGAATCATATGCATTATTAATGCAATATCTAAGCTCTTCTTCTGTGAAGTCAGTAAGCATAAGCTTCATAACCTGATATGCTACTTCTCTATAATCCATCTTACTAAGCTCTTCAAATGATACATCGAGGCTTGGTATCTCATCTGGAACGAAAAGTCCGCCGTTACTTGCAAGTCCTTTAAGAATTGCCTGTGAAGCTGTAGCTGTTTCATTATGGTCTCTTGTACTTCTGTATAAAAATCCCATCTTATGCACTCCTTTTGTTTAATAGATAAAAATATTTGTATAAATTCTTCCTTTAAGGAAAAAATTTTATGCTTACACCAAAGTAACACAAATTATATAAAAAGAAAAGAGGCAACTAAGCCTCTTGTTCTTTTTTCTCTGAAATCAAATAAGATTTATATATTTATAAGTAAAAATTGTTGAAATTAATTAATAAGCATACACATCAACAGTGCGTCTGCCATATTCAAGAGCTTCCTGATGAGTATTAAAGAAGATATCGATACGATTACCCTGAATAGCGCCACCTCTATCTTCAACTGTATATACCTGACCATCAATAACAAGCTGTGTACCAAAATCAAATCTTGAATCAGTAGCAATTGTATGATTAGCCTGAGCATGAGCTCCACTTGCTGTAATACCATTTGTCTTACCACAGCATATTACACAAGGACAATAAGCTGTTGTAACAAACTGTCCTAAATATGTGCCAGATGAAACACCATCAACTGATACATAGATTGGTTCAGCTGTTGAAGAATATGTTGTTTCTGTTGATGCTGAAGCATTCTCTGTTGTTGGAGCTTCTGTTGGAACTTCAGCGATAACATTTACTGAATACTTCTCTGACTGTGCCTTTGCAGCCTCCTTAGTTGCTGAGCTGTTCTTATCAGCCTCAAGGATAGCCTGAAGCGCTGCTCTATCCTTATCAGCCTGCTGCTGCGCAAGAAGGACTTCTGAATCGTTCTTTTCAGCAACCTTAAGATCAGCTTTCTGATCAGCTTCATATCTTATATTTTCAATTTCTGTATAACTTACTTTTGCAAATTGGTTATCAACCTTAGAGTCATTCGCAATAGATGAAACAGCAATCATACGTCCGTATTCCCCCGCCTCTCTCATCTTCTCACCAGTAACTGAAGCAAAGCATGTTACGGCAAGAGCGATAACAACTATAGTAGCACCCATTTTCTTAGTATAACTTCCAAGTTTCTTTCCCGCTTTTGAGGTTGAACCTTCAAGTCTCATAAGTTTTATCTCCTTCACTATAGTAATTGTTTCGTAATTATCTTAAATGTTTCAAATATTTTTTAAAATGTTACAAAACAATTAACTTTCTTTTGCATGTGCCATTATATCCTTTAAAAAAGGTATGGTCAAGGCATTGGAAATATTTTTGGAGTTTTTGACGAATTTTCCCGGGGTTGCTTGTGTTTTTGCACAAAAACAAGGGCAATTATGTAAATCTTTCAGCTTTTCTTAGTAAAATTTTACTAATCACAGTTTTCTGAATAATTATTTTCCTGTACATTCTATAGTCTGTAACAACTCGTTAAAATCTTCAATTTCATTTATTTTTCTTCTTAATTGAGCTGAATTTGGAAGTCCTGTAGTGTACCACTGTATATGTTTTCTCATTTCATGCACAGCTGTATATTCACCTTTATATTTAAGCATAAGATAAAGGTGCTCTTTCATCATCTCTCTTATCTCTTCTATTGAAGGCCGTTCAGGTTTAACTCCCATCTCTAATTCTTCCTTGATCTCTCTAAAGATCCACGGATTTCCTCTGGCATGTCTTGCCACCATAACACTGTCGCAACCTGTTTCTTCCTTCATTTTAATAACATCTGCGGCACATGCCACATCTCCATTTCCTATCACTGGAATTGTTACAACTTCTTTAACTTTTCTTATTATATCCCAATCGGCATGACCAAAATAATATTCTTCTCTTGTCCTTCCATGAACTGCTATTGCACTGGCTCCCGCCTGCTCTAATGCCCGGGCAACCTCAGGAGCATTTTTTTCATCTTTAAAAAAACCGGCTCTTATCTTTGCTGTAACTGGTACATTTACCTTATTTCTTACAGCCTCAACAATACGTCCGCAAAGACAGGGATCTTTCATAAGGGCTGATCCTTCACCATTATTTACAATTTTAGGAACAGGACATCCCATATTGATATCTATAAAATCAAAATGTATCCTCTCCAACAGCTTTGCTGCCTCAGATGATATGATCTCTGGGTCACTTCCAAAAAGCTGAACTCCTACCGGTCCTTCTTCAGGCGTTGTTATAAGAAGCTCATCCGCACTTTTAGGATTATACATAAGTCCTTTTGCACTGACCATTTCTGTAACAACTATATCCACGCCACATTTTTTTGATAATAGACGAAATGGCAGGTCTGTAACACCTGCCATCGGTCCAAGAATAATCTTATTCTTAAAATCCATAATAATCCTACTGCTTTTCGTAAATAAGTCTAAGTCCCTGAAGTGTAAGTTCAGGATTATAAACATCGATTGCATCTGTTGAATCTGAAATAATCTTTCCAAGACCACCTGTAGCAATAACCTTTAAATTCTTGATACCAGATTCTTCCTTCATCTTTTTAATTATATATTCTGTCTGTCCAACGTAACCAAAATATATACCAGCCTGCATGCTTGATACAGTATCTCTTCCAAGGATCTTATCCACTTTCTTAATCTCAACTTCAGGAAGTTTTGCTGTTCCTGTCCAAAGGGCATTTGCCGCAAGTCTGATACCAGGTGATGTTACTCCGGCAAAAAGACTTCCATCCTCTAAAATAAGATCGTGAGTTGTAGCTGTTCCAAAATCAATAACTATGGCAGGACCGCCGTAAAGCTCATAAGCTGCTACTGCATCAACAATTCTATCAGCACCTAATTCCTTTGGATTTGGCACCGCCAACTTAATTCCAGTCTTTATTCCTGGAGCTACAATAACCGGATTAACATCGAAATATTTAATAATTCCACTGGTAAGAGAATGCATTACATCTGGCACTACCGATGCTATTATAACATCAGTAATATCACTCATTTTATAGCCATTTAAACTAAGTAATTCTCCAAGGAACACGCCATATTCATCTGAAGTTTTCTTATTCTTAGTTATCATTCTAAACTGTTTTAAAAGTTTATCTTTATCGAAAAGACCGATAGTAATGTTGGTATTTCCTACATCAATCGCAAAAAGCATACTAGGTACTCCTTATTTTTATTCTTCCTGCCCCAAAAATGCGCCATAATAATCTTCAAGCTGCTGGAATAATTCCTTATTCTTTATCTGAATATCTTTAACCTTAAGAGCACTTCCAATCTCATCAAATAAAAGATCATCTTCATTTGCCTCAGTCATAATCTTAAGATCTCCAGTCTCGTCAAAAACAAGCATGATCACTCCACCAACTTCTTCTACATAAAGGACACAAAGAACCTTTAATTCATCCTTTACTAAATCCGGAAGCCCTTCAAAGTCCGGGTTCAGATAATATTTCTCTGTATATTTTGATGCACTGCAAAGTATAACACTATCCTGATACATATAATATCTCCTACTTAGTCTTAGTTATTACTATAGAAGAATATCACTTCAACTATATATTTGCAAACCAAAAGAAAAGAGATGGTTTTTGGACTGTCAAAACCATCCCTTTTACATTTAATCAATTAAAGCTGAGCCGCTATAACATCACTCATATCGTACATTCCAGGCTTTTTACCAGCAAGGAATTTTGCTGCGCTGATTGCACCGTTTGCAAATATGCTTCTTGAATAAGCTGTATGCTTTATTTCGATAAGTTCATCAGGTCCTGCAAACATTACTGTATGGGTGCCAGGAATATTTCCTGCACGAACCGCACTGATTCCAAGTTCCTTCTTATCTCTCTTCTGTCTCTTCTCGCTCCTGTCAAATACATATTCAAATTCACCATCTCTTGCTTCATTTATGGAATCTGCAAGAGCAAGAGCTGTTCCTGATGGCGCATCCAACTTCTGATTATGATGAGCTTCAACAATTTCCACATCAAATCCTGCAGGACAGAATACATTTGAAGCTGTCTTAAGAAGATTCATAATGGTATTAATACCAAGACTCATGTTAGCTGACTTTAAGATCGGTATAGTCTTTGAAGCTTCTCTTACATTATCCAACTGTTCTGTTGTAAGTCCAGTTGTACAGAGAACAACAGGAATATTTCTTTCAACTGCATATGAAAGAAGTGAATCGATCGCCTTTACTGATGAAAAATCAATGATAACATCAATATCTGCGTCGCATTTATTAATATCTGTATATACATTAAATCCAAGAGAATCATTCATTGCAATATCAACGCCAGCCACGATCTCTACATCCGGATCATTTGCGGCCATATCACCTATAACTCTTCCCATACGACCATTACAGCCGTGCATCATTATTTTGGTCATATATTTCCTCCAGTTATTTTATACATGTATTTGTCTTTAGGACATCTGTCACAAAATGCCGTTTTTAAAGATATCTACTAAAATTCAATCCCGTAATCTCTCATAGCTTTTTCAAGTTTCTCGGCATTCTTTTCTTCCATCTCTGTAAGCGGCATACGAACCTTGCCATTTGTCATTCCCATTAACTGTGTTGCCTTCTTAACAGGTATTGGATTAACTTCTGAGAAAAGTGCATGACAAAGATTGATAGCCTTAAGCTGAAGTCTCTTTGACTTTGCTGTGTCTCCTTCGAGGTATTTAGCTACAAGATCATGGGTATCTTCTGGAATGATATTTGCAGTTACTGAGATAACACCGATTCCTCCAAGTGAAAGGATTGGAAGGATCTGATCATCATTTCCAGAATAGATATCAAGCACATGGCCTGCTTCTTCATTAAGTGCTGAAAGAGTAGCAACCTGAGAGATATTTCCAGATGCTTCCTTTATAGCAACGATATTCTTAACATTTTTTGCAAGATCTATAGCTGTCTCAGGTAAAATATTACAACCAGTTCTTGACTGAACATTATACATAATTATAGGAATATTTACTGCTTCAGCGATAGCTGTATAATGAGCCTTAAGTCCGGCCTGAGTAGCCTTATTATAATATGGTGTAACTATAAGAAGTCCATCAACTCCGCACTTTTCAGCTTCCTGTGAAAGGTAGATTGCAGTTCTTGTATCATTTGAACCTGTACCTGCAACTACTGGAATTCTTCCATTTGCCTGCTCTGCAACTACTGCGATAGCTTCAAGATGCTCTTCCTCTGTAAGGGTTGATGCTTCACCTGATGTACCACAAACAACGATACAATCTGTACCATGTTCAATGTGATACTCTGTAAGCTTTCTTAACTGCTCATAATCCACCTCAAGATTATCCTTAAATGGTGTAACAAGTGCAACTCCTGATCCCTGAAAAATTGACATATTAAATGTACCTCCTATAAATATTACTCCCATGCCCTAACAGCTGATTTTTTTATTTTAATAGGACTACGTATTTAATCAAAAGCTTTTTAAAATCAGCAATTCAGCATAAAAAAATCGGGTCAGCAGAGCACTAACCCGAAATAAAATCCATAGAAAATAATTTTATCTCACGTAGCACTCCACCTTATGGTGACAGTTCTGCAGTTATCCGCTGCAGACCCAGCAAAAAGACCTGACCTTAAAGTCTTCTCACTTCGGCAAATCCGCCCTGATACATCCTCAAACTGCCGGTCCGGCATAGATGTACTACCTCTTCTTTGCGCCTCTACATAATTCTTCTTCATACTAACATTCATATATAGATATGTCAAACAAATTTCATGAATAAAAACAACCAACTCCAAATAAAACAGGTCCGACGAGCAATTAAACTATCACCCTATCTTCATTTATTATAATTACATTTATCAAGATCTTCGTAATAAACTCGATAGAACGCACCAATCCCCTTATTTTCATTTTTTACAATAATCTTTAAATAATCTTTTTCATACACCAACTCATAATAATCTTCTGTCATATCTACATTATAATCCAGATAATCATCTACATTCCACAATACATCACCAGCCTTATTATTTATAGCAATCGTTATTTGATTATGAACACCGTCAGAAGGATATGTCGCCTCTATTACATACTTTCCATTATAGAATTCATCCTTAAACCATACCTTTCTTGAATTACCATATTCAATAAAAATATATAAAACAACTAACACTCCCATTATTGCAAATGTTATTACTATCTGACTAACCAAAATAATGCTTTTCTTTTTATCTTTTCTTTTCATATTCTTCCCCTTTAAAGTTTCTCAAATAATCAGAATTGTAAAACCTAAAGATCTCTATTAGATTCCCTCTGCAATCTAATAATTCCAATTTTATATAATCTTCCTTAAATTCTAAACGATAATTATTCACATCAAGTTTTTTCCCCTTATTATCAATATATGTTTCAAATTCACTTTTTTTGCCATCTATATTTACCGTAATTCTTACTGGCGTTTCTTCATTTGAATAAATAGTTTTTTTTTGCTCCGCTCTAATTTCATATTGTTCTTTTTTTCAAAAAACCAATTTTGATATTCTCTCGTTGAAAATAAATATATCATTATGATTTTAAAGATTATAATGATCCAACAGATATGTAATATAATTTTCATTATTTTACTAATATTCATTTGCTAATTCCTTTCCAGCCCTTTCTGATATGTAATATAAAAAAACATCACCCGCTGCCATAGATATATTTTCATTGAAATCCACTTCATCATTTAATAGTGGCCATTTAGTTGAAAAATTAATTTGCTGTTTCATTCTTTTTAATTATCAATTATGGAAAAAATATATCTAAAAAATAGATATACGAATTCCCTCTTATCATATTTAATACAATTTGAAGTATATACCTCTCCCAAAATGAAGTCAGGCTATTTCCCGACAATTTATCACAAATACTATAAATTATTTCACAAAGAGAATCGATTTGTTTTGATATTTAATTCCACCTAAATCATATACACAAAAAAAAGAAGCAAACGCAATGTTTACTTCTCTTTTTTGTGGACAATCAGAGAAAAAATCATCTAGCCTCTCTTTGTCTCATGACCTCATATCCTGTTACTGATGCAGAAACCGCTGCATTAAGTGACTCCACTTTTCCCTTCATAGGAATTCTTATAAGCTTATTGGCTGTGGCACTTACCTCATCTGAAAGACCTCGTCCCTCATTTCCAATAAGGAAAGCTGCAGGCTTTGTGAAGTCCTCTGCATAAAAATCTTTACCTGAAAGGTGAGTTCCAAATACAGTTATTCCTGCCTCTTTTATTCGTTCTATATCTATCACAAGCTCTTCACTTATAATGATAGGGACTCTGAGAACTCCGCCCATGGTAGATCTTACAGTCTTAGGGGCGTATGGAGCCGCTGAATCGGCACTGATCAGAACTCCTGATGCTCCCACAGCTTCCGCTGTCCTTATTATTGTTCCAAGATTGCCAGGATCCTGAATTCTGTCCAGGATAAAAATAAAAGGATTCTCTACTTCTGTTAATTCTTCAAGAAAATGTTCCTTAAGCCTTACTACCGCCAGAATCCCCTGTGGCGTCTTGGTGTCTGAGATTTTTTCCATCACATTTTTACTTACTTCAAAGATTGACTCATCATCGATCTTATCAATGATATCTTCTATTTCGTTATATTTACAAAGAGCTTCCTCTGTTACAAATAATTCTAATATATCTTCTACCGGAACTTCTCTTACCATTCTGATACCTTCAACGATAAAGGCCATGTCGCTTCTTCTTAAAGCTGATTCTTTGGAAAGTCTTACCACATATTTGATTTTATCATTTTGAACTGATGTTATAGTCTGCATAAAACTCACCTGCTCCTTATAAGTATTCTATCTTCACCATATATTCTCTTAAGTTCTTCCTCAAGATTACAACCTGCTTCTGCGGTATATAAAAGCTTCACCGCTTTCTTTTCAGCTTTAAGCTGTATATAAACATTAGAATATCCCGGATAATCTCTTATTATTCTGTTAAGCGATGGCTGTCTTTCTTTAAATGAATCCATATCATCAAATAAGATCCAGATTTCTTTTTTCAAAGCTTCTTCTTTTTTCTTAAGAGAATCCAGCAAAACTATATCATCACAGATGATCTTACCCTCTTCTTCTGAAATGGATGCTCTGCCGCTAAGCAGCACTGGCGTATTCTTAACAAGATAATTATGCAGTCTGTTATAAACCTTAGGAAATATAACTACTTCAATAGTTCCATAAAGATCTTCAAGAGTTATAAATGCCATAGTATCATTATTTCTTGTAGTCTTTATTGTAACAGTATTGATAAGACCTGCCACAGTATATTTCATATTATCCTGCGCTACAGTGTGTCCTTCATTTTCCTCATCTGGAATAAAGTCAAGAGTTGATGCATCTGTAACTTTATCAATAAGATTTAAATATTTATCCAAAGGATGTCCACTTACATAAATGCCAAGTATCTCTTTCTCATGCATAAGGATATCATCCATAGGAAATTCCGGAATGTCAGGATAAGCAACATCCGTCTTTTGCTGCATCTCTTCACCCATATAATCAAGAAGAGACATCTGGCCTGTCATGGATTTTTTCTTTTCTTCAAATACTCTTTCAACCACTTCAGGATAAACTGTTATCATCTGATTTCTATTTTTTCCAAAGGAATCAAAGGCCCCAGCATAAATAAAACTTTCAATAGTTCTTTTATTGGCTTCTTTGTTTGTAAGTCTTTCGCAAAAGTCCTTTAGATCCTTATATTTACCATTAAGATTTCTTTCCTCGATAATGGCATCAACTACTCCATCGCCAATCGCTCTTACTGCAGACATACCATATCTTATGGAATCTCCATCCACTGAAAATTCGCCATAACCGGTATTTACATCCGGTGGAAGAAGTTTAATCCCCATTCGTTTTACAGCTTCAATATATTGAGAAAGTTTATCTGTATTGCTTCTTACAGATGTAAGAAGTGCCGCCATAAAATCCAGTGGGTAGTAGCATTTAAGATAAGCTGTTTCATAGGCTACAACTGCATAAGCTGCAGCGTGAGACTTATTAAATGCATAACTGGCAAAATCTATCATCTTATCAAAAATAAGATTTGCTGTTTTTTCATCCAGCCCATTATTAATGCAACCTGGAACTCCCATCTCTTCATTACCATAAACGAAATACTGTCTTTCCTTCTGCATTACTTCTGCCTTTTTCTTGGACATAGCACGGCGAACCAGGTCGCTTCGTCCAAGAGAATAACCAGCCAGTTTCATAACTATCTGCATAACCTGTTCCTGATATACAATACAGCCATAGGTTGGCGCAAGAATTGATACCAACTGAGGTGCATCATATTTTATTTCATCAGGATTTTTCTGAGCCTTTACATACTGAGGGATGAAATCCATAGGTCCCGGGCGATAAAGGGATATACCCGCTATTATATCTTCCATATTTCTAGGAGAAAGTTCCTTCATGAAGTTTCTCATCCCGCTGCTTTCCAACTGAAATACACCTTCCGTCTTTCCCTCTGAAATCATTTGATATACTTTTTTATCGTCCTGAGGAATATTTTCAATATCCACATCAATGCCAAGTCTTTTCTTAACATTGTTTACAGTATTTTGAATTACCGTAAGAGTCCTGATTCCAAGAAAATCCATCTTAAGAAGTCCAAGTTCCTCTATGGTGGTCATATTATACTGGGTACATACCGCATCATTATTCTTACATAAAGGGACAAAGTCAACTATAGGAGAACCGCCAATAACTACTCCTGCCGCATGCATGGAAGTATGTCTTGGCAGTCCCTCTAACTTTTCAGCCATATCTATAAGATATTTAACATCAGGATCTTCATCGTAAAACTTCTTAAAATCTGCACTTTTTTCCAGTGCAGTCTTTATATTCATTCCAAGTTCCATAGGAATGGATTTTGCAACAGTATCACAGGTTTTATAAGGGATATCTAAAGCTCTTCCAATATCTCTTATGCAGTTTCTTGCTGCCAAAGTACCAAATGTTACAATCTGAACTACCTGTTCTTTTCCGTACTTTTCAGTAACATAATCTATAACTTCCTGTCTTCTTTCATCAGCAAAATCCACGTCTATATCGGGCATAGTTACACGTTCCGGATTAAGGAATCTTTCAAAAAGAAGATCATATTTAAGTGGATCTATATTTGTAATCTTAAGGGAGTATGATACGATGCTTCCCGCTGCACTTCCTCGTCCCGGTCCTACTGCAATGCCCACACTTCTTGCATAATTAATAAAATCCCAAACAATGAGGAAATAATCTATAAATCCCATATTCTTGATAATAGAGAATTCATAATCCAGCCTTTCCTTTATCTCTTCTGTAACAGGATTATATCTTTCTTTAATTCCTTTTTCGCAAAGCATTCTAAGATAAGACTCTGCATCATATCCCTCCGGCACCTGATATTTGGGAATCTTATGCTCACCGAATACAATATTTACATTACATCTTTCAGCGATCTTATGTGTATTTGTAAGCGCCTCTGGTGCATAAGGGAAAAGCTGAGCCATCTCTTCTTTAGATTTAAGATAATACTGTCCGCCTTCATATCTCATTCTGTCCTGATCCTGTACCTTGCGGTTTGTCTGGATGCAAAGAAGGATATCATGAGCTTCCCAATCCTCAGCTGTTATATAGTGAGAATCATTTGTAGCTACCATCGGAATTCCTGTTTCCTTAGAAATTCTCATAACACCCTGATTAACGATCTGATCTTCTGTAAGTCCATGATCCTGTATTTCAAGAAAATAGTTATCCTTTCCAAATGTATCTCTATACCAGAGGGCTGTCTTTACTGCTTCTTCATAAAGCCCTCTTCTGATATTTACAGCGACTTCTCCCTGCAGACATGCAGAAAGGCAGATGACTCCTTCATGATATCTCTCCAGAAGTTCTCTATCTACTCGTGGTTTATAATAATATCCTTCAGTAAAACCATAAGAAACAATCTTGGAAATATTACTATATCCTATATTATTTTCTGCCAGAAGGATAAGATGATAATATCTCTCTTCATCTCTTCCAATTTCTCTATCAAATCTGCTATTAGGAGCTACATAAACTTCGCAGCCTATGATAGGCTTTATTCCAGCTTTATTACATTCTTTATAAAAATCTATGGCCCCATACATGACACCATGATCTGTTATGGCAAGACTGTCATAGCCTAACTCCTTAGCCCTCTCTACTAATTCCTTTATTTTGGCGGAGCCATCAAGAAGACTATATTCCGTATGAACATGTAAGTGAGTAAATTCCATACATTTCCCCTAAATCTGTTTAGTATTTTCTATGCTTATTAAGACTCTGAAGCTTATTTACTGCAGCCTTTCTTTTTTTGCTAACCTTTATATATCTCTTATATGCTTTCATATATCTTCTACAATAAGCAAATGTATAATCTTCTCCCTTATCAGCTAACATATATAAAAGCATCTCTAATTTCTTTTTAACATATGGATGAAGCATCACCTTGCTCTTTCCATGAAGATAATACTGAAGGGCTGTGTCATCACTATAATCATCTTTATGATAGATCTTGCTTGCTGCTACTCTGTCACAAAACATTTCAACAATATAGTTGTCAGGCATTTTCATACCTGTAACTCCACCCTTTTTATTCTTAAGGTCATAATCTATCCAATATTCAAGATGATGTTTATTTCTTCCCTTATGATGAAGCCATGAGGATGTATAACCTTTGTCTTCTCTTTCTGCTTCATTCGGACTTCTTGTACCCTGGTAATACTTTGCCCCAACAGAAAATTCAGTCCATGAATATTTTGAAAGGTCATGAAGGATCCCCTGCTTATATAATCCACATCTAAAACAGTTCTTCCCTACCTCGATCTTATGCTCATTTATAGTATTAAGATGTTTATACCATCCGGCATTTTGAATTTTATCTTTGATCTTATCTTTTAATCCTGTCATGTAAGTCACCTTTTCTCAACTTAATTCATCTAATGTCTTTCCATAGGCCGGAAGGAATTCTTCCATAAATACCTTTAATTCAGGAAGTTCTATCTCCATCTTCTTTATAGATTTTTCAGTACTTTCCTTTGCAGTTTTAAATTCCTGATTTCCGGACTTTTCTTCTTCAATACATTTGATAAGGGCCGAAATCTTATCTGCCCCTTTAACAAGCTTTCTCATATAAGCTTCTTCTTTACTATTATTTCCAATAAAGATCTCTTCAAATTCAGGTCTTATATCTTCTGGCAGTTTACCTAAAAGCTTATACTCTGCCACTTTTTCAACCTGCTTATATGCATCCTTTATCTCCTCACTGTAATACTTTACCGGTGTTGGCATATCTCCGGTTATTATTTCAGACGAATCATGATAGAGTCCAATAAGTGCAGCCTTTGAAGCATCAAGATTTTTTCCAAATCTTTTATTTCCTATAACGCATAGACAATGAGCTATCATTGCAACATCAAGAGAATGTTCACTTAAGTTTTCCTCCCTTGAATTCCTCATAAGCGCCCATCTATTTATATATTTCATCCTGGAAATCGTAGCAAAAAAATTATATTCCATATATTTTTCCTTCCCCTTGCCAAGTTTTTATTTATATTTTATAATATGCCATGTGCCATATATCAAATCATATTTTAAGATGCTTCTGTGGCTCAGTTGGTAGAGCAACTGATTCGTAATCAGTAGGTCGTCGGTTCAAGTCCGATCAGAAGCTTAAAAAAGGGAGAGCAAAAATGCTCTCCCTTATTTTACAACAAACCGTCTTTAGATTGTAGATTTTTTTATTCTTTATCTTCCGAAACCCCATCCATCTTCTTAAGATCTGATACAGTCTCTTCACCATCCAGAGGATCAGCTATTCTTTCCAGTTCATCATCTGTTTCATTCGTATCATCTACATCTTCAGCTTCACCTTTAGCAAAAGTTTCCCATGGCATGACCATTTTTTCTTCCTCATTTGATGAATCATCAGTTACTGAAACATTATCGTTCTCATCAAATACAACCTGTTTTACACTTGTATCCTGAACTGGAGCTTCTTTAAATCTTGTTATTTCTCCCTTTTCTCTTTCTTTCATATGCTCCTCGGTTGCTTTATCAGAAAGATCAAGAGTTGGATAATTATTAGACTTATAAACTTTGAACTTCTCCTTATCCTTTGACTTTTCTTTTGAATTTGTCTTATCTAAAATAGGATTTCCTTTTAATACCGGAGCCGAAAGACCGTTTTCTTTAGCTGCCTTATTATAGATATCCATGAATTCCTGACCTGTAATGGTCTCATGTTCGATAAGATATTCAGCAATTGCATCAAGAATAGGCTCATGCTTTTTAAGAAGCTTATATGCCTTATTATAAGCATGCTTTATGATATTTCTTACTTCTGTATCAATCTTTGTAGCAGTCTCATCAGAACAATTCATAACTGCACGTCTGTCAAGATATTCGCCGGTGATACCTTCAAGCTGTACCATACCAAACTTTTCAGACATACCATACATAGTAACCATAGCTCTAGCCTGCTTTGTTGCCTGTTCAATATCATTTGCAGCTCCCGATGTAACTGATGGGAACTTAAGAGCTTCTGCAGCTCTTCCACCGCATGCGATAACAATATGAGCTTCCATTTCATCCTGAGATTCAAGATATTTCTCTTCTTCAGGAACCTGCCATACATAACCAAGAGCTCCCATAGTACGTGGTACTATAGTTATTTTTTGAACTGGCATTGTAGCCTTCTGGATTGCTGTAAGAAGAGCATGTCCGGCCTCATGAAAAGCAACAATACGCTTTTCCTTTTCGCTTAAAACCCTGTCCTTCTTTTCCTTACCTGCAAATACTACCTCAACAGATTCTATAAGGTCTTTCTGGCTTACAAACTTTCTGTTGTGTCTGACTGCTGAAAGAGCAGCTTCATTTATGATATTTGCAAGATCTGCACCAACTGCACCGCTTGTGGCAAGAGCAAGTTCATGAAGATCTACTGTCTCATCAAGTTTAACATTCTTTGTATGAACACGAAGAATATCCTCACGACCTGATATATCAGGTCTTTCAACAACTATCCTTCTATCAAATCGTCCCGGACGAAGAAGAGCCTTATCAAGCACTTCCGGTCTGTTTGTTGCCGCAAGGATTATGATACCTTTTGATGAATCAAAACCATCCATCTCAGCCAGGAGCTGATTTAATGTCTGTTCTCTTTCTGAATCTCCACCCATTGATCTTGTATCACGGCTTCTACCGATAGCATCTATCTCATCGATAAAAATGATACATGGAGCTTTCTGAGTTGCCTGTTTAAACAAATCTCTTACTCTAGAAGCACCAAGTCCTACATACATTTCTACAAATTCAGAACCTGAAATAGAAAAGAATGGAACTTTGGCTTCACCTGCAACTGCTTTTGCAAGAAGTGTCTTACCAGTTCCCGGAGGGCCTACAAGAAGTGCCCCCTTAGGAAGTTTAGCACCGATCTCTATATATCTCTCAGGATGATTTAAGAAATCAACCATTTCCTTAAGAGACTCCTTAGATTCTTCCTGACCTGCTACATCTTTAAATGTAACGCCAGTATTTTTTTCAACATCATAAAGTTTGGCATTTGACTTACCTATATTCATAATGCCGCCACCCTTTGATGCCTTTCGCATGATCAGCATCATAAAGATGTAAAACACACCGATCATAAGGACATACGAAAGGATTGTTGTGATAAGTGCATTTCCTCCCTCATCAACCTGAGCAAATGTTACGCCGGCAGCCTGAAGTTTATCAACAAGGTTGTAATCATCAGTTCTTACTACATAAAATGTTTCATCTCCAGGCTTGGTATAACCTTTAAGCTGGAAATATATCTTCTGACTATAGATCTTTACACTTTCTACTTCTCCGGAGTCAACCATAGAAAGGAATCTGTCATAAGAAACTTCCAATTCTCCTGAAGTACGATATTTATTAAATTGTTGAACAAAAATCAGCGTAAGAATGATAGATATTATCAGCAAGACAATTGGCTTGCCATTTCCACCCTCAGGTTTTTTATCACCGGGTCTATTATCATTTTGATTATTGTTATTATTTTCAGCCATTTACATTTCCTTTTATTTTACTGATAGATTGGGTACTTATCAGTGATATTTTTAACAAGAGCCATAGCCTTTTCACTATCCTTATCGATGATAGCTGCCTTAAATGCGTCAGCTATAACTGCCATATCTTCCTTAACTGCACCTCTTGTTGTTACTGCAGGTGTACCAACTCTGATACCACTTGTAACAAATGGTGACTTTGGATCATTTGGAACAGTATTCTTATTAACTGTGATATGTACTTCATCAAGAAGCTTTTCAACTTCCTTACCTGTAAGATCCATTCTCTTAAGATCAACTAACATAAGGTGATTATCTGTACCACCAGATACGATATCAAAACCTCTGTTCTGAAGTTCTTTGCAGAGAGTAGCTGCATTTTCTACTACTCTTCCCATATAAGACTTGAATTCTGGTGCAAGTGCTTCCTTAAAGCATACTGCCTTACCAGCTATAACGTGCATAAGTGGTCCGCCCTGAATTCCCGGGAAAACGGCTTTATTGAAGTTGAACTGCTTATTGATCTCTTCTGAGCAAAGGATAAGTCCTCCTCTTGGTCCACGAAGTGTCTTATGTGTTGTAGTTGTTGTTACATGTGCATATGGTATTGGGCTCATATGCTCACCTGCTGCAACAAGACCTGCAATGTGAGCCATATCTACCATAAGATAAGCTCCTACTTCATCAGCGATCTCACGAAACTTCTTAAAATCAATCTTTCTGGCATATGCTGAAGCACCAGCAATGATAAGCTTTGGCTTGCATTCCACAGCTTTCTTTCTTACATCATCATAATCAATGAATCCGTTCTCATCTACTCCATAAGGAACACAATTGAAATATTTACCTGAAATATTTACAGGTGAACCGTGTGTAAGATGTCCACCATTATCAAGGTTCATACCCATAAATGTATCCCCTGGCTCCATCATAGCAAAGAATACTGAAAGGTTTGCCTGCGCTCCTGAATGAGGCTGAACATTTGCATACTCTGCTCCAAAGAGTTTCTTTGCTCTTTCTCTTGCAAGATCTTCAACAACGTCAACATACTGGCATCCACCATAATATCTCTTTCCAGGATATCCCTCAGCATATTTGTTTGTAAGCCAGCTTCCCATTGCTGCCATAACTGCTTTTGAAGCAATATTTTCTGAAGCGATAAGCTCTAAGTTCTGGTTCTGACGATTTAACTCATCTGTCATAGCAACAGCTACTTCTGGGTCTATCTTTTCAATTTCTGCAAAATCAAACATGTTTCTTCTCCTTTACTACCTTTAAATTTTTTTCTATACCTGATATAACGCCGGAAATATTCCGCTGACCTATTATACCATAACAGGATGCCTTTTACAGCATCCTGTTGACTAATCTTTTATTTTTAATTAAATCAGCATAAAATGGCACTTAGTACGGCTTTTATACTTATGTCTTTTAATTAATTTTCAGCTTTTTTAATGCCTCTGCTTCTTCTTCATCAGCAAGTTCTATCTCGGCACCATTTTCTGTATTTTCAAAATCAAAATCCTTACCTGGAAGGATAGCATTTAGAAGAATACCAGCAATTGAACCAACTGCAAGACCAGAAAGTGAGATTGTTACTGATCCGATTTTGAATACGATAGCAGCAGCTTCTGTATATGTTATACCAATTGAAAGTACAAGAATGATAGCAGCGATGATAACATTTCTTGTCTTATTAAAATCAACCTTATTCTCAACGATATTTCTAACACCGACTGCAGAGATCATACCGTAAAGCACAAGTGAGATACCACCGATAACCGGTGTTGGGATTGCTGAGATACATGCAGCAACCTTTGGTGAGAATGAGAAAATAATAGCAAATACTGCTGCAATTCTTATTACAAGTGGATCATAAACCTTTGAGATTGTAAGAACACCTGTATTCTCTCCATAAGTTGTATTAGCAGGTGCACCGAAAAGTGATGCGAGAGTTGTTGCAAGTCCGTCACCAGTAAGTGTTCTATGAAGTCCTGGATCCTTGATAAAGTTCTTACCAACTGTTGATGATATAGCTGAAATATCCCCAATATGCTCAACTACTGTAGCAAGGGCGATAGGTACGATTGTTACGATAGAAGCAATGATAAGCTTTGGATTTGGATTTTCTATAACATAAAGGATTGTCTCATTTTTATGGAATGGAAGGCCAACCCATGGTGCATTTTTAATATTTTCAAGAGCTGCTTTTGAGAAAAGAAGCAGTTTGTCATGACCGTCGATAACAATATTTGCTCCTGTTGAATCTAGAGTTCCATACATAAGCATAAGGATAACAGCTATAACTGTTGTTCCGATAACACCGATGATGATAGGAAGGATCCTTATCATTCCCTTACCCCAGATATTACAGATGATAATGATAAGGATTGCTATTACAGCTATAAGCCAGTTTGTTGCACAGTTATTAACTGCTGAAACTGAAAGTGTAAGACCGATAGCAACAATGATCGGACCTGTAACGATAGGTGGGAAAAATTTCATTACCCTATTGATACCAAAAGCCTTAATAAGCGCTGCAAGGATAAGGTAAACTAAACCTGCGCAGGCAACACCGAGACATGCATATGGAAGAAGTTCTTTTTCTCCATTTTTTGCAATAGCTCCATAACCTGCAAGGAAAGCGAACGATGATCCAAGGAACGCTGGAACCTTACGTTTTGAAATAAGATGGAAGAGTAATGTACCAATACCTGCAAAAAGAAGTGTTGCTGAAACACTAAGTCCTGTAAGTGCAGGAACAAGTACTGTTGCTCCGAACATAGCGAACATGTGCTGGAATCCAAGAACAAGCATCTTTGCAAGTCCTAATTCTCTGGCATCATAGATTGGTTCGCCATTCTTTAATCTTTGTTTTGCTGATTCTGATTTTGACATGGTTATCCCCTTTGATTATTATTTGTGAGCATTTGGGCACACTTTTTCATCGTTATATATCATCCATTAAAGGGCTTTTTTTGTCAAGAATTTTAAATGTATTTTTTATTTAATTTCGACCATTTTCATCATCTTTTATTGACTCATATGCAATATCCTATTAAAATGACTTTAATATGGGTTTTAATGGACTTTTTTAACTCAATACTTAAATTAAAAACATCATATAATCATAGAAAGAAGGAAATTAACGTGAAGTTCAAAAATTTTAAGAATGTTGAAATCATGGAACATCCTCTTATCAAGCATAAGATCACAATGCTCCGTGACGAAAAAACTGGTACTACAGAATTCAGAAATCTCGTTGAAGAGATTGCTATGCTCGAAGGATATGAAGCTTTAAAGGATCTTCCACTCAAGGATATCGAAGTAAAAACTCCTATCGAGACATGCATGACTCCTGTTATCGACGGAAAGAAACTCGCTATTGTACCGATCCTCCGTGCAGGGCTTGGAATGGTAAATGGTGTTCACGCTCTTGTACCTTCAGCTAAAGTCGGTCACATCGGTCTTTACCGTGACCCTGAAACACATGAGCCTCATGAGTATTATTGCAAGCTTCCTGACCCTATCGATCAGAGACTTATTGTTGTTCTCGATCCTATGCTTGCAACTGGCGGTTCAGCTATCGAAGCTGTAAACTTCATCAAGCAGCATGGCGGTAAGCACATTAAATTCATGTGCATAATCGCAGCTCCAGAAGGTCTTGAAAAGTTAGCTACTGCTCATCCTGACATTGAGATCTATGTTGGTAACCTTGACAGATGCCTTAATGAAAATGCATATATCTGTCCTGGTCTTGGAGATGCTGGAGACAGAATCTTCGGAACAAAATAATTAAAGCTTATTTTTTCAAATCATATAAAACAAGCTGAAAAATCCCGTGTTACATAAATAACACGGGATTTTTTTATGACTTATACTATCTGTGAGAGTACCTCACCTATCTTTTTTCTTATTATGATATCTGCCATACCATCTCTTGATGTGGAGGACATATTGATAAGAGCCAGATGTTTTCCCCTGAAATAATCGATAAAGCCCGCTGCAGGATATACCACCAGCGAAGTTCCACCAATGATAAGAAGATCAGCTCTTCTGATATGATCCACAGCTCTTCTTATCTTATAGTCATCCAATCCTTCTTCATAAAGGACAACATCAGGTCTTATTATACCGCCGCATTCCTTACACCTTGGAATTCCCGGCTCATATTTTATCCTCTTTATATATTGAATACCGTCATCCTCAGGTTTCTTATGACATGACATACAGTAATTTCTAAGAACACTTCCATGAATATCAATAACCTCTTTACTTCCTGCCGCTTCGTGAAGTCCATCGATATTCTGTGTGATTATCGCCTTAAGTTTTCCTTTTTTCTCAAGCTCAGCCAAAGCTTTATGAGCTGCATTAGGAAGCGCCTTTGGCATAAGCATCTTATCTTTATAGAATTCATAAAAATCCTCAGCCTTATGCATAAGAAAACTATGACTTACAATTGTCTCCGGTGGATACTTATATTTCTGATTATATAGACCATCCTGAGATCTAAAATCCGGTATACCACTTTCTGTTGATACGCCTGCTCCACCAAAAAACACAATGTATTCTGACTCATTTATAGCATCCTGAAGTTTCTTAATATCTTCATCCATACTTTACTCCTCAGTACTACTCTCTGTTTCACTTTCCTCAGTGGTCTTTTTCTTGATCACCATAGTAACTTTTGTATCATTTTTGATTGAATAATCATCTGATGTCTTATATGTTACGCTTAATTGATATTCTCCTTCTCCAAGATCTTTAACTGATAATTCAGGTGAAAGAAGAGATACGTTTACATCCTTGATATACTTATTCAACCCAGATACTGTTACTGAATAGTTTTGAGGAAGTTTAAGCTCATACTCATATATACTTTCATCTTTATCATTTATCTTTATAGCATTGGAGTTTACTACCAGCTTCTTATCTATTAGCTTTTCTATTGAAATACTAACAGCAATCTCGTTATTATCACCCACCAGATATATTCCTTCCGGAAGATAATTACTGATATCGATATTTACTTCTTTATCACCATTAAGGTCCGACAGATCTATATCGGAAATGTAGATTGCCGCAGTCCTCTTTAAGATCTCATCCTCGCCACAGATAGTAACTGATGTAGGATTATAATTTATTCCTGTACACAAGTAACCGTCAGCCGGATCTCCGGTAGTATTTATCTTAACCGGGACTTCCTTTGTGGCATAAATCTTGGTTTTTACAGTCACAGTCTTGGTATCAAATGTAATATTCTTATCTGAAAGATCTGTTCCATAAGCATCAAAACACTTGATATCAGCTAATTCATCAAATGATCCTGTCTTTCCTTCAATATTTACTACCGCTCTTACTTCATTGATACTTCCAAGAACTGATTCCGGCCCTTCAATAGTTATAAGATTTGGTGTAGTTGTCGCTTTACCCAGTGAATACCCTTGTGCCACATCACCGGTATATACGACCTTTATCGGAAACTGCTGTGATTTCTTATCTTCAATGGAAAGCTTAAGAATATCATCAACGATATTAATATCCACACGGGACTCTACACTTTCAGATTTAGCCTCCACAGTAACAGTAACAGTATTAGTTATGGAAAGTTTTGACAGATCTGCTCTTGCAACAAAATCCTCTTTTGAAAGGCCGTCTACAACAGATCTTGGTCCCTTAACTATGATATCAACAGTTTTTCCATTACTTACATCATAAACTTTACCCAAGCTTTCAATGGCATTTCCATTTTCTGTTACTACAGTAATTCCAGTAATGGTCTTTGTTACTGTATAATCTGAAATATTCATTACCACCAGCCATGTGATTATAGCAATCAGTACAGCCAGAAGTTTCAAACCTAAATTATTAAAGATGTTGGATTTAGTTAACCTTTGCTTCATGCTTCTTTCCTCCCATCTTTAATTTTTTATGCTTTGTAGAATAATGTTTATCCTGTAGTTTTACCAATTGCCTCCTAAGAGAATCTTCATCCAGATTCTGATAGAGAACACCTTTATGAGCAATAGAGATTCCGCCTGTTTCCTCTGAAACTATAAGAGTCATGGAATCTGTAACTTCACTGATTCCGAGACCAGCTCTATGTCTTGTGCCCAGATCTTTATTAAGATCAAATCTTTCAGTAAGCGGAAGATAGCATGTAGCAGCCACAACTCTGTTATTTTTTATTATTACAGCGCCATCATGAAGTGGTGTATTTTTCTCAAAAATATTTATAAGCAGCTGCTCTGTCACTATAGCATCTATCTTTATTCCTGTATTTTCATACTCTCCAAGAGGAGTGTCATGTTCTACAACTACCAAAGCACCTGTACGAGCCTTTGATAATTCAGTTGCTGTCTTCACAAGTTCATATATAGTCTTATCACTAAGTTTTCTATCAGTACTTTCTCTCTTTATATCTAGCGAGAACAGTTTTGATATAAACTGCTTTCTTCCTAATTCGTCCAGTGCTCTTCTTAATTCCGGCTGGAAAAGTATTATAAATGCGATAACGAGAACATTTACAATATTTTTTGCTATCCATAATACAGTATTAAGTTTAAATACAGCCGCTACAACAATAAACAACACAAGAAGCATGATACCCTTAAAAAGAGTCCATGCTCTGCTGGTTTTAAACCATACTATGATATGGTATACAAAATATGCAATTACTAACACATCAAGCACATCTGACACGGTTACATGTGGAATGTAGAACCAGTCAAAATACTGCTTTAAAAGTGTAATCAGATGTTGCAAACAACCACCCCTAAACTTAATTTTACAATGCAAAAGATCTTATTCTTCTGCGTCCTCTTGTTCTTTTCTCTTGATCTCTAATTTTTCTGACTTTAAAGCTTCTCTGGTTTTTACCTTTGGAACAGCCTTTACATAGTAATAATAATCATCATCTTCATACTGAACATGCTCTGTTCTTGAATAATCAATGATATCCTTACAGAACTGTATTAAAAGAGCGATCAAAGCTCCAAGTATACTTCCAATAAGAACCTTAACTACAGGAGCATCAACCTTTATCACAAGGCCTCCAAATAAAGCAGTTATGATACTAAGGACAACTCCGGCACCAATAGCCACATACCAGCTATAATTAAATGAAAGCTTATAGATAAGTCCTGCTGCAAGAATTACAACTACAAATATTACAATGCCAAGGAGCATTTCCTTATTCTTAAGGAAATCACTTACAAAGCCCGAAAGTACGTCTACCTTTTCTCCTGTAGTATTATGTGCGATAAGATCATTCATCTTAGCAACATAAAGTGAAAAATAATATGTGATCATACCGAAAGCACCTGGGATAGCTCCAGCCATACCAGCTGTTACGATAAGCACAATAGGTGCTATATAAGGCATATGGATCACGCAGCAAAAAATAGTAAGAAACATTGCATAGCTATATTCAGGGAAAAATCTGATATAAACACAATACATTACTACAAATAACACGAGATACGCTGCTCCAAGTTCCATAGAACACGCAACACAGCTCATAGCTATTACAAGCCCTGACACGAACACTAAGAATCCGTCTGGAAGAAGTGCTGATATTACTGCTAAAAGAAATACAACACTGAACTTGCTTACAAGATCTGAATATCCGAATAAGGAATTGATGCATAAAAAGATGATAAGGCAACATACAAACCTTATGATTGGATTTACTATTTCATCATATTTGCGAAGAAATTCTCTGATCGTATTTTTTACTTCTATTACCGTATCCATAATTATTTGTCGTCCCTTCCTGTCTCACTAAATGCTGAATCAAGTCCTTCAATATCTCCACCAATTGCACTTGACTTTACCACATTTGGTTTTTTCTTTTTTTTCTTTGCTCCAAGCTTTATTAATGCTTTTAAATTTCTATTATAGATTATAAGGCCTCTTCTTGCTTTCTGATATCTTGCCAGATAAACAAAGAATCCCATAACATATAGTACCAGAGCACTCATAAGGTACCCTGCCATAAGTTTTGCTATTACCTTAAAATAATCCATATCATTAATAGATGATAATATTTCCTGCATATTGAAATAGCAATAAAGCGCAACAATAAGCCAATAGCATACTGTTGCAGCTATTATGGTACGAAGACCTCCATATCTGATATAGTCTTCTTTGTAATATTTACTTATCCTTAAACCTCTGGATTCCTCATGCTTTTCAAATATCGCGATTCTCGTCATGAGTTTTATTTTTTCTTCATTAAGCATACACTATCCCCATTTAAGATAAACTTAGTCCCTTATATCTTATGTTATCTTACCCTAAAAATCAAGTTTTTGATTATTCCCAGCATCTGTTAAAGGTCGATAAAACAAAGAAGATACCACAGTTTTACTATGGTATCTTCCAGTTTCTTAAAGTTTTATTAAAATTCAAGTGAATCGATAAGCTCAAGTCTATGATCTTCGTTCATTGTCCTGCACATCTCAACGAATGTTTCAAGCTTAACACCATTAAGCTGCTTATTTCCTCTGATATTGATAGATACAGTTTCTTCTTCAGCTTCCTTATCACCAAGAACAAGGATATATGGCTCCTTAAACTGCTTGAAGCCTTTGATCTTTGTCTTCATGTTCTCATCTGAGTAGTCAGCCTCAACACGAACTCCTGCTTTTCTAAGCATCTTTTCAACTTTCTTAGCATACTCATTATGTTCTTCTCTGATAGGAACGATACCTACCTGATATGGTGAAAGCCAGAATGGGAATGAACCCTTGAAGTTCTCGATAAGGATACCGATGAATCTTTCAAATGAACCAAAGATTGCTCTGTGGATCATAACAGGTCTCTTCTGTGTTCCATCAGCAGCCACATACTTAAGATCAAAATTAAGTGGAAGCTGGAAATCAAGCTGGATAGTACCCATCTGCCACTCACGACCGATGCAGTCTCTCATCTTAAGGTCGATCTTAGGACCATAGAATGCTCCATCGCCTTCATTTAATTCATAGTTACCTTCGCCATACTTCTTATCAAGGATTCTCTTAAGAGAAGCTTCAGCCTGATCCCAAAGAGATTTTTCACCCATGTAGTCATCAGGTCTTGTTGAAAGTTCAGCTGTATATTCAAGGCCAAATGTTCCATATATTTTCTTTGCGATATCCATGATATCACTGATCTCGTCCTCGATCTGATCTTCTGTAAGAAGAGTATGGTCATCATCCTGATGGAACATCTGAACTCTGAAAAGTCCATTAAGTTCCCCTGACTTCTCTTTTCTGTGGATAACCTGAGTCTCTGAGAAACGAAGTGGAAGTTCCTTATAGCTGTGAAGAGCGTTCTTATAAACTGTGATCGCATTAGGGCAGTTCATAGGCTTTACAGCATATTCAATATCTGTATTGATATTTTCTTCATCTGTCTCTTCATTTACTTCCGCATTTGTGATAAGGAACATGTTCTGCTTATAGTGTCCCCAGTGACCTGATGTCTCCCAAAGTTTCTTAGAATTAATAACAGGTGAAAGGATTTCCTGATATCCATATTCCTCATGGATTTCTCTCCAGAAGTTCTGAAGTGCATTGTAAAGCTTGAAACCGCGTGGAAGCCAGTAAGGCATACCTGGAGCTGACTCATCGAACATGAAGAGTTCCTGTTCCTTACCGATCTTCTTATGATCTCTTTCCATAGCTTCCTTAACTAAAGCAAGATGCTGCTTTAATTCATCCTTGCTTGGGAAGATGTACATATAAATTCTCTGAAGCTGGTCGTTCTTCTCATTTCCTCTCCAGTATGAACCAGAAACAGACTTGATCTTATAAGCTGCATTCATAAGTTCCTGAGAATTTGCAACGTGAGGTCCACGGCAAAGATCAACATAGTCATCACCTGTATAGTAGATTGAGATTGTCTCTCCATCCTCTAAATCATTGATAAGTTCAACCTTATACTTCTGATCCTTGAATATTTCAAGTGCTTCTTCCTTAGAAACTTCTTTTCTTGTCCAGTCTTCTCTTCTCTTAAGGATTTCTCTCATCTTATCTTCGATAGTCTTGAAATCATCACTTGTAAGAGTTCTTGGAAGCATAAAATCATAATATGCCCCATCATCGATCTGTGGTCCGATTGCTATCTGAACGTTCTCTTTTCCAAAAATCTCCATTACAGCCTTAGCCATAACATGAGCCATTGAATGACGATAAACGCTAAGATAAAATTCCTTTTCTTCTTCTTTAGCCATTTATTTGCTCCTCCTATATATTAATTACATCTTTGTCTCGAGACTTATCAGGTATCCTCCCACATATATGCTAAAAAAGAAAATCCCTGGTGTCTCTTCAGACACCAGGGACGTTATATACGCGGTTCCACCCTGATTGATACATAAAAACGTATCCTCTCATTTTGATCGTAACGTGATCTTAAACGTACCTGTTTTTGGCAGGTCTCTCCGAGGTAGTTTTCGTGAAAGGTTATCATGAAGTGCTCTCAGCCCAGTGACACTTCTTCTCTTTAATGAATCGCCCAACCTACTCTTCTCATCAACGATTTAGAATTTAAAATTGTAAGAACAAGTATAAGCTTTGTCTTTAAAAAAGTAAATAGCAAATATAGATAATTTACGCCATACATTATTTTGCTTCTTCTACTGTCTCTTTTACCATCACCTTTTCCAAAACAAAAAGTGTCGCTATCATAAGAGCTATCGCTATCGGAAGGCAGATAAAAGCATTTCTTACAAATCCTGTTATAATATAAGCTACAAATGATACCCCTGCAACAGTAAGAGCATATGGCAGCTGAGTTGTAACATGATTTATATGATTACACTCTCCACCGGCTGAAGCCATTATTGTTGTATCTGAAATTGGTGAACAATGATCGCCACATACAGCTCCTGCAAGGCAGGCAGAAATTGATACTATCATCATTGTTCCTGTTGGGAAAACTCCTAAAACGATCGGGATAAGTATTCCAAATGTTCCCCAGGATGTTCCAGTTGAAAATGAAAGCCCCACCGCCACAATAAAGATTATAGCAGGAAGAAGTGACTGCATTCCGGCTGCTGATCCTGATACAAGATCTGCAACAAAGACCTTTGCTCCAAGAAGATTTGTCATTCCTGAAAGAGTCCATGCAAATGTAAGGATAAGGATTGGAGAAACCATAGCCTTAAATCCATCTACAAGACAGGCCATAAAATCTCCAAAGCTGATTATATCTCTATACATATAGTAAAAGAATGCAAATATAACAGCAATAAATCCACCCATGGCAAGACCGATAGATGCATCTGCATCTGCAAAAGCTGTTATAAAGTCAACTCCATCAAAGAAACCGCCTGTATAGACCATCGAAAAGATACAAACTACGATAAGCACTAAAACAGGAAGAAGAAGGTCTATAACCTTACCATTAGGATTAATAAATTCTTCTTCACTCTTTTTGGCCTTTTCTCCTGTTGTGAAAAGATCACCATTTATGGCATTTAATTCATGAAGTCTCATCTTTCCATAATCAAATTCTCTTACGATCACATAAACCATCATTACAAGTGTAAGAAGTGCATAATAGTTATAAGGTATTGTCTCAATAAACGCTTTAAATCCATTTATTCCTGCTTCTTTGGGAACAGAAGAAGTTACTGCCGCAGCCCATGAAGAAATAGGCGCTACTATACAAATAGGTGCTGCTGTAGCATCAATGATATATGCCAGTTTTGCTCTTGATACCTTATGAGTATCCGTTACCGGTCTCATAACCGAACCAACTGTAAGACAGTTAAAATAATCATCAACAAAAATGATAATTCCAAGAAGCATTGTAGCAAGCTGAGCACCAGTTCTTGTCTTAATATGCTTCACTGCCCATCTTCCAAATGCTGCTGACCCTCCGGTCCTATTCATAAGTGCAACTAATATTCCAAGAAGAACAAGGAACACAAGGATCCCAACATTTCCTGCAATCTTTGTAAGCATTCCGCCGCCATTTTCACTATCATTAAAAAGAACAGTATTAAGGGCAAGCTCCATATTTCCGTTAGAATAAAGGATTGCACCTGCTGCAATACCTACAAAAAGAGAAGAATAAACTTCTTTTGTAATAAGGGCTAAAGCTATTGCCACAACAGGTGGTATAAGAGATATAAATGTAGCATAGAATCTACTCTGATAAGTCTCTGGCAGATTAACCACATCTATCGGATTTTTTAGCGTATAAATGATCAGTGCTATAAGTATTAAAAGCACTGTGCTTATAACGATCTTTTTATTCATTTTTTCCTCCACATTTTTTCATACAATATTTTTAACTTTTAAAACCTATAACTCTGTAATTATCTGTTCAATTTTTTCTTCTGCTGTCTTCCTGTCATATCCACCAGCAATTTTCTAGGAAGAAGTCTTCCGCCTATTACAGCAGCCTTCATATACAGTTTTGGAACTATGACACATTTTCCTTTAAACATTTCTGTAAGAGCGATAAGTGCACAGTCTCTTGCAGAAATACCAGGAAGTGCAAATTCCACATCTGCCACTTCATTAAATTCTGTCTGCACAGGTCCAGGACAGAGACATGAAACCTTAAGTCCTGAATTAATATCTTTAAGCTCACTATTTACAGCCTGAGTAAGACTTGTAACATAAGCCTTTGATGCATAATAAGTTGCCATATATGGACCTCCCGGAAGGAGACCTGCTGATGAGCCAACATTCATTATATAAGCTTCTTTTTCATTATACAGTTTACGGGTCATCTTCTTAAACAGATAATGCATAGCTCTGCAGTTAAGATCCAGCATATCCATTTCCACTGAAAGCTCAGTCTTTAAAAATGGACCACATTTTCCAAATCCTGCATTATTGATAAATATCTCCACAGAAAGATCTTTGATCCTGTCATACAATTCATCACATCCGGAGATCTTAGAAAGATCTGCTTTCATGGTCTCACACTTTACATTATAGTGTGCTTCTATTTTTTCAGCTATCTTATCAAGTCTGTCTTTTCTTCTTGCAACGATAAATAGGTTATAACCCATAGCTGCAAGGATCTTTGTCATCTCAAGTCCAATACCACTGCTAGCACCTGTTACAACTGCATATCTGCTCATAGTTTCTTCCTTTCAGACGTTTATTTCATTAAAAATGTAGGCACAGTCCTGCGCCTACATAATTATACAATATTCTCTGTGAAACAAAAATGAATTTTTACTACTGTGCGTCGCTACCTGATGCGTCATCTGATGCACCTTCAGCATACTTAGCAGATAAAGCATCAATAGTTCCATCTTCCTTCATCTTCTTTATTGCAGCATTAACCATTTCAAGCGTCTTTGTATCACCTTTCTTTACAGCAATACCATATTCTTCAGAAGTGAATGTATCATCATCTTCAACGATCTTTAATGATGGATTATCCTTGATATACTGATTAGCTGTAGCAGAATCGATAACTACAACATCACACTTTCCATTGAGAAGTTCCTGAATTGCTTCTGTACCCTTCTTAAATGCTGACATTGTATCCTTGAAACCAAGGTTTTCAACTTCGATCTGTCCTGTATAACCCTGAACAACTGCGATCTTTTTTCCCTTCATATCAGCAGCTTTTTTAATATCATTGTTATCACCATTAACGATCATAACCTGCTTTGCTACGTAATATGGCTCTGAGAAATCAACTGATTTCTTTCTTTCTTCTGTTATTGTCATACCTGCGATAGCACATGAGATCTGTCCATTTGAAAGAGCAACTGTAAGAGAATCAAATTCCATATTGTTTATCTCAATCTTCATGCCATTATCTTCAGCTACTTTTTTAACAATCTCTATATCAATCCCGGCATATTTATCAACTACACCGTCAGCAACAGATACATACTCAAATGGAGGAAATTCTGCATTTGTTCCAACCACTAACTTGTTTGAATCCTGTTTCTTGCCGCATCCTGCAAGTGAAAGACTCGCAAGGCAAAGTGCACTGACAGTAACCATAAACTTCTTTAACTTCATCATTTTCATATTCCTCCCTGGATAATATATTAAAGAACCTTACTAAAGAATCTCTGGGTTCTTTCATTCTTTGGATTAGCAAATACTTCCTTTGGATCTCCGCTTTCAGCAACAACACCTTCATCAATAAATAAAAGTCTTGTTCCTACTTCTCTGGCAAATCCCATCTCATGGGTAACAACCACCATTGTCATTCCCTGATCTGCAAGATCCTTCATAACATCCAGTACTTCCCCTACCATTTCCGGATCAAGGGCTGATGTTGGTTCATCAAAAAGCATGATCTCAGGATCCATGCAAAGAGCTCTTGCAATAGCAACTCTCTGTTTCTGTCCGCCTGAAAGCTGTGAAGGATAATCATTTGCTCTATCTTTAAGTCCTACCTTATCAAGTAATTCAAGCCCCTTTACCTTTGCTTCCTCTACTGACATCTTATGAAGCTTTACAGGAGCAAGGATTACATTTTCAATTATGGTCTTATGAGGAAAGAGATTGAACTGCTGGAATACCATTCCCATCTTTTGTCTGACAAGATTCACATCATCTTCTGCATCCCATTCCGCTTTCTTTTGCTTTTGTTCTTCTTTTGAAAGAGATTTTAATATTTCTTTACGCTCTTTAAGACAGGCTTTCTTTAAGTCTTTTTCTTTTTTCTTTTCTTCTTTTGTTAAAACTGCATCTTCCGGCCTCATCCATTTATTAATGCATTTGCCATCTATATAGATCTCGCCCTTATCAGGAATTTCCAAAAGATTAAGACATCTAAGGAATGTACTTTTGCCAGATCCTGAAGGCCCTATAACAACTACAACCTCTCCCTTAGATACATGTTCATTTATACCTTTTAATACTTCTTTACCTCCAAAATTCTTATGGAGGTTCTTTACTTCTATCATTGCTGACATTTTGCTCTACCTCTGTTCTGATTTTCTAAGACGTGCCTCAAGCACTCCAAGTAATACAATAAGAATCTTGATTATAATAAAGTAAATAACTGCTGTTCCAAGTAATGGCATATATGCAAGATATGTTGCCGACTTGATAAAGTCACCAGCCTTCTGGATATCTACAAGACCTACATAACCCACAATGGCAGTTTCTTTGATAAGTGTTATAAACTCATTACAAAGTGCAGGGAAGATATTCTTTACTGCCTGTGGAATGATGATATTTGTCATTGTCTGTTTCTGTGAAAGTCCAAGAGAACGTCCGGCCTCAGTCTGTCCTTTATCTATGGAAAGAATTCCCGCTCTGATTATCTCAGATACATAAGCACCAGAATTAATACCAAAGGCAATCGATGCTATCAGCCACTTAGGCCAGTCGATCTTTGCAAATATTACAAAGTAAATTATCATAAGCTGAGTTACTGATGGTGTACCTCTTATGATATCTGTATATACCTTACCTAAGATTCTTAAACCCTTTTTCCTTGAAAGATTACAAAGGGCGATCAAAAGACCTATTATAAGTCCGATGATCACTGATACTAATGAAATAAGGATAGTGATCTTGATACCTTCTAAAAGCATAAGATATCTCTTATCCTCTATAAAACTTCTGGTGAAATCAACACATATGCCACTCCACCATGTTTTAAACCACGCTATGATTGCGCCCATAATATGATCTATCTCCTTGAAACTAAATTAATGTAGTTTTATTACCACGTTTTCAGATTCTACCACATAAAAATGCATTAATAAAGCATATTATGCATAAAAGTCGAAAAAGTTACATTTTTATAAACATTTTATGCATATATGCATTTATTAATGCATAATCCTCTAATAATCTATATTCATATAAGATCAAAAAAAATATATTTTTTACCATCTAGTATAACGTTCGCAAAATAACTGGACTAATGCGCCGAATGCTTGCTCGAGAGTGCGTCTCAAAAAACGTAGGCGTAGCGGGCTACGCTGAGGATTTTTGAGGCGTGCTATCGATGTAAGCAGGCAAGCATTCGGACAGAATAAAGCATAAGTCCCTGAGGCATAGCAGTATGACCTGCTTTTTTTCTATCTTTAGCCATAAGAATGCTTTTTATCTCTTCCTCTCTTATCTTACCAAGGCCTATATCAAGAAGGGTTCCTGTCATTATCCTTACCATATTCTGTAAAAAACCATCTCCATGATATATAAATCTTATATATCCATCCTTTTCTTCTATATCAATGGAATATATAGTCCTTATAGTAGATTTCTTCATATGTGAATTGCCGCAGAAAGATTTAAAATCATGTTCTCCAACGAGACAGGCAGCTGCCCTTCTCATTTTATCAATATCAGGCACATCATATAATATATTTACATATTTTCTATCAAAAACAGGTTTTGAATCTCCTGCATAACATGTATATATATAAGTTTTTCCTTTTGCATTAAACCTGCTGTGAAATTTATCGTCCATTAAAAACATCTCATTTACAGCAATATCATCAGGAAGATATCTATTCATATAATCCTTGATCTCTATAAGATCCATATCTGTATCGATTATAAAATTAGCCGCCATAGCTCTTGCCGATACTCCCGCATCCGTTCGCCCAGCACCGATAACTGTAGGTATTTTAAATTCCACTTCTTTGATCCTCTGATCATCAAAGCTTCCGGTTATATCATTTAACACATCTTTAGAGACTGTCATATTATCTTTATATCTTTCACTGATAAGCATACGATATAAGACATTTTCTAATTTTCCCTGAATTGTAAGAGCCTTATTCTTTTGATGTTCCCAGCCAAAAAATCTTGTTCCGTCATAGGAAATTATTATCTTAATATTTTTCTTCATTTTTCTTCTTATTTTTAAACCTGATCAAACTGATGAGAGTTACCACAAATATTCCAAGTAAAGCCCCTGAAGAATCTATAAGTACATCTGAAAGTCTTCCTGCTCTTCCCGGAACAAAGGTCTGATGAAATTCATCCGTCCCTGCATAAATAGCAGTAATAAGCAATGCTATAAAACCACTTGATATGATACTCTTTTTATTTTTAGTTTCTTGCTTAGGATAGAGAGTTCCTAAAACAAAAAGTCCAAGAATCATATATTCTGTAAAATGCGCTGTTTTTCTTACTGGATGATCTATCTTTTTTGCATATTCATACTGTTCCTTATCGCTAAGTTCATCAAATTCCGAAACAAATATATGTCCGATGAACATTCCTACCCCTACCGAGTCCTCCTCTGACTCATTAGAATCCCTTGATGAATATCCGAATATTACCCCCATCGTAAGTAATGTTAAAATAAAAAATATAATTTGTCTTTTCATAGCTACATATTTTATTATGTATATATATCAAAGTCAAAATCTAAATTTAATTAGGAGAGATATTATATGGCAGAACAACTTTATACCATTCCTGTAAATGACGCCTTTCTTTCAGACTGCGAGTGTCCTCTATGCCTTCTATATAAGGACTTAGAGGAAAATGCCATTGAATTCACTATGGGTCCAAGTTATATGGAAGACGATAACAGAGAAATTACCGACCGTCTTGGTTTCTGTCCAGATCATATAAAAATGATGTACCAGAGAAAGAACCGTCTTGGCCTTGCTTTAATGATGAATACTCATATGAATAAAGTAATAAAGGATCTAAAGACCCTCTCTTCCAAAGACAAACCTAAAAAGAAACCTCTTATTGGTAAGAAACCCCTGAATCCTGTAACTGATTATATAAACAATCTAGAATCCACCTGTTTTGTATGTCAAAGGATAAAACCAGTATTTGAAAGATATATAGATACCATTTTTCATATGTATAAAAAAGATCCTGAATTTAAGGAAAAGTTTAAAAAAGTAAAAGGTTTCTGTACTTATCACTATGGACTTCTTTATGATAATGCCTTATCTTATCTTTCTCAAAATGAGATAAATGAATTTATCCCATCTTTAAATGAAGTTTATTTTAATGGAATGGACAGAGTAAACGGCGATGTATCCTGGTTCATTGATAAATATGATTATAGAAATCAAAATGCCCCATGGAAAAATTCAAAAGACGCTCTGCCTCGTGGAATAATTAAAATTGACCATACTATAGTCGAAGAAGAGAATAACTTAAAAAAATAGATTTATTTAAAAAGTATCAAATGTCTGGCAAAACCGTGGCATGAAACAAAAAAACAGGGCTGTTGGTTCTTTATGAACCATCAGTCCTGTTTTTTGCATAAGTTATGTTTTTTCACGCACTTTATTATCTTATTACAAGATTATAACCCAACTTAACCTCTTCAAGAGGAATAGAATTATCATTTATCAATGTAAGCAGCATCTTTGCACCAAGAGAACCGCTATCTTCATAAGAATAATGTATAGTATATATCCTGTGTCCTGCAATATCTGTTAACGAAGAATCCCCAACACCAGTTATAAGAACATCTTCAGGGACCTTAACATCATGGGCAAACAGCGCTTTCATTGCTCCAACTGCTATCTCATCTGTTGCACAGATAAGAGCATCCATCTTTTTATAATTACGATAGATTTCCTCTGCCGCATCAAATCCTGCTTCCATGGTGAAACTGTCTGCAGTCTCTATATACATATTCTCCTGTTTTAATCCCGCTGCTTTAAGCGCATCTAAAAAGCCTTCATGTCTATCATATCCTACAGCTTTATCAGCCTGCATAACACCTATATAGCCAATCCTTCTTCTTCCTTCAGCTATGACCTTCTTTGTCATATCATAGATAGCCCCATAATCATTATGATATACACAAGCATATCCCGGAAACTTCTGTCCTACTACAACAACAGGGATCCTCATTTTTTTCATAGCTGATTTATGCTCTTTGGTAAAGACCGTTCCTACAAGTATAACTCCATCAACCTGCGCATCATTAAAAGCCTTAAGATATTCTACTTCTTTCTTATAATCATTCTGGGTTACAGCAAGAAGCATATGATATCCTGTCTCATTCAAGACACTTAATATTCCTTCAACTACGCTGCCAATGGAATGAGAAGCCATCTTAGGAGTTATCACTCCTATTATCATTGACTTTTTAGTTCTAAGCATCTGCGCCTGAACTGATGGTCTGTAGCCTGTCTCTTTAACTATTTTCTCAATTCTTTCCCTTTTCTCACTTGAAATATAGCCATTATTAAAATAACGGGATACGGCCGCATTGGATACTCCTGCAAGCTTAGCTATATCAGAAATATTCATCTTTTATCCTCCATAATAATTAAAACGCGCCCGCCAATAATTACTCTTTTACACTTCATCCTTCTTTAAATAATAGAAGCTATAAGCCGGAATGTCCACACCTTTTGCTAACATTTTCTTACCACTGATAAGGTCAGTATACATTCCATCATCTTCATTTATCCAGGCTGTCTGATCATTTTCGCTAAAATTAAAGATGCCTATTATCTTCTCTCCATCCAGATATCTTCCAATAGCAAGCACCTCTTTCGTCCAGGTTTCCAATGTCCATGTATCCGCTTTAGAACTAAACACCTTCTCAGTCTTTCTTATCTCTTCTAACTGATTTAAGGCATTAAAGATACGTCCCTGAACGCTGTTACTTATATCTATCTTTTCTGCAGCCTTCCAATCCATCTTCCCTCTATGAATATATCTTGAATCAGCTGCCTTTTTAGGATCCTTCTTATAGGAATAATCATTTACCTGTCCTATCTCATCACCGCTATAAATAACAGGTATTCCTGACTGCATAAACATATAAGCATGAAGCATTACATCAAGGTGGATGGCTTTAGTCATCATTTCCTTATCCCCCTCAAATCCAGCTCTTTCTACACCACACATAGAAGCCGTTGTTCCACAGAATCTTGCATCCTGTGTAACCGGATCATCATTATAAAGTTCGCCTCTGGAATTACTTCCTCCGGCATATCCTCTGAAATAATCATTTAAATATCTCTTATGTGGGATTTCCTGCATACCCTCATTTAAAAGAGTAGGATAATCCAGTCCCCAACCGATATCATCATGACATCTTAGATAATTTAAAAATGTATACTGTTTTGGAAGTGCATTTACACTATCCAGCTGTTTTTTCAGAAGCCTTACATCTCTTGTTGCAACCGTATGCCAGGTAGTTGCCATGGTAGTAACATTGTAAAGCATATGGCACTCTGGTTTATCCACAGTTCCAAAATAAGGAACAACTTTTGATGGTTCCATTACTACTTCTCCAAGAAGGAGAACGCCCGGACATACGATCTCACCTATTATCCTCATCATTCTTACAAGAGTATGAACATGAGGCAGATTTCTGCAGGTTGTATATAACTCCTTCCAGATATAAGGAACTGCATCCAGTCTCATGACATCAATTCCCTGATTGGCAAGGAAAAGGAAGTTATACATCATTTCATTAAATACCCTTGGATTCTTATAATTCAGATCCCACTGATATGGGTAAAATGTAGTCATTACATAATGCCCGGCTTCCTCACACCATGTGAAATTTCCCGGCGCAGATGTTGGAAAAACCTGAGGAACCGTCTCATCGTATTTTTTAGGGATATAATCACTATCATAGAAGAAATATCTACTCATATATTCCCCATCACCCTTACGAGCCTTAACAGCCCACTCATGGTCTTCCGATGTATGGTTCATAACAAAATCCATACAAAGATTGATATTCTTCTTATGACATACTTTTGAAAGACGGCTTAAATCTGCCATTTTTCCTAAATCAGGTCTTACCTTTCTAAAATCCGATACCGCATATCCTCCGTCAGATCTTCCCTCTGGAGTATCAAGAAATGGCATAAGATGAATATAATTAACATTACATCTCTCTATATAATCCAGTTTTTCTTCTACGCCCTTGATATTGCCGGCAAAATTATCAATATAAAGCATCATGCCCAGCATATCATTTCCCTTATACCACTCAGGATCTGCTTCTCTTTTTTCATCAAGTTTCTTTAAATAAGCTTCTCTCTTATTATAAAAAACTTCAATTTTTTCAATAAGCTCATCGAACATGGAACTATTATTATAAAGTTCCATATAAAGCCATTTCAGCTCATCAACTCTTTCAACTAATCTGCTTTTAAAATCCATATTTATCTCCCTTATTTAATAGACAAAGGATTTAGAGGTTCTCCTGAAAGAATTTCTTAATTTCTGCTGCCGCTGTTTCTTCGTCTTCTCCCTCGACACAAACAACTACCTCGCTACCCTTTTTAACTCCGAGTCCTATAAGCCCCATAACTCCAGTTAATTTAGCTTCTTTTCCATTAAATTTGATCACCGACTTACTCTGAAACTGTTTTGCCACCTTAACAAGTAATCCTGCCGGTCTGGCATGAATACCAATCTCATCTGTGATCACATAATTAAAAGTCTGCATTTTTAAAAACTCCTCCTTATTATTTATATTTCAAACATTTTATTTCCGACTTCCATATCCCCAATACCCATAATCTTAAGATCTGGATAATCATCACTATTAGTGAGTAACACCGCTGTAGTGGTATCAAAACCAGCTGCCTTTATCTTTTCTATATCAAATGTCATTAACAGCTGCCCCTTTACCACTTTATCCCCTTCAGCTACCTTCACCAAAAAGCCATCTCCATTCATCTTTACCGTATCTATACCTACATGTATAAGTAATTCCATATCGTGATTTCCTGTTATTCCTATAGCATGTCCAGTTTCTGCTACAGAAGAAATCTCTCCATCAAATGGAGCATATACAGCACCTTCTTCTGGAACAACCCCAATACCCTGTCCCAGAATGCCTTCTGCAAATGTTTCATCAGGAATCTCCTCATAAGAAATAGCCTTACCTTTTATAGGAATATATGCTGCATTATCTTCAACCTTATCAGCTTTTTCTTTCTTTTCTTCCTTTTCTCTCTCTTTCTTTTCATCAGTTTTTTCATCTGTCTCTATTTTCTCTTCACTCTCTTCTTTCCAGAAGATCCATGTAAGGAAAAATGCTGCGCCTCCTGAAATAAGAAGAAGCACCGTATATAAACCATAATTATTTATAGTTAAATATCCAGGAATACCAGTAACTCCATAAGCTGTAGCACCAAGTTTTACAACGGCACCAAAAATTGCTCCTAAAGCGCCACCTGCCATTGCGCATATAAATGGTTTCATAAATCTGAAATTAACACCAAATATAGCCGGCTCTGTAATACCAAGGGCAGCAGATAAAGATGAAGGAACTGCTACTGTCTTTATCTTCATCTTTTTTGCCTTGATACCAACTGCAAGACATGCACCAAACTGTGCGAAGTTTGCTGCTGTAGCAATAGGCATCCATGTATTAAGTCCTCCTGAAGCAAGCATTCCTGATTCAATAACATTATACATATGATGAAGTCCCATAACTACTGTAAGTGGATATAAGGCACCCATTACCATTGCTCCCACAGGAAGCTGGACAAGCCACCTGGCTCCTTCAAGTACCCAGGACTCAAGATTTGCAAATACAGGTCCTATAACAACAAATGTTGCAAGAGCCGTTACAAATACTGTAACAAGAGGGACTACAAAAAGATCTATCATCTCTGGAACATGCTTATGAAGCCATTTTTCTATCTTGCACATAAGCCATACAGCAATAATTACCGGGATAACATGTCCCTGATAACCATGCCTTGAGATTGAACCTAAAGTATAACCGCCAACCTTTAATGATCCAAAAAGATCCCAGCCCGGAATCGCAGGAATCGAAAGTCCCGATGTTCCCCAGGTCCATGCTGGATTCGCCGCCAACTGCTGAGCTTCATAAACATAAGGATTTACACCATTTATAGGTATCATAAAAAATTTATATATATTTTCTATTGATGCTACATTCCATCCATTAAGAAGCGCACCATGAACCATCATAAGTCCTATAACTGCTCCGAGGAATATATTTCCACCAAATACTCTTGAAGCAGATATTGCAACAATAACAGGAAGGAAAGCAAATGCCGTATTTGCGATCATATCTAAGAAACTAAACCACGCTGAACCCTGAAATGCAGGTATTGCTTTACCTAATGCTTCTACAATTCCCATCATAAGACCTGATGCTACAATAGCTGGAAGAATAGGAACAAATACATCACCTATTGATTTAAGCGCCCTCTTCCATGCAGGTGCCTTAGATGCCGCTGCCGCTTTAACCTCATCTTTAGTTGCTGCAGTCATCCCTGATACCTTAAGGAACTCATCATAGACTTTGTTAACTGTTCCTGTACCAATGATAAGCTGAAGTTGTCCGTTAGACTCGAACATTCCTTTAACTCCCTCTATATCTTCAAGAGCCTTCTTATTTATCCTGCTATTATCAGCAATGACAAGTCTAAGCCGAGTTGCACAGTGTGCAGCCTGAACGATATTATCTCTACCTCCAAGATTTTCGTAAATTTCCTTGGCGCATTTACTATAATCCAACGCCATATTTCCTCCTTCCAAGTGAGTGAATCACATTGCTTTTTTTCATATTCTCGCGATGATCATTTTCGCGTAAAATCTGTAAACGATTTCACTCTGATATCTTGATTATATTCTTTATGCAATATAGTGTAAATTGACTTATCCTATAACATTTCAAACTTTTTCTTGTGCACTTCTAACATAATTTGTCTTTTGCTTGTGAAACCCTTTTCACATCATTTTCACATTTTTACAGCATAAAAAAAGGGATCAAAGTGTCTATTGAAAGACGATCTCTAATCCCTTAGGTCTTATCTTAATTCCTTAATTCTTTAATAATTCAATTATCCAGTCATAGTCTTCATATGCCTCAGGATATTTCCTGTCTGCACAATAATCATGAAGTACACCGTGTCTTATAGTATATTCTGCTTTAACTCCAGCATTACTGAACTGTTCTTTATAATTTTCATACTTACCGTAACTGATCTCTTCATCACTATAAAAGAAATAGCTTTCAGGAAAATTATTCAGATTAAGTGCTTCTCCTGTGATCATATAATCCGGAACACTAGGATTCTTTAATGTAGCCAGTTCCTTTATATCAAGTATATGTCTTATAGAGGTTGAATAATCAGTTTTTACCGCAGATTTCATCTCTGCCCACTCTTTTTCATTCTTCGGAAATCCTCCGGGAGATATAAGTATAAGCCTCTTTGGCATAGGAAGTGCACTGTCTTTCTCATTATTATATACCAACAATTCTATAGCAAGAGTTGCACCTGCCCCAAGTCCATAAACATAAATATTCTCATGTCCTAATTGATAAACTTTCTTCATGGCTGTATAAAGGACTCTTACCACATCTCTAATGGAATAATTAGGTATTAAAGGATATTTAGGAATATAAATATCCTTCCCTGTAGCCTTATTCAGCTTCATAGCTCTGTCAAATTCTATAGAAGATGGTCTGAAAACAAAATGCGAATCATAAATATAGAATATCGCATCGCAAGTACAGTTGTCCTTACCCACCTTAAACAGATCAAACTGTTCATCATGCATCTGACCAAAGCCGATCTCTACAGTAAGCTTATGCCTTTTGATCTTTTTAAGATCGAAATAATTTGTCTTCTTATCTCTCTTATAATTTATCTCTTTTACCAGTTTCAGCTTATCTTCTCTTGGAAGAGACAAAATTGCCCTTTTAGTATCAAGTTTAGACTGAAGCTTTTCAAATTGTAATTTAAAGCTCATAACTACTCCTCCCCATCACTAAAAAGGCAATCTACAGTTTCCATCTACACATCCTATTTTACTATATTTTTGTTTACTTATTCAAGAAAAACGACTTATATATTCCTGAATAAGTTTCAATTCTTCTGATGAAATTTCTTTTCTCTGAAATCCGGCTTTCTCCAGAAGCAGGATGAATTCTTCGAGCTGTTTTTCATTCAAGGCAGACTCTTTTTCCTTAAGGATATCATTTAGTTTTTTAACCTGCTCCTTATAGTTAACACACTCCCTTAGCTCTTTATTTCTCTTTTTCTTTTTACTTAGCATATGAGAATATAGCAGTATTGCCTTGTCCGAATTATCAGCCCTTGCCAAAGACTTCTTATATCTTATTTCCGGAAGAGCTTTTCTAATGCCAAAGATAAGTCCCGCTGAAATGATACCTGCAAACACAAAATATGCAAATATCCTAAGAACATTATCACTTATATGAAATGAAAAATCATTTCCCTGCTTTTTAGGATCTATATTTCCTCCCTGGCCATCTCCTCCATCTCCAAACCAGTCTCTAAAGGCATTCCAGAAATCATCATTATCCTCTTCTTCTATCATAGCTGATGCAGGAGTCACTTCCACCGGTATCCAGCCTTTTCCATCTATATATACTTCAACCCAGGCATGACAATCGGCATCACTGGCATCTACTTTAACTAAGGCTGTCTTACCTAATTCAGAATATCCTTCAAAGTAATCATTATAATCTGCTCCATCTATGATCTCACCATTACTTAAGATCTGGCTGTAGGATATGGCATAGCCTTCACAATATCTTGCAGGTATACCTAATTCTCTAAAAATAAGAGTTGCTGCGCTGGCAAAATGTGCGCAATAACCTTTCTTATTATTCTCCAGAAAATAATTTACAAAATTCTTGCCTCTGGGAGTTGCCCCAGGTCTTATTGTATAAGGAACATATTCCTGGTAATAATCAGCAAGTTTTTTAACTGATACCATAGGAGGGTCTGATTTATTAAGCCCAGTTTCTGATATAAGATTTCTGATGGAATTTTTATTTTCAAGAGGTACCTCTAGATAATCCGTATAGGCCTCATGTCTTACCAAGTCGTCATCGCAGTTTAGATTATCCTCATTTAACAATGGGTAATAATCTATATTTATAGCAGCTCTTAGACCCAGTATCTTTACATCATCATACGCATAATATGGCGCATAGATCTGAACCGGCGCTTCCACATTGATGATAGTCATCCTTCCCTTTGCACTTTTTTCTTTTCCTTCTTCAAAGCTTTTCTTTAAGCTTTCTGTTTCTTTAGAAAGAGCAGATTTTTCTATAATGTAATTATCCGACTGTTTCCAGATATTTGTATAAGGCTGATAATTCTTTCCATTAAAATTCTTAATATAAAGAGTTTCATAATCATAAGGAGTAAAAGCAACAGTAAGATCTGTCTCATGATCAAGTCTTATAGTAGAAACTCCGCCTAATCTGCCAGAGTTGATACCTCCATTACTCTGATACAGATTGGCTATTCCAAAGAAACCTAACATGATCACATTCTGTACTGTCTCTCTCGAAGCTTCTTTATATTTATTCTTTTTTTGAAGGATATCAAATGTGTCTTTATTAAAGAATAAAGACAAAATAAGTATAAGTGAAATGCAGTAAATTGAAGCAATAAGAAGTCCCTGCAGAAGCGACTTATGATCAAGTCCATAAAAAAGTCCCTTCTTTTTTCTCTTAAATATATGATCATTTCTGGAAAGCAGATAATGTCCGCTGCCCTTAAGCACCATAGACATGGCAATACCGGAAATAAGCATTACAGTATAAATAAGAGCAGGTTCTTTCTGCATATAAAATGCCACAAGATTTATGGTTACAACGATAAAGATTGCCACCATATATCTTGCTCTTCTTAAAATATAGTTATTAAGCAGGATATTTACTGCTATACCCAGCATACTGGCAGATATTGTTATGGCAAAATATCTGTCGGAAATCCTTTCATTATAAAATGTCATTCCATCAGTATTAAAATAATCTGATGCAACAGAGATAGTATCATTTATAACTGCATAGAATCCCGAATTTATAAAGTTCTTTAAAAATATGATACTGGCTGAATATATAAAAAAGAATATCAGATATCCAAGATTCTCAGATCTCCAGCTGTGATAAAGAAAGGCACAGAGTATTGCTGTTAAAAGCATTATCACATTAAAAAGGAATTGATCAAAGCCAGAACCTATCGCTGTAAGATAACTTCCAATACCTCCTGCCGCAAGGAGATAAACTACAACGCCCTTTATCAGCAGTGTCATATACCTGTTCTCGCTTATATCATAAACTTCCTCAGGAATAACAAGGCCTTCACAAAGTTTGATGGGCTCTCTGTTTTCATCTCTCCAAGAAGATCTTATTCTTTTTTTATTTTTATTATAATTATTCCTGTTCGATAATTTCCACATAGGCTGCTCCATCCTTATTTGTTACGTGGACATAGCTCTTTAATTCCGGATGTATTGATCTCATAAGTTCGAGTGTTTTATCGGAATCTTCATAAATAGTCTCAAAATACATATCTGTAAACGAAAAATTAAGATCATCCAGATTCATTATCTCTCTTTCCCTGAATTCAAACCCCTTATCGCTCCAGAAAAGGAGTCTCATATATACCCCATCTTTTATAAGCATCTTTGCTGTATTATATGCAAGGGTTAGTATCTGATCCACGATAACAGGGTCTCCACCAAGTTCTATTACCATCACCATCTGCTGATCTGACATCGATACCCTGTCCTTAACCATAAGAATGTCTCTTTTAGCAGAAAGCTTCCAATGAATACTCATCAGTTTATCTCCAGGAATATATTTGCGAACATCTGAAACATCTGAAAAATCATGTCCTTTTTTCTTTGTCTCTTCACTCTCCGTCATACCAAGAGAAAGATCACTCAGACTTTTCATTTCTCCAACTGAGTCTTCCGGCAGAACACTGATCTCATCATATACTTCTATCTTCTTTGCCAGAGATACAAATCCCAGAAAATCCCTTACAGTAAAACTATTTATCTCATATCTGTATCTTCCATTCCTTGTATATTCCACAGGGATAAGCTGTTTATATGTCCCATGAAATCTGGCAGGTACTGATATTATGGTCGACCCTTTGCTGTTATAAAATGAATTAGCAGCAGACAGATTTACACATACATCAAAAGACATAAAATAAGCTTTATTTATAACGCTGATTTCTATATAAGAAGTAGAAAGACGTCTCTCATACATTTCAGTGCTTCTAATCTTTATCTGGATCATATTTCTCATAACAAATAAAAGCACAACGGAAATAAACGGTGCTATGATATCTATCAGAAGCGCCATAAATAAAAAATGATTTCTCAGAAACCAGTAACATATAAAAATGATACCAAACTGAATTAAATATCCTATTATCCTTAAAATATGAATCTTTGTCTTTAAATACATATTAATTCCTCGGTGGCTGAACTTTCTCAAGCAGCTTTCTTATAGCAAGATCCATATTAAGTCCTGTAGCTCTTGCCCTCTGTCCAAGTTTTACTCTATGTCCCAAAGTATCTCTTGCTACATTCTGAACATCCTCAGCTGTAACATAATCTCTTCCATCAATAACTGCCATAGCTTTAGCCATCTTAAGCATAGCAATAGTTCCTCTTGGACTGGCACCCATTGAGAAATTCTCATTTTTTCTGGTTTCTTCAACAATATTGACTATATATTCATAGATATCATCTTTTACAAAGATCTCATTAGTCATCTTTCTTAATTCGATCAGTTCATCAAGAGTGATAACTGACTCCAGCTGTTTTAATGGCGCACTGGCATTTCCTTTAAGGATTGCAACTGCATCACTATGTTCAGGATATCCCATGGAAAGACAGACCATAAATCTATCCAGCTGAGATTCCGGAAGCATCTGGGTACCTGATGATCCATAAGGATTCTCTGTAGCAATGACCACAAAAGGATCCGGAAGCGCCCGGGTAACTCCATCTACAGTTGCTGTTCCTTCTTCCATTACTTCTAGCAATGCAGATTGAGTTTTGGGAGAAGTACGATTTATCTCATCTGCCAAAAACAGATTACAGAATACTGATCCGGGTCTGAATTCAAACTCTTTAGTTGCACTGTTATACATTGAAAATCCTAAGATATCACTTGGCAGAACATCCGGCGTAAACTGTACTCTTTTATAATCAAGGCTTAAGGTTTTCGCAAAAGCTGTAGCAAGGGTTGTCTTTCCAACTCCCGGAATATCCTCCATAAGGATATGTCCCCCGGCAAGCGTTGCCGCCAGCACTTTTTTTACAACCATTTCCTTACCTTTTATTACACGATTGACATTATTTTGTACATCTAAAGTCTTATTCTGATTCATTTTTACTCCTTATAAATCCCTAAATCAAAGACATTAATAAACTCTTTACATCAAACTATATATATCTTTATTTTAATACGGGCATTAAGTTTTTATCAACATAACAATGTGTGAAAAGTCCCAATACACACATTTTTCATTTCTTTTCATTGTATTATAATAGGATAGAAGATATAATCTTTCTAGGTATATCAAGAAATGGAAACTTATCATAAAAATGCTTTATATATTTACTTAAGGAGAATAAAAATGAGAAAGACCAAAGTAATCTGTACAATCGGACCATCTAGTGAAAATGAGGAAACCCTTACCCAACTCTGCCTTGCAGGTATGAATATCGCAAGACTTAATTTTTCTCACGGATCTCATGATGAACACAAGAAAAAATTTGATCTTATCAAGAAAGTCCGCAACAATCTTAACCTTCCAATAGCAATAATGCTTGATACTAAAGGTCCTGAATATAGAATCAAGACTTTTAAGGATCATAAGATCGAGCTTAAAGAAGGCGATACATTTATCTTTACTACAGACCCTGTCGAAGGTGATCAGACAAAAGTTTCAGTTAACTATGACCACCTTATCGACGACTTAAATATTGGTGACAGAATCCTTGTATGTAACGGTCTTGTCATCTTCGAAGTACTTAAATTAGAAGGAAACAACGCAATCTGTAAGTGTCTTACAGGCGGCACACTTTCAGACAGAAAGAGCATGAATTTCCCTAACAAGGTTATGAATCATGCCTTCCTTAGCGAAGCTGATAAGAGCGATATCCTTTTTGGTATCGAAAATGGTATTGAATTTGTCGCTGCATCTTTCGTATCAAAAAAGCAGGATGTTGTTGATCTCAGAGAATTCTTAGATGCAAATGGCGGTGAAGACGTTGATATAATCGCAAAGATTGAAAACAGATCTGGTGTAGATAACATCGAAGAGATCTGCGACATTGCCGATGGAATCATGGTTGCCCGTGGTGACCTTGGTGTTGAGATCCCTGGTGTTGAAGTTCCTTCAATCCAGAAATATCTCATCAACAAATGTCGTCTCCTTGGAAAGAGAGTTATCACTGCTACAGAAATGCTTGAATCAATGATTGAAAAGCCTCGTCCAACAAGAGCCGAAGTATCAGACGTTGCAAACGCTGTATATGACGGAACATCTGTAGTTATGCTTTCTGGTGAGACAGCATCAGGTAAATATCCTGTAGAAGCTGTTAAGACTATGGTTGAGACTATCGAATTCACAGAAAAAAACATTCACTATAACAGAAGATTTAAGAATACTGACGTACATATCCATAACATTCTCGATGCCATCTCTCATTCAACATGTTCTATGGCAATCGATGTAGATGCAAAATGTATCGTAGTTAATTCACTTTCAGGAAGAACAGCCCGCATGGTAAGCCGTTTCCGTTGTCCTGTTGATATCATCGGCATGACAACTTCAGAAAAGGTATGGAGAAAACTTAACATGAGCTGGGGCGTAACTCCTGTACTTTGCGGAACTTATGATTCAATGGAATCAATGTTCGCAAATAATATAAGAGAAGCTAAAAAAGCATTTAACCTTAGCGCCGGAGATAATATCGTACTTACAGGCGGTGTTATGAATGGCGAAAGTGGAAATACAAATATCATTAAAGTTGCAACTATTTAATACCATCTAACATACTTAATAAGCACTGGGGAGGTTTTTGCTTATGAAGGAATGGTCAAAGGAGCTGAGTTATCGGGAACTTAAAAGTCCTGATGAAATAAGAAGTCTTCACGACAAAATAAAAGAGTCTGTCTTTAGACAGACATATCATATCCAACCTACTACAGGTTTATTAAATGATCCAAACGGATTTATCTTCCAAAACGGCATCTATCACCTTTTTTATCAGTGGTGTCCATGGGGTGCCGTTCATGGATTAAAATACTGGTATCATACCACTTCTAAGGATCTTATTCATTGGAAAAATGAAGGTCTTGCCTTAAAACCAGATACTCTTTATGACAATAGAGGTGTATATTCTGGAACTGCTCTTTCGGATGGTGATAAGATAAACCTTTATTATACCGGAAATCACCGCGATGAAGATTGGCAGAGAACATCTTATACCTGTCTTGCCACTTTAAATCCTAACGGAACCATAGTAAAAAAAGAAAAGCCTTTATTTGGTCCAGCCGAAGGATTCACAGAACACCAGAGAGATCCAAAGATAATCCATAATAAGGAAGATGGTAAATACTATATTATTCTTGGAGCTCAGGATGAAAATGCAAGAGGCTGTGCCATTCTTTATTCTTCCGACTATCCGGACAGGGATTTTAAATTTGTAAATAAGATTCTCGTTCCAGGTTTTGAAGAATTTGGCAATATGTGGGAATGCCCGTCTCTTGAACAGATAGATGGAAAAGACGTCCTTATCTTCTGCCCACAGAATATAATTCTTCCGAAAAGAAGCTATGCTCAGCACCATAATGGTTATATTATCGGAAGCATGGATTTTGAAGAAGCTGTATTCATACCTGAAACAGAGTTTATCGAACTGGATTCCGGTTTTGACCATTATGCAGCACAATTAGCAGCAAATACTGATCGGAATGTGATCATCGGATGGATGGGAAATGCCGACTGCACTTATCCTGTAACCGATGAAGAAGACTGGGCAGGATGTATGACTCTTCCAAGAGAATTACATATTAAAGATAATAAACTGATCCAGACACCTGTTAAAGAGATAGAGGCCCTTAGAGGAGAAGAATTACCTGCTGATATAAAAGAGCTTCCTTTAGCTGCGGAGCTTCTTATCACCAGTGATGGAAATGATTTTTATCTTTCTCTTTTTAAGAACAGACATTCAAGAGGACTTATGATCTCTTACAACTCTTCTACTAAAAAGTTAGGAGTAGACAGATCAGGACTTAAAACCAGGATCAACACCAACTGGGGTGAATCCCGTACCAGGGTTCTTGATGAACCTCTTACAAAACTAAGGATATTTATAGATCATAGTTCAATAGAGATTTTTGTAAATGATGGAGAAGCTGTTTTTTCAGGCAGGATCTTTCCTACTGAGGAAGAAAAGCAGTTTGTTGTATCAGAAAATGCAACCTGCCGTATCTTTACTATAAACCCATCAGTTACTGATGATTTTATTATTTAATATTTTTGTCAACCTTATAATAAAAAGATCCGCCGTCACTCTTATCCATTAATGATAATAAGTGAAGGCGGATTTTTTTATACTTTATCATGATCCCGTTGATTCATATTTTCTGGCACATACTGTCCAGATTGAGCATGATATTATAAGCGCTATTATAGATACAAGGATTATAATTCCTGATATAAGCCAAGGATTATAGCTTTCAAACATAAGTATCTCAACAGGAAGGGAGATTATAAGCCCAAATGGAACCACAGCTATAAGCATTATCTTAAGTGCTTTAGGATAAATTCCAATAGGATATCTTGTATAATCTCTGAAATTATAAAGGATCTGCATCAGGTATCCGGATCTCTTGATTATAAATGCCGGACTGCATGTGAGTATCTTTATTGCAGTTACGATAAGCGCTCCAAACAAGGTTGCCACAACAATAAGTACGATCTTTGAAAATGTCCAGTGAATACTGCACTTTATCCCACATATCACAAGCATTGCGGCACCTACGATAAATTCTCCAAAAGCCTCCGGCTGAAAAGTCTCGGAAAGCACCTGAAAAAGGACCGGAACAGGTCTAAGAAAATAATTATCTAAATCTCCTCTTATTATTCTGAAATATGCCAGCTTCCATAATTCATCTGTAAGAAGATGATCCACTGCAATAGGCATCATTGTAAAACCATATAAAAATCCCATCTGATACATATTCCATCCATCCAATGCAGGAATATTCCTGATGATAAAATATAAAGACAAAAGTGTTGCCACATTCTGGATAAAGAATCCAAATATTCCGATTATAAGGTCATTCTTATATTCCATCCTTGCGATCATGGAACGTGACATACTTGTAAAGTAGAGCTTTTTATAATATTTAAAACTATTCATGATCAACCTCCCTGTACAGTAATCTTTTTACTGGCTTTTATAAAGAGAAGCTTTGCCGCAAGATTAAGTATGATAAACCAGATCACACTCTTTAATATAATAAATCCTGCCGTCTTTATATCCACCCTCATTATAAGGATATATACCGGATTCTGTGAAAGTCCTGCAAACGGAAGCATTTCAGCAATCTCTCCCAGCTTTCCCGGAAAGAAAGCAAGAGGGATAAGTACTCCGGAAAAGAAATTTACCATAACATTCTTTGAGAAATTAAGTCCCCAGGCTGCTGTTGTATAAAAACAACAGATGCCGCATATATAATCAATCGTGTCATATATGGCTATAGCAAAGATCATTGACACTATGAAAAGAACTATATGCAGGCAAAAGACAGGATAAGATGAAACCTTTAAGAATTCCATCTTGATAAAAATGATCATTGAGATCACAATTGTCGGAATTCCCATGATAATTATCCTGGTAGCACAGGTTCCCATAACACGAAACAAAAATCTGATTCTGTAAGATATAGGTTTGATAAAGGAAATGGCAATAGTGCCATCCTTTATCTCATTATTTATATCATTCATCGTCTCTGTTCCCAGGCACATAAATGCAAAAATGTTAGTAAATGCGAAATAAACTATCATTTCATTAAATGTAAAACCATTGATAACCGGAGATGAAGAGCTGTTATATACAGCAGTCCAAAGAAATGCCACACATACCAGCTGCAAAAAAGTGATAAACATCCACGCAAACAGACCTGCCCGGTATGCCATCTCTTCCATCATCCCAGCTTTAAAAAACGGGATGTATTTCTTCATGCAACCACCTCCGAACCAGACATGATGCTCTTAACAACTTCTTCGATACCGATCTCTGAGATCTGCATATCCTGAGCTTTAAGATCACCAAATGCGTAATTCACAACATTCTTTATCTCAAGCTTATCTGCATCAAATTTTATATTTAATTTCTGATCCTTTAACTCATATGAAGCAAGTCCCTCAAAATCGTTATAAGTCTTTATCATCTCTTCATCTATTTCATCTTTTAATGTAAGAGTTACTGTTCTGATATTTCCAAAGTGGTGTTTGATATCCTCCAGTGGTCCATCATAAATTATCTCACCTTTTTCGATCATGATGATCCTTGAACAGAGATTTTCTATATCCTGCATATCATGTGTTGTAAGGATTACTGTGGTGTTGAATTTTTCATTCATTTCCTTAATAGCTTTTCTTATCTTCTCCTTAACCCACACATCAAGCCCGATCGTCGGCTCATCCAGGAAAAGAATTTTAGGATTGTGAAGCCAGCTGGCAGCAAGATCTGCTCTCATTCGCTGTCCTAAAGAAAGTGTTCTTACAGGCTGAGATAAAAACTCATCTAAATCCAGGGTTTTGGATAAGAAATCCATTCTTTCCTTATAATCTTCATCAGATACTTTATAAATCTGCTTTAAAACTTTAAATGACTCAATAAGTGGAATATCCCACCACAACTGGGTTTTCTGGCCAAATACTACACCTATTTTTCCCGCAACTTCCATTCTTTTTTTGTATGGCTCAATCCCCTCAATTTTTACGCTTCCGGAAGTAGGTGTAAGAATTCCGCACATCATCTTTATTGTTGTACTTTTCCCTGCACCATTAGACCCAATGTATCCCACAATCTCGCCGTCATTGATTTTAAAATCAATGTTATTTACGGCAAGCTTCGAGGTATACTTTCTCGAAAATAAGGTTTTCGCCATTCCCTTTACGCCCTGCTCCCTAACAGGTTTTCGAAACTCTTTTGTCAGATTTTTAACTTCAATCATCTTTTCACCCTTTCCCTTACTTAACTCACTACTAGTATAACGGCCGCAAAAAATATAAAAAAAACAGCCATTTCAAATAATTATGAAATGACTGAATTAATTATCAATATATATAATGATACACTAATATAGTATATCACTAGATAAATAAAGAATAATCAAACATATTTACAGTCATTTTCTTCTTATATAAGCTATAATCTCGAGTCATGTAAATGACATGTAATGATCTCATTATCCTTTATCCCCTTTCTTTAATACTATACTGAATATAAATTAATTAGTTTCCTCTGTCAACCTGTTTTTTCAAATATCTAAGATTATCTCTAACATTTCGTTTGCATCGGAAACAATTGGGTCAGCGCCTTGTTTTTCAAGATAATCTCTTGACCTGAACCCCCAATCACAGGAAATACATCTCATATCTGAATTTTTAGCAGTGAGCATGTCGATCTCAGAATCTCCCACATAAACTGAATCCTCTGCCGTTACATTAAGATTATCCATTGCTTTTTTTAGCATATCTGGTGCGGGTTTTCTCCTTATACCCTCTGCCTCTCCTAAAGAAATATCAAACAGCCCATAAAAAAGATCCTCAGATAATTTTTTCACTGCAACATCCGGTTTATTAGATACAACAGCAGTCTTTATACCCTTTTCTCTTATTCTTCTTATGGCTTCTATTATCCCTTTATATGGACCTGTCTTTATATTACAATTTGCAGCATAATAAGGCATATAAATCTTTGTAATACGCTCTACTTCCTTATCATCCGCAACATATATCTTATTTTCTTTCTCTGTTCCGATAAGATCTAACTTGTCTTTATCTACACCTGCTTCCGTAGCAAGACCTCTCTTAACAGCAACCTTAACTCCCGAACCAAAGAAAAGTTTGGTCATCTCTATTCCATAATCTGCTCTATGGCCTGCTTCTTTAAAAGCATGATTAAGAGCATCTGTAAGATCCCCTAATGTATCAAGGATTGTCCCATCCATATCAAAAAAAACTGCTTTTATCATATCTCATCCTTATGGTCTTCTAAATTAATATCATATATATTTTTTACTAAAATGATATCGTCACCTATTTTAATCGTTCCATTTATTTTATCAAGTTTTTTTATCACACCTGATACTTCCATTACTGTCCCCGTATCCTTACTTCGCCCGTCAGCTATAAAATAAGTGATATGTCCTCTCACTTCTTCTCTTTTTTCTATTCTTTCATCAATTATAAGTATCACCTGATCCAAAAGCTGTTTTTCGTCCTCAGAAAGATAGATATAAGGAGCATAAAGAATATTTTCTTTATCTATTTCTTCATCGAATCCTCTCAATGCATCAAATGAAGCAAATATCTTTGCCCTGTCTAAGATATCCATCTTGGGATGTCTTATGGAAAAATCATCATTATCATGTTCAGGCCTTTTTTTATCAATTATATCGCTATAATCTGATTTCATTTTACGCTTTATGGCCTCCAATTTCCCTGTTTCTTTCAACTGCAGTTGCCCCCTCCAAAAGATTCGTTCCCCTAAGGAGCGCATTCTTTCCATATTTTGATTTAATGGATACAATAGCTTTCTGCATTTTCTTTTCTTTATCAAGTTTTTCTTTATCTTCAAATAATCCTAACTGATAGAATGTATCTTCCTCTCTTCTTACATCATTGGCATTTATATACATCCTTCGTACTGTCAGCTTTTTATCCACTATCCTATCATATAATTGAAGAACATGATCTATTATCACTTTAGTAGAACTGGTATAATTACCGAGTTTTATGGTTCCATGAGCATTTTTCGGTATTACTCTTCCATATCTGTCAGGAACCACATCTCCACTATACCCTCTTTCCACCGCTTCTTTATCATAGCCAATCTGAATGGTCACAGAATCTGTCACAAGGCCTTTCTCTACTAGTCTTAAGGCCATGATCTCTGCCATTTCATCAATGATAACTCTCGCTTTTTCAAATGTATATGGTTCTGAAAGCACCTGTCCTTCCGAAAGAGAAGAAGACATTGGCTTATAAGCCTTAATCTCTTTTATAGTAACAGGTTCAATGCCAAATGCATGATCTATCAGTATTTCTGCATCTATTCCAAAGAGTTTGTAAAATAACTCCTCATTGTTTAATGCACGCCTCGCCACATCTCCCATGGTATACATTCCATATTCCTGAAGCTTTCTAGCTGTTCCGGGGCCTGTTCTCCAAAAGTCTGTAAGGGGTTCATGAGGCCACATTTCTCTCTTAAAACTATCCTCATCTAACTCTGCTATCCTTACTCCATCACTATCTGCCTTCATATGTTTTGCCTTAATATCCATAGCGATCTTTGCAAGATAAAGATTAGTCCCTATTCCTGCAGTAGCAGTTATCCCTGTGGTTTTTAAAACATCATGGATTATATCCATTACAAGTTCATGAGCAGACTTATCGTATGTATTAAGATAATCCGTAAGATCCATAAACACTTCATCTACGCTATATACCACCACATCCTCAGGAGCTATATATTTCATATAAATGCTGTAGATTTCTGCAGACTTCTTAAGATAATGATACATTTGTGGTCTCGCTATGATAAAGTCCACTTTTTCCTTAGTACGGGCTTCATATTCTCTTAATTTAGCTTTAACTTCAAAAAGCCTTGCTCTTCCCGGTATCCCATAAGCTTTAAGGGACGGGGAAACAGCAAGGCATATCGTCTTATCCGTTCTGCTTTCATCTGCAACTACAAGATTAGTCTTAAGAGGGTCTAATCCTCTCTCAACGCATTCAACAGATGCATAGAAAGATTTTAAATCTATTGCTGCATAGATTCGCTGCATTTTTTTCTTCTTTCTCTATCTACATCGATCCACTCATCAAGAGTAAGAGGAGTATAATCTGAAAACATTGCAAAGCAGTTTATCATATTGCAAGGGATGTTCATCCAGTCTCCCTGCATGGTTTTAACCCTCTCATTTCTTGTAGCCATTATAAAACTGTTAATCAGCTTTTCGTCTGTAGTATTATGTACATGTCCATATAACATATAAGCAGTAGAATTTCCCTGTTTATCCCGCCTATATTGACCATTATAGCAAAATACCGGATAGTGGGAAAGAATTACACTTCTTCCATTATCTTCAATCTCTGCATAGGATTTAATCCACTCAAATCTTTTCAGGTTACATTTTCTATCCATAAGGAACTTGTCATGATTTCCTCTTATAAGGAATAACTTTCCTTTTAACTGGTCTAAAATCTCATTGGTTTTCTTTGCAAAAATCACCGAAAAATCCCCTAAAATATAAACTTCATCGATATCTGTAACCTTTTCATTCCATTTTTTAATCATATACTCATTCATTTCATCTGCAGAAGCAAAGCCCCGGCAGTCCATGGCATCATTTAAAATGGCATGGCCGAAATGAAGATCTGATATATACATTTTCCTAACTGGTACTTCCATTATTGCTCCAAATATTACCTGTTTTTTTCTATACAAATTCTCCAGTAACACCATTACCTGTGTTTGGAACCATTATTGACCAAATAAGGTCCGCTACAAAAAGCAGCAGGAGGATGGCACATAATATTTTTCTCTTTTTTGTATCCATCTTAATATACTGATCATCAAGCCATGGAGATATCACATAGGTAAAGGCAAAACCGGCAAACCCAAACAGAAGCACCCCTTCAAGACAGATTCTTCCGTTCAGATTCATAAAATAACCTTTATAATCCCACCATTTTGTATTAAACATCTTCTCTAAAATCCAAGATGCAAAATACTCCAGGCTTCCACACAAGCTCATTGCCCCTACAAAGAGTTTTCCAGGTTTTTCTCTAAGAGGTCTTAGACAAACCATAATAAGCAAACCTCCGCATCCATATATAGGAAGCCATGGGCCATGCATTGTTCCTCTGTTAACAAATTGTCCCGTCATTGCCAGATAGAATACAAACTCCCATACCCAGCCTACAAGAGAATATGTAAAGAACAATTCCACAATCGAAAGGAAACTATATTTTCTTCTATAATCCCTCTTTAAGTTCTCCACATGAGGAACCTTAATGTCAAATGACTCTTCACCTGACGGATGTTCTTCCTGAACTATATGCTGTATATCCAAAGCATCATCATTAAGAAGAAGTCTTAAGTTCTCAGGAAGAGCCTTTTTTACTTTTTTTCTTAAAGTCATATATAACTCTGCATTTACACATTCAAAATATGAATTTGTAAAGAAGAGGCCAGCTATATTAAGAGTAAAAAAGGATAAAACAAACCATGGGAAAAATGTTACATCCAAAACAAATACATTCCACTTTTCCTTTTTCATCATTTCTTTGGATAAAGCAAATGCATCTTTTGTTTTTATTTTGGGATTTTCAGCTAAAATGTAAGGAATCATTCTGTATTCGTAACATTTAATAATTCCTCCCACAATGGTAAGATCCCAAAGAATCTGCCTTAAATATCTTATAAACATTACATGGCTTACATTTATAAGTCGTTTGTTCTTATAAGTAAAAAGAATCTCTTTAGCTCTTGTTCCTGAATATCTTCTTTGTTCCAGAAAATATCTATTTTTTCCTACTGAAATTACATTTTTAATATAAACAAAAGATAAAAATGATATGACCACAAATATAAAAATTATAATGGAACTTCCTATTCTGCCATTAAATACCAGCTGATTGAAACCATTCATAAATCCAAAAACAAAAGATTGACTTCCAAGAATTGAATTAACGAATACTGACGCAAATCCAGCCGAATATTTTTCCGTCTTGGTAGGAATCTTTGAAGGATCTTTTATGGATTTTACCTGGAATATATTTCCAAGAAATTCTCCCAATATATCTGAGTAGTTAAGAGCTCTGTCCTGACCATTTATATAACTGTAGGTACCTTTAATACCATTTACAATTAAATCCAGCTGATCTAGGGCCGACACTTCCCATGAAACTGTCGAAATGCTACTACTGTCATCTTCTAAAATTCCCATTACAGAATGCTCTTCTTTTATTTTCCTTATATTTGACAGTCTTCCACTGTAAAACTGATATCCTCCGTTGATAAGTACCAACACAACGAACATTACCGCAATATTTAAAATGTAATTTCTCTTAAGATTCTTCTTTGCTTCGCGTTTGATTTCGCGGCGTTTAGCCGTTGATATCATATTCTTCCCCTTTTTCGTCCCTATATTTGATGCACGCGTTTTTCACTTATTACATCTTTATTCTTTTATAAAGGCTTAAAATCAGAAGCTGGATGTTTACATATAGGGCATATAAAATCCTCCGGAAGATTTTCTCCCTCGTAAATATATCCACAGATTGTGCATATCCAGCCCTTCTTTATCTCCTTCGACTTATCTGGAGCTGGTTTTATATTCGCCTGATAATATCCATAAGTGCATGACTCGTCTCCTGATATAACTTCGCCCTCAGTTACATCTGCAATAAATAATGTATGTGTTCCAAGGTCCACAGTATCTATAACTTTTGCTGAAAGATATGCATTGCACCCATTTGTAATATAACTTATTCCATTAGCTGATCTACTAAGATCTACTCCAATAGCTTTATCCACATCTTTTCCACTCTGAAATCCCCAATGTTTGAAAAGATCAAAGCTTGCCTTTTCTGATATGATAGAAACATTAAATTCCCTGGTTCTAATAATCATATCATGAGTATAATTTGATTTATTAACTGCAATACTGATTCTATTAGGCTGTGACGTAACCTGAATAGCGGTATTAATAATACAACCGTTATCCTTCTCTCCCTCCTTTGCAGTTAAAACAAAAAGTCCATAAGTAAGTTTGTACATTGTTTTTGGATCCATATAATATACCTCCTATTTATCGTCCAATCTTATATAGTTTCTTTTCTTTCTTCTGTTTTTTTTACCCAAATCATTTATTCCAGTTTTAGGAAGTTCCATAGCCATTCTCTTTGTAACTCCAGAAATTCCAGCTGCAGCCTCAGCAATACTTCTTATACTGCTGAATCCATGTTTTAAAATATCATTAAAACTAACTATTCCCGCTTCTTCAAAAGCCCCAAAGATATCTTCAACGAACACCTTCCGCTTATCCATATCTTGTTTTCTCAGCCATTCATCAAAAATCCTTCCAGCCCATACTGAAGCTCTTTCGAATCTTTCACTATAAAAGAATTCATAATAGTTTACCTGCCAGGTAACAAGACTATGCTGTCCCAATCCCTTTGCAGTACTTTTTACAATTCTTGTATCTGTGAATTTAGCTTCAAATATCTTTCCTATAAAACAGCTTTCCGGACTGATTCTGGTGGTTTTTTCATCAAGCCTCTTATAGATAGTTCTTATTTTTTCTTCGCTATTTATTTTATTTTCAATTTCCGGATTTGCATTTATTATACGTTCCTCTTCTAAAATCGTATCACATATTCCCGGACCATCAAACATATAAATATGCTGAACCATTTCAAGTTTATCATCCGCAAGTCCTGCTGCTGCATAAAGCGCAAGATTTCCGCCTTTAGAATGACCGCATATATAAAAAGGCTCTGTAAGTTCATCTTTTAATCTTGCATCAATATATTCTCCTGCAGCTCGCTGGGATCCAGTAGTTTCATAGCTTAACATGAAATCTTCTTTCCAGCCCACCACTGAATCATCAGTCCCGCGAAATGTTACAACTTTAACTCCATTGTCTAATTCAAATGTAGCTGCAGCAAATTGAATATTTTCTTCAACCACTGTAATATCCGTATATTTCTTTATACGGATATTTCCATATCTTTCGGAATCGCAGGCTGCCATAAGAAAGTCGTTATATTCTTCCTTTCTCTGAAGGTAATCTCCATTCAGTATAGAATATTTCGCATTTTTCTTAATTATCTCCCCCAGCTGTCTTAAGGTTATATAGTCCTTATCCCATTCCTTTAAAGGAATAATCTGACTAAAATCCGTATAAATAAGCTGGGACAGTATTGCCGCATCCATCTCATTAAACTCGACCTGTATAAACTTTAGATCTCCACGCCATTTTATATAATCATATAGCGTTGCTGCTTTCTTCATCTTTGCCCCCAAAGAACAATTTCTCCACAAGTAGAGGGAGTTCTCTTAGTCCATTAATTGATTCCGTTGGCTGCTCCATCTTACCAAATCCATATACCGCGTGTATAAATGGCACCCCTGCAGCTGTACTTGAAAGATAATCCGCCTGTATATCCCCAATATAATAGGCTCTATCCAACTTGTTATCATCAAATATCTTCTTAATATTGTATGCCTTATCCTGATCATTATCTCCATAACAAAGAATAGCATCAAACAATTCTTCAAAATGATAATGACTAAGAAAAGCCTCTATATATCCACTCTGACAGTTACTTACAATATAAAGGTGATATTTCTTTTTTAATTCCTTCATGGTCTCTAAAAGATCCGGATAAAGGATTCCACCATGTTCTCTTAAATAATCATTTTCATTATCCCCACATTTTTTAAGCAGCTCTTTTCTATCTGCTTTATTTAATTCCGGGAACATTATATCTGCTATCTTATCCATATTAAGACCCATAACCGCCTGAATATCTTCTTTGGTTATCACTCTGTCTAGTTCTGTCTCTCTTGCAACAACTTCTGTCCAGCTTTTTGCAACACCTTCAGCTGAATCCCAAAGAGTTCCATCCATATCAAATATAAGTCCGTACTTCATAGCTACCTCTCTTACTAAACTCGGTCTTTAATTTTTAGTGTATTTGTGATAATCTTTACGCATAATCCATTTTATTTTACTATACCAAAGGAGAATTGTCACATGGAATTGTGGGATATCTATGATAAAGATAAAAAACCAACCGGCAGAACAATGGTAAGAAACGACTGGCATATGAAACCGGGAGATTTCCATCTTACAGTTCTCGGAGTTGTTCAAAATAAAGAAGGAAAGTATCTTATCACTCAGCGTGTCATGACTAAAGCCTGGGCTCCCGGTCATTGGGAAGTATCCGGCGGTGGCGCACAAGCTGGAGAAACATCATACGAAGCTGTATGCCGTGAAATAAAAGAAGAAACAGGTCTTGACGTTTCAAACGCCGAAGGCGGCCTTTCATTTACATATCAGCGTATCAACCCTGAGGAAGGGGATAATTATTTTGTTGATGTATATAAATTCATTTTAGATTTTGATGAAAAAGATCTTAGTTTTCAGGAGGAAGAAGTCCTTGGTCATAAACTTGCTACCTCTGAAGAGATAAGATCACTCGGTGAAGAAAAGATCTTCCTTCACTACGACAGTATCAAACAGATTTTTAATTAAGATTATAATTTAGAGGATTCGTAATGCTTAATATAGATATTAATCCATTGCTTGAAAAATTATATTTTTTCGCTTCTACAATTGAAAGCAGTTCATCTGTATTTCCCAAGAATTCTCCAATTCCTCTCAGATTTCTTGTAAAAGATGATATCATTAATTTTTGCGGATATATCTTTACAAAGACCACTAAGGACGAAGAAGAATTTGAAGTTGAATTTTTAAATCAATTTCTTGGAATAACAATTACTGCCAAGAATTTTCAGAGACTTAGAGCAGACAGGATCTTAGGAACTGATTTTGAAAATAAGATTCCTCCATCTCTTGTTTATTTCGTAAAAAACGATCTGCTTCCAGAAGCTGAAAAAGTAGGTTATAAAATGTCCGTTGCAAGATATTATATCAACGCCTTTAATAATGTAGGCTGCGCCTTTCTTGCCTATAACGGTATAAATGAACAGGAAGCTGCTAAACTTTCAAAATACATCACCATGATGAGTGATTACGTAAATCAATATAACGTAGATCACATAGCCGGTGGAAACAGATATACTATGTCGTCTGACACAGAATCTGTTTCAGACAGTAAGATATCCGGAAATGTCATTATCTCAAATGCGCCAGATAATAAATATAAAGATAATGGCAGCCTTCTTCAAAACGGAACTGCTGAAAATAACAAAGGAAAAACCGATGAAGAAAAATTAGAAGAATATATGAATGAATTAAATTCACTCATAGGTCTTTCCAATGTTAAAGAAGAGATATTAAAACAGGTTAATCTTGTTAAGATATCTTCCATCAGAAAGAAAATGGGGCTTAAAGTCCCTGATATTTCTTATCATCTGGTTTTTTCAGGGAATCCTGGAACTGGTAAAACAACTGTTGCCCGTCTTCTTTCAAAGATCTATCAGGCTCTTGGAGTTGTATCAAAGGGCACATTTGTAGAAACAGACCGAAGCGGACTTGTTGCCGGATTTGTAGGTGGTACTGCAGAAAAGACCACAGAGATAATCAATACTGCTATAGGCGGTGTACTCTTTATAGATGAGGCTTATTCACTTACCAATGCTTCTACTAACGAAGACTTTGGCCCGGAAGCGATCGACACTCTGCTTAAGCGTATGGAAGACGACAGAAGCGACTTTATAGTCATCGCCGCAGGTTATACAGAACCAATGAAAGACTTTGTTGAATCTAATCCGGGACTTAAATCCCGTTTTAGTAAATTCATTGAATTTACTGATTATAATCCTGCAGAATTAAAGAAGATCTTTGATCATTTCTGCCAGCAGCATGACTTCTATTTAAATGCTGAAGCTGATGAATATGTTACCAAATATCTTGAAAATCTTTATTTTAACAAGGATAATGATGATACCTTTGGTAATGCAAGAACTGTAAGAAACTATTTTGAAAGATGCATTGAACGTCAAGCTTCCAGAATAGTCCAGCATCCAAACCTTGACCAGAATGTACTTACAACTTTCAGAATTGAAGATGTAACTGAAGATATAAAATTATATTAAAACACAAACTGACATTATATTTTTTGTCCAAACTGACAATATATATAATGTCAGTTTTGTTTTATAATGTGACATGAAATACTGCCTTAAGGAATTTTATTTTCTTTTATTTTAAGAGGTTAATTATCATGAATCATTCCAATGAATATATAGATCATAATCGTCAAAAGAAGATAGCAGTGATAAATGATGTTACTGGTTTTGGAAGATGTTCTGTCGCAGTTCAGCTTCCTATAATATCAAAACTCCACATCCAGTGCTGTGCTGTTCCAACAGCAGTGCTCAGCAATCAGACCGGATTTAAAAGTTTTTTCATCGATGATTATACAAGACATTTTAAAGAATATACCGCAGAATGGAAAAAGATCGGACTACGTTTTTCCGCTATCACTTCCGGGTTTCTCGGCTCTGCTGAGCAGATTGATCTCATTTCCGGGTTTATAAAGGAATTTGACGAAGGTGCACCTATCATAATAATAGATCCTGTCATGGGAGATCACGGTCACCTTTATCCCCATTATACTCCTGAAATGTCTCGCGCCATGAAGCGACTTATAGGTCATGCAGAGATAATAACTCCAAATCTTACAGAAGCCTGTTTTTTAACAGATACTCCATATCACGAGGGTAAATGGACAAAAAAAGAGATACAGGCTATTATGGATAAATTAACCCGTCTCGGTCCTGGAAAGATTGTCATCACCGGTATTTCTCAGGGTGAATTTGTTGCCAATGCTGTATATGACCCATCTTCTACTGATGATATCCTTTATACAAGACAGGCAAAAGTAGGAACAGAAAGAAATGGTACCGGCGACGTATTCTCAGCTATCATCGCTGCAGATGCAGTTAACGAGGTACCATTTATCCAGTCAGTAAAGCGTGCCTCCCGCTTTGTAAAACTTTGTATCGAAAAGTCCATAGAAATGGGAATTCCAAACACTGACGGAGTTGCTTTTGAAGAAGTTATCGACAGACTAAAACCACTTTAAATATAAGAAAGGGAATACTTTATGGAAAAGAAAGTCGAAAGAAAAGAAGAAATACTCTATAAGGTCCATAATGGCCTCTATGTAAACCTCACTAACAAATGTCCTTGCGCATGTACTTTCTGTTTAAGACAGACCATGGATAAGGTTGGAGAATCTGATTCCCTTTGGCTTGATCATGAGCCTTCATTTGAAGAAGTAGTGGAAGCATTTAAGAAAAAAGATATGTCTGAATTTAAGGAAGTCGTATTCTGTGGTTTCGGAGAACCAACAGAAGCTTTAGATACACTTCTTAAAGTCGCAAGATTTATCAAAGATGAATATAAAAAACCTGTCAGGATCAATACTAACGGTCTTGGCAACTTAGTTAATGACAGAAATATCTGTCCTGATCTTAAAGACCTTATCGATGCAATTTCTATTTCCCTTAATACTCCTGATTCAGAGAAATATTTTGAGATAGTAAGACCTAAGTTCGGCCCTGATTCATTTAAGGCAATGCTGGACTTTGCAAAAGAAGCTGCAAAATATGTCCCATCAGTTACATTCACAACTGTTGCTACAACAATCTCTCATGAGGATGAAGAAAAGTGCCAGAAGATCTGCGATGACTTAGGCGTTAAATATAGGATCCGTCCTTGGGAAGACTAAAATAAAAAGAAAAAGAGCTACAGAAAAAAAATAAGAACTCCCGCTTTTTAAGTGAGAGCTCTTATTTTTTCTTATTTTTTCTTATTTTTTCTTTCTTTTTACAGCATACTCTTTATGCCATCTTTAAATTCTACTTCAGGAACAAAGCCAGTATCTCTTCTTAATTCACTAATATCCGCCACGAGATACATCACCTGTTTTTCTGCATAAGGTATTGCTCCAAAATTTATCATAGCCCCTGAAGATACAGTGTCTCTTATTTCTTCGATATATTCTCTAAGAGGTCTTCCTTTCCCTGATCCAATAACATAAGTTTTCATATTCTTACCATTTTTTGCGATGAGATAAAAAGCACGGGCACAGTCCTTGGAATAAAGGAAGTCCCATATCTGTTCTCCTCTTGTTGTTTCAGGTATGACACCCGCCTTAAGCTTTGATATCATACTCTGAACCAATGTTTTTTCTCCATCAAATGGTCCATAAACACTAAGTACTCTGGTCCAGATAAATTCCATATCAAGCTGACAAGCTCTTATCTTTCCAAACTGTCCTGCAGCAAGTTTTGCGATGCCATATCCATTTTCAGGAAAGACAGGAGTATCAGATCTTAAAGCTTCATTACTTCTTCCATATTCAGCCTGTGATCCGGCTCCGATAAAAAGCTTTACTCCAAGGTCACTGGCTGCATCAATTGCATCCATTGCATATCTTACATTATCCATCTGGGCTGAAATATCATTTCTTCCCTCACCAAAGGTATTCATCCATGCAAAATGATAGAAGGCGTCATAACTTTTGGGGATCAAATCCCCGGCTTCTCTTGCCTCATCTATATATTTCTTAAGATTTTTTATATCTCTTAAGTCACACTTTACAATAGAAACCTTATCACTTTCCCTGATCCTGTCTATCCTTTTGGAATCAGGATTTACAACACAGGTTACATTTATATCCTTTGATATAAGTTCGTCTATAAGAGCCATACCTATAGCTCCTGTAGGACCACTTATTATCACATTTTCAATTCTTCTCATTCTTAATCTTCTTTAATATATTACTTCCCTTAATGGCCGGGATTTTAAAATTAACTCCAAATATCATCTTTATTACCCATACAAAGAATACTACCACAAGTAAAGGGATCAAAAAAGTTGTTACAAGATAAACTGCAATAGCATCAGCCATCCTGTTCATTACAGATTTGAATTTATCCATCAATCCTTCAATTCCGCCTGAAACTGTGTTTATAAATTTATCCCAGGCTGAACTGTCCTCATCATCAGCCACCTCTGTAACTTCATTTGCACTGTTTGTAGCCTCTTTTACAGTATTTTCAATAGATGCCCTGTAAGACGCTTCAACCGTGTTAGAAAGCCATACACTGGTTGGTACCAAAAAGAATATAAACCCACCTAAGATTATTATCTTTTTTGCCAGTCCATTACATGTATCTTTAATATCCGGGAATAATAAACCTATGATAAGGATCAGACACCCTATAGGTATCATTATCTTAAAGGCAAGCGCCCCACCTACAGCAAGAAGGAATTTCTCTGCATATATGACACAGAATATAAGGATAAAATAACCGCTGAAATCAGCAAGTTTTTCCGCTATCGGAGTTGCTGTATCTCCCGGGATAACAGTGATTGCTACCGATGCTGCAGTAGTCGCTGCCGAAAGAGACATGACATTTAATTTCTTTTCATCCAGAGTTTTTAAGCTGGCTTTAAATGTATCCGGATTTGAAAAATGTCTTCCCAAACCTAAAAAAGATATCAGCGCCACAAGAAATAGTGCGGCTATTATAAGTAATTTCTTTTGACTTTCAATTTTCATTTGTATCCTCCTATGTATTATCTACTTCCCTGTGATCATCTTTATTTCCATATTATATTCACTAAGGTCAGGGTTCTGTTTTAAAAATGAAATGATTATCTCATTTGCTTTTCTTTCTGCATCCGCCTTAAGATTTTCATCTTTAAGAACTTCTGAATTCTTTTCTCTGATAAGCTCTTCTTCTAGAGCATTAAAATCATTGAAATCCTGAGAATTAAATATAGAGTCCTTTGAATCAACAATCTGAAAAGATGAATGATCTATCTCATTCGAAAGGATCTCTAATTCCGGAAGTTTTATAGTTATTTCCTTATTCTCATTATCGATCTCATATTCTATCTTTTCAAAATCATATCCAACTTTTGCCGTTCCCTTGTAGGTAAAGACCTGCTTATCAGTAGTAAGTGGGACCCTGGCTCCAAAAAATGTCTTATAATCCTCATAAACTCCAGCATCCTTATAATGATACTCCTCTACAATAAGGTCTCCTGCGGGTTTTATCTGGGACTCTATCTCATCTACAGTATATTTATGTTTTTCATTTTTCTTTTCGGATTTTATTTCTTTTAGATCTCCATCTGATGCGATCTCTGTTGCGATAAGACTCTCTTCTTTTCTTTTTTTCTCATCCACCACATTCCATATCACTACGAGCAAAAGCACTATAAAAAGCGCTCCCACTAAACCGATCAGCTTTAGAACTGACTTATTATCTTCATTTCCCACTATTTTCATCCTCCTTCTCACTTACTGATCATATTTATCTTGTTTTTTTATTCCCCGTTTTAATCTGATTATACAACAAATAATGATTTTTGTAAGTTTATTTGATATAATAAAAAACGTTGAAAAAACCAGACAATATTTTCTTAAACAATAAATGGAATTAAAGGGAGTTTTAAATGAAGATCAAAAACAAAAAATACGATTTATATGATTTACTTCAGCCAGTAAAAGATTTCAAAGATCTGGTTGCAATGCGTGAAGAACTTAGTCCTGATTCAACTGCTTTTTCTTATAACAATGATTCAGACACTAAAGTTAAGAAGACTTTTGCACAGGTTGCTAAAGAAGTAAACTGTCTGGGAACCTGGCTCTATTCACAGGGCTTCAAACCAGTTGAAAAGCAGTATCATATCGCGGTACTTGGCGACAACTCATACAAATGGATCATTTCTTTTCTTTCAGTTACAAATGGTGGTAATGTAGTAGTTCCTATCGATAAGGATCTTTCAGCTGCCGAAGTAATGAGAATAGTCAAGAAAGCTGATGTAGACGCAATAATCATTGATGATGCAAAAAAAGATCTTGTTAAGGATATGGATCAGAGCTCAGTATATCTTATGAGCGAACTTCCAACACTTATCGCTGAAGGACAGGAACTTATCAACAAAGGAAGCAAAGATTATTTCAGTGCAGTATTAAAACCTGAAAATGATTCAGTTATAATCTTTACATCTGGTACCAGCGGACAGAGTAAGGGAGCAGTACTTACAAATTCCAACATTGGAAGCGAACTTACCCTTACAGTAAAGAACTTCTCCTTAGAAGGAAATACCATCGCTGTTCTTCCTTTCCATCACGCCTTTGGTCTTATCGTAGGCGTATTTATGGTTTATTACTATGGCCAGGAAACATTTATCAATAAAAACCTTAGAACTGTATCAAAGGCTCTGGTTACAGAAAAGCCTCATACAATGTTCTTAGTACCACTTTTTGTCGAAGCATTCCATAAACAGATCTGGCGTGCAGCTGATAAGCAGAAATCTACAACCAAGTTAAAAGCAGCTATGGCTCTTAGTGATCAGATGCTTAAGACAGGACTTGATATGCGTGAAAAATTCTTCGCGTCTGTCCTTACTCCATTTGGAAAGAACCTTAAGTATATCATCTGTGGTGGTGCAAGCCTTGATCCTTTCTATGTAAAGGAATTTAGAAGCTGGGGTATCGAAATCTTAAATGGTTACGGAATGACAGAATGTTCACCTGTTGTATCTGTTAATAGAAACTTACATCATAAAGATGGCACAGTAGGACTTGGAATTCCTGAAGCAGAATTTAAAACAGCTGAAGATGAAGAACTTCTTATCCGTGGTCCATTCTTAATGAAAGGTTATTATAAAGATCCAGAGATCACTGCAGAGGCTATCACAGAAGATGGCTGGTATCATACAGGAGACTTAGGATATGTAGATGATGAAGGTTTCATCCATCTTACAGGCCGTAAGAAGAATCTTATAATTCTTAATACAGGTGAAAACATTTCCCCTGAAGAACTTGAAGCCGATGTACAACTTGATCCGGGAGTAAATGAATGTCTCGTTTATGAAGAAAACGGAAAGATCGTTGTTGAGATCTTCCCTGAAGAAGATTTCATGGGAAATGCTACTTATTTTGATAAGCTTATCAAAAAGATCAATCACCCACGTCCAGCATATAAACATATGACTGAGATAAGACTCCGTGAGGAAGAATTCCCTAAGAATTCAACTCATAAGATAATCAGAAAAAACTGGGGTAAGAAATAATCAAAAAAATGCCTGAACTAGTAATGATAGTTCAGGCGTTTTTATTAGAATTTAATTTCTTCAAAAAGTTTTTTATTTACCGATACATCATAATCATATCCGTCATCAATACTTCTAAGCCAGTTCTTATAAAGAGCATCAAAATATTCCTTTTGCTTTTTCTCTTTAAGTTCTGTCTTTTTTTCATCTGTTGCTTTTCTATCTGTCAGTGCTTTTACATAAAAGATATGATATCCATATTCTGATTCAGTAACGAGACTGTATGTATCATCATCTAATGAATATATCATCGCACTGATCTTAGGGCCATACTTTTCTTCCATCTCCTGTGGTGTAAGCGTATAGTACTGTGAATATTTAAGTCCATAATAATTTGAAAGGGCTTCTATATTTTTTTCACCGGAACTATCTACAGGACTTATAAGTGTATCATAGGCCTGAACTGCTTTCTTTCTCATGATCTCTTTATTCTCATTACTTAAAGGAACCACATCACCATTAGAATCTAAGCTGTAGCAATCAAAGAACATATCATAAATAACTGTCTCTCTTGCTTCTTCATCGCTTATCTCAATAGCTGCCTCTTCAACAACCTTATCATAAGTCTTCTTTGCAAGTGCATTTTCACGGATCACTGTGCTAACTATTTCCTTGGTAAGGCTCATGGATTCTATCTGATCATCTGTAAGATTTTTCCAGAATTCAGTAGCCTCATTATCAGCTTTCATCTCTTCTTCAGGTGTAAGGCTTACTCCTAAGTTTTTTGACTGGATATATAAAACCTTAACCTTTACGATATTATCAATAATATCTCTTCTGGTAAGTTCTTCCATATCCATAGCATCTGTTTCTGAGCTTACTTTCATACTCCATATATCACTGCCATAGGTTTTCTCATATTCCTCTATAACAGTCTTGGCATATACATAGACTTCACCTATTGATATGCTCTTCTTATTGAATGTAAGTACTGAATCTGAATCATTTAATATCCCCTCTTTTCCACAACCATATAAAAGCTGTGATAAACTAAGTAAAAATAAGAGGATCAATGTAAACCTTGATATTTTTTTCATATCTTACTTCTGCCTTCTTTATTTTTCTCTCTTGCTTTTGCTCTTATCTGCTCAGCCCTTGACATAGGCTTTTTCTTAGATGCTTCCTTTATCTCTTCATCTATAGCTTCTTCTATATCCTTATTTCCCACTATAAGAGTGTCATAAATGTCATCTATTGCCATGCTGATATTCTCAAGCATTTCATCCTGTATAAGTTTAGACATGCGAAGAGCAAAACCAGACTGCTTTGCGATCACAAGACGCATCTTACCTTTATATTTCTTAATGAATTTCGGAATCCGGTCAGATCTTATCTCGGTACCATTTTTAATAATGAACCGAACCTCATCATCAATATATTTTATGTCTGTCATACCAGCCTTATGGGCCTTAGCTCTGATAAGTGAAACATTTATAAGTCTTGTAAGAGTCTTAGGCAATTCTCCGAATCTGTCCTTTAATTCCTCAATGATAAGATCTGCATCTTCCTCATCTTCAATCTTAGAAATCCTCTTATATATCTCTAACTTCAGGAATTCATTCTTAACATAATCATCCTGGATAAAAGCATCCACCGGAAGATCAACTCCAGTCTCAAATTCTTCCTCAACCTTTTCTCCCATCTTTGTTCTTATGGCAGTATTAAGCATCTTTACATAAAGATCATATCCAATTTCTTCCATATGACCTGACTGAGTGCTTCCTAAGACATTTCCTGCCCCTCTTATCTCTAAGTCTTTCAGAGATATTTTATAACCTGAGCCAAGATCTGTAAACTCTCTAATGGCTTTAAGCCTCTTCTCAGCCACTTCTTTTATCATCTTATCTTTTCTGTACATTAAGAATGCATAGGCACTTCTGTCAGATCTTCCTACACGTCCACGAAGCTGATAAAGCTGTGAAAGTCCGAAATTCTCTGCATTATGGATGATGATAGTATTGGCATTTCTTATATCAAGTCCGGTTTCAATTATAGTAGTTGAAACCAGCACGTCTATCTCTTTATTTATAAATGAATGCATGATGGACTCTAATTCTCTTTCATGCATCTTTCCATGAGCAAATTCAATATTTACATCCGGAAGAAAGGAACGAAGTTCATTTGTTATCATGTCAATGTCATCAACACGATTATAAACATAATAAACCTGTCCTCCACGGGCAATCTCACGTTTTACTGCCTCTTTAACAATTTCCCTGTCATATTCCATAACATAGGTCTGTATAGGTCTTCTCTCAACCGGAGCCTCTTCCAGAAGACTCATATCCCTTATCCCTACCAGGCTCATATGAAGGGTTCTTGGTATAGGAGTTGCTGTAAGGGTAAGAACATCTACATTGTTCTTTAATTCCTTTATCTTTTCCTTATGTTTTACACCAAAGCGCTGTTCCTCATCTATTATAAGAATCCCCAGTCTTTTATATTTGACATCCTTTGAAAGCAGTCTGTGGGTTCCTATTACAATATCAACAGTTCCGTCTTCAAGCCCCTCCAAAGTCTCCTTAATCTCCTTAGGAGTGCAGAATCTAGAAAGCATCCTTACGTTTACCGGATAATTTCTCATTCTCTGAAGGAAATTTTCAAAATGCTGCTGACAAAGAAGAGTTGTAGGTACAAGGTAAGCAACCTGCATATTATCCTGAACCGCTTTAAATGCAGCACGTATTGCCACTTCAGTCTTTCCAAAGCCTACATCTCCACAGATAAGTCTGTCCATGATCTTATCTGATTCCATATCCTTCTTTGTTTCCTCTATGGCTCTTAACTGATCATCCGTCTCTTCATATGGAAATAACTCTTCAAACTCTGTCTGCCAGACTGTATCCTCTGAATAAACATGTCCTTTTTTTATCCGGCGGGCAGCATAAAGATTTATCAATTCCTCCGCTATGTCATCCACATGACTTTTAACTCTGCTTCTTGTTTTTTCCCAGTCGCCGCCCCCAAGCTTGTTAAGCTTTGGTTTTGCTGCATTTTTACTGGAAAATTTACCTATCATAGAAAGCTGATCAACCGGAATAAAAAGCTTACCATTATTAGCATAATCAATAGTTATATAATCCTTTAATCTGCCCTCAGTTTCAACTTTCTCAATTCCACGATATATGCCTATACCATGTCTTTCATGGACAACATAGTCCCCTACATTTATCTCATCCAGATCAGCTATACTTTGTCCTGTGTATTTTGGTATCTTCTTTTTCTTCTTATCTTTATTACTTGTGAAGATCTCACTCTCGCTGATAACTATAAGCCCTGTATCAAGAATCTCATATCCTTCTTCGAGACTACCTGTAGTTATCATTACTTCACGATTTTTAAGCTGTCTCTTCTCGCTCACGGAGAAAAATGCCGGGATATCCTCCCTCATTAAATTCTCTACGAACCTGTTTCCTCTGGTCTTTGAAGGCGATACTATTATAACTTTCTTATCCAGAGACCTCCATCTGTTTATATCCTTAACAAGCTCATCCACGCTATTATTAAACGGAGGTATATCCTTAGTCTCAAAAGGTATCTGTTCCTTTTCATTAAAAAATGGATCTTTCTTAATAAAATCTGACAGGATAACTGTTCTCTTAAGGGATAATCCTGCAAGGATCTCTTTATAGTCATAAAGCACATCCGCCTGACCCGGAAGAATATATCCACCTTCAAGTCTTCCCTGCATGGACATCATAAATTCATTTGAATAAGCTCTGGCTCTCTCTCCCGTCCTGTCTGCTTCATCTATAAAAAAAAGAGTATCCTCTGGAAAATAATCCATAAATGACACCAGATTCTTATAGAAATACCCTACCATGCTGTCAATTCCAGTTACAGATGACAGTTCTGCTAACTCTTCCTTTATCTGATTAAATGTTTTTGTTATCCTTCCATACTGCTCTGAGTGAAATGTCTTTTTAAATGTTTCTGCAGTCTTCTTATATTCTTCTTCCATCTTTAGAAGACCTTCTCTTATAACATTTGTCTTAAGAACATATTCACTGGCCGGAGTTATCTCTATATCATTTACTTCTTCTATAGAGCGCTGTGAATCAACCTCAAAGCTTCTTATAGAATCAATAGTATCATCCCAGAACTCTATACGGTAAGGGCACTCTTCAGTAAGTGGAAATATATCTATAAGCCCACCTCGGACTGAATAATCTCCAGGTCCCTCAACAACAGGAACTTCTTCATATCCAAGAGTAGATAATCTGTCTCGTAATTCTCTGAAATCATAAGCTTCATCCTTCTTTAACTTAAAGGAATTTACTCTTATCTCTTTAATATCCGGGATCTTATCCATAAGGGCATCAATAGTAAGTATCACCACTGATCTTTCTCTATTGATTATCCTCTTAACAATCTCAAGTCTTTTTCTTGCTGTCACATTACCATGAACATCCGCATAATAAAAAAGTGCGTCCTTTGCCGGATAGATATATACATTCTTATCATAGAAGCGATAATCTGAATATAATTTCTCAGCTCTGCTATCGTCATAGGTTACTATTACCGCAAATCTTGCATCACCTCTAAGCCCTTCCATAAGAAGAGGGCGCGCCCCCCTTGTTATACCCCATACATTTACAGGAGTGTCACCTTTAAGAACGGCTTTTTCTATTTTTATGAAATTTTCACTTTCTCTTAAAGGACTAAGAAGTGCGTCCATATTCCACCTTATCTTTCCTATTTTTTAATATCTTTAATTATAAAGATTCATCGCTGCATTTATATCATCTGTGATTATCTTTTCGCAGGCATCAGCTGCCCTGTCCACAGAAGCTCTTACACTTTCAAGTTCTTCTTTTGCAGGTCTTCCCAGTACATAATCCGCTAAGTCCCAGCCTTCGGGCTTATGACCTACTCCGACTCTTACCCTGTCAAATGTATCTGTTCCTATGTTTGCTATAATACTCTTTATACCATTATGCCCCCCAGCACTTCCTTTTTTGCGAAGTCTGAGTTTTCCAATATCAAGATCAATGTCATCATATATAACTATAAGATCTGAAACATCCGCTTTATAAAAATGGAGTAGCTCCTGCACTGATTCACCTGAAAGATTCATATAAGTCTGAGGCATAGCAAGGAGGACTTTTTCACCGCCAATAATCCCACGACCAGTAACAGCTTTACATTCTTTCTTATCCATTTTTATATTGAATCTATCTTTTAAGTTATAGATCACCGAAAATCCGGTATTATGTCTTGTTCCGTCATATTTTGTCCCTGGATTTCCAAGGCCTACTACAATCTTCATTATTATCTCCTGCTCATTATTTCTTCAGCAATTTCAAGCTGAGCCTTAGTATTTACACCAAGTATCTCATCTGTATCCTTAACAGCAGTAGCATTTACTTTCTTTCCTGAGTCCTTGATGATATAAATTGTATCAGTAAGATAATATTCTCCCTGTACATTATCATTTTTAAGAAGTGAGAGGCTGCGGCTGAGATCAGCTGAATTAAAAACATACATACCAGAATTTATCTCCCTGGTAAGTCTTTCCTCATCTGTACAGTCTTTATCTTCTGTGATCTTTATAAAATCACCGTTCTCATCTCTGATTATCCTTCCATATCCTTTAGGATCATCTAAAACAGCAGAAAGAACAGTTACACCATTTTCCTCTTTCTTATGAGTATCATAGAGTGCCTTAAGTGTTTCTCCTTTGATCAAAGGTGTATCACCGCAGAGAATAAGAGTATCTCCGTCATTTCCGATAAAATCTGCAGCACGCTTAACTGCATGACCTGTTCCCAGCTGCTCATGCTGTTCAACTATAGTCACATTTTCATCCTTTATCTCTTCTCTGACAAGATCACCTTTATATCCAACGATAACACAAATATCTGTCGCTCCTGCTTCTCTTGCATTATCAATTACATGTTTTATCATTGACTTATTGCAGACCTTATGAAGAACCTTTGGAAGATCTGATTCCATACGTGTACCTTTACCTGCAGCAAGTATAACTGTCTTAAGCATATCTATAATCCTTTCACTTTCTGAATACTATTCTGTCATAAAATACCGATCGCCTCTTACCTTGCGACCTTAAAACATCTATGTCATTTTATTCTAATATACATAAAAAAGTCAACAAGCACGGACATTTGCCGTGCTTGTTGACTAGATCTCTTTATAAAAAATGTTTAGACTTCTTCTCCAGCACTCTGCTCATATCTTGAGATGATCAGATTCTGAATTGCTTCTCTTGTCTCAGAATTGATTGGATGAGCTATATCACGATATTCCCCATCTGAAGACTTACGACTTGGCATTGCAATAAATAATCCCTTGTCCCCTTCAATTACCTTAATATCATGAATAACAAACTCATTATCAATAGTAATTGATACAACCGCTCTCATCTTTCCTTCTTTAGTAATCTTTCGAACTCTAACATCTGTAATCTGCATTTAAAACCCCTCCTAAATGTCGTCCCCACGCATAATTTTAAGCGTGAATTATAATGTATATCTTAAATTCTGTTCTATCACAATCTTTGGATTGCCCTCTTTTCCCTCATGTACTGTATTAGCTTTGATAGTATCTCTGGATTCAACGATACAATTCTCAATAACACAATTATCCCCGATATGTACATCATTAAGGATAATAGAATTCTTGATCACACAATTATTACCAACGTAAACCTTCTTAAAGAGAATTGAATTTTCTACCTTACCATTAATGATACATCCGCTTGATACAAGACTGTTTGAAACATTTGCATTGCAATTGTATTTAGCCGGTGGAAGGTCTTCTACCTTACTAAATACTCCTGGCTGCTCACGGAAGAAATAATTTCTAACTTCCGGTTTAAGGAAATCCATATTTGTTCTGTAATAAGAATCAACTGAACCAATATTTCTCCAATACTTGTCAATCTTATAAGCAAAGATCTTCTTTGAATTTCTATATCTTACAAGAATGTCTGTAACGAAGTCTGTACGTCCTTCTGCTGCAGCTGTCTCGAGAAGTTCAATAAGCTGACGTCTTCTTACTACATAAACACCGATAGAAGCAGTATGCGTCTGGGCTTCAAGAGGCTTTTCTTCGAAATCCTTTATCTGGCCTTTATCATCTGTTCTAACTACGCCAAATCTCTTAATGTCATCTTCTTCAGGAGAGATATCTTTTACAACTACTGTAATATCTGCTCCCTTAGCAATATGAGCTTCAAGAACCTTATTATAATCTAACTTATAAACGCCATCACCAGATGCGATAACTACATAAGGTTCATGGGCATTTTTAAGGAATGAGATATTCTGATAAAGAGCATCTGCTGTTCCTTTATACCAATAACTGTTTTCTGATGTAATAGTTGGAGTAAAAACGAAAAGTCCACCCTGTTTTCTACCAAAATCCCACCACTTAGATGAATTAAGATGTTCATTTAAGCTTCTGGAATTATACTGAGTAAATACAGCCACCTTCTGAATATGAGAATTTGTCATATTGGAAAGTGCGAAGTCAATAGCTCTATAGCATCCAGCTATTGGCATAGCTGCTACAGCTCTCTTGTTAGAAAGCTTTCCCATGAGATTATTGTTGCCACCTGCTAAAATAATACCTATCGCTCTCATTTTATTCACCTGCCTTTATTATGCTGCAACCACTATCAAGTACACCACCCGGATATTCATCTGATGTGGTCTCACCAATGATTGCTGTATTCTTTCCTATTGTTACATCGTCAGGTATTACAGACTTTTCACCTACTGTGACAAGTCCAAATGAATAAATATGTGGAGCAAATTCATTAGGCTTCTCTTCGCCTACGCCCATCTTTACTCTCGAGCCGACCTTTACATTCTCTGCAATGATCGCCTTATCTATCTCTGTGCCATATCCAATCTGAGCATTATTCATGATGATTGAATTTCTTATCTTAGCACCCTTACCTATGATTACGCCTGAACCTATGATAGATTTCTCAACATCTCCATAGATTTCAGATCCTTCACCAATGATACTCTTAACAACCTTACTATCCTCAGCAATATACTGTGGTGGAAGATTGTCACTCTTTGTAAAGATTCTCCAGAATTCTTCATAAAGATTAAACTCCGGAATAAGTTCAATAAGGTCCCTATTAGCCTCCCAGTAAGATCCGAGAGTTCCAACATCCTTCCAGTAACCCTTGAAGTCATATGCACAGATCTTCTTTCCCTCATCATGAATATGAGGAATAATATGCTTTCCAAAATCACATGAAGGTACATCTTTCATCTCAAGGAGAGCCTTCTTAAGAACTGGCCAACTAAAGATGTAAATACCCATTGATGCCTTGTTACTACGAGGCTTTTCAGGTTTCTCTTCAAAATCCTGAACAATACCCTTTTCATCTGTAATAACAATACCAAATCTGCTTGCTTCCTCGATTGGAACCTGATAAGTAGCAAGCGTGACATCTGCATGTGATGATTTATGGAAATCGAGCATGACTTCGTAATCCATCTTGTATATATGGTCACCCGAAAGTATCAGTACATAATCTGGATTATAGTACTCCATATACTCAAGATTCTGGTAAATAGCATTGGCGGTTCCAGTATACCACTGGCTGTTTCCACTCTTTTCATATGGCGGGAGAACAGTTACACCTCCAAAATTACGATCAAGATCCCATGGCATACCTATTCCGATATGCTGATTAAGCCTCAGCGGTCTGTACTGTGTAAGTACACCAACTGTATCAACCCCTGAATTGATACAATTACTGAGAGGGAAATCAATGATCTTGTATTTACCACCAAAAGCAACTGCCGGTTTAGCAAGCTTAGATGTCAGTACACCAAGACGACTGCCCTGGCCCCCTGCAAGGAGCATTGCTATCATTTCCTTTTTAATCATATAATGTCACCCCTTTTTAGCAATAGTTTCTACTATTATATCATAAATGAATCAAGGATAAAACACTTTTTAGACACATTTACGAAAATAAAATATAAATACCACTTAGAATTATACAATTATTACCATCAATAATCTACCAATTTTTTATACAAGAAAAATTAACCAATACATATAGTTTCCTATATTGTTAGTTTTGTACAAAAGAACCATTATCGCAACCGTTTTCATTTTACGAGCAAGCGATTGTCTAACATATTCACTATTAACCCTTTTGTCAATTACGTATAGACATGCCTTTTAATTCTCGTAATTTTTTTATGGTCATTTTTTTATTTTTTACTTTTGTTTATGGTAAAATCACATTCCAACATTTATTTAAGTACCTCACTTTATGTCTAAGTTATAATCTCTCATAAATAAAAAAAAGCTCCTACGGGTCACTCGTAGGAGCCTTTTTAAAAGATTAATCAAATTTAAAATTTGTATCAAAATCAACTGAAATATCCTCTGTCTTTTCAACAGGAGTTTCAATTGCTGGCGTTGGTTCAGCTACTGATTCTTTTTTAACAATTTCTGAATCATCAGCTTTTTCCTTTGATGCAGCTACAGTTTCTGTTAATGCAGATGCAAGGCTTGTGATATCAGCAATATTTGATGGAACAATAAGCTTTGTAGCTCTACCATTTGCAACCTTAGCAAGTGTTTCATAACTCTTGATAGTAAGTACTTCTTTTGTAGGAGCTGAAATATTAAGTGCTTTAATACCATCAGCTGTGGCCTGCTGTACCTTTACGATAGCTTCAGCTTCACCGTTTGCTCTCTGGATTGCTGCTTCTCTATCAGCTTCAGCTGCAAGGATTGCTGCCTGCTTCTTAGCTTCAGCAGCGAGGATAGCTGACTGCTTATCAGCTTCTGCACGAAGGATCTTAGCTTCCTTCTGACCTTCTGAAACAAGGATTGCTGACTTCTTTTCACCTTCTGCTCTGATGATCTGCTCACGTCTTTCACGTTCAGCTTTCATCTGCTTCTCCATGGCTTCCTGAATAGCTGCAGGAGGGATGATATTCTTTAATTCAACACGTGTTACTTTGATTCCCCATGGGTCTGTAACTTTATCAAGAGTTGCTCTCATCTGAGTATTGATTGTTTCTCTTGATGTAAGTGTCTGGTCAAGTTCAAGATCACCAATGATGTTACGAAGAGTTGTAGCTGTTAAGTTCTCAATAGCTGCAAGTGGGTTCTCAACACCGTAACAGTAAAGCTTTGGATCTACGATCTGGAAGAAAAGAACTGTGTCAATTCTCATTGTAACGTTATCTTTTGTGATAACAGGCTGTGGTGGGAAATCTGCTACCTGTTCCTTAAGTGATACACGTCTTGCAACCTTATCAACGATAGGCATTAAGAAATGTACACCTACTGACCATGTTCCCTGATATGTACCAAGTCTTTCAATAACATAGGCATTTGCCTGTTTTACTACTCTGATTGTACTAGCTAGTACGATTACAACGAGTATAAGTAAAATAATAATTGCTGGCATAAAAAAATTCCTCCTTAATTCAATACCTTATATGTTTTATGCTCTTTTCACTATAAGTTTTGTTCCTTCTATTGCTGTGACTACAACTTTTGTATCACAGGATATTTTAGAACCATCCTCTGAAACGGCATGCCATTCAACATCCCCGATCCTGATCTGACCCATATTCTTATCATTATCAATCTCAGTGACCGTTAAGAATGTCTTCCCTACATAGCCTTCAGCATTCGTCAGCTCTGTATGTGTATTTATCCTCTTTTTGGTATATGGTCTAAGTACCACCAAGAAGACAACAGAGAAAATGATAAAACTTACAAGCTGTGCATATATATCTGCTCCGAAGAATGCCATTATGGAACTTATCAACGCACTGATCGCAAACCAGATAGAAGTCAGCCCAACGGATATCATTTCTGCTACTACAAGAAGTGCAAATACCCCCAGCCAGATGGTTCCAGCAAGTACTGGACCGCTCATAAACTCTACCTCCTTTATATTGCCGGATATTGACTATCCATCTATTTTAAAGAGCCTGAAACAAACATATGCTTCAGACTCTTTTAGTATACAATATAAACTATAGAGTTTTAAGAGTAAATTTATGCACGATAATAATTAATTAAGCAGCCTTTTGCTATAATATCTCTTTCAGCATCAGTAAGATCTCCAAGCTTAAGTGAAAGTTCTTTCATATCTTTATTAACTACATATGCCTTGATAACTTCAGTCTTATTTAATACTGCTTCTCTTATACCAGGAACAAATACGTAGTCTCCATTATCAAAAGCAAAATCCTCATCAAGAACAAATGGAAGCATGCCCCAGTTGATAAGGTTAGAACGATATCTCTTTGTAGCATATTCCTTTGCGATATTTGCCCATCCACCAAGAACCTTCTGACAGCTGGCAGCCTGTTCACGGGCTGAACCATCCCCTGGCTTGATAGCATATATTGTGCTTCCGTATCCGGTATTTTCGCAATTTACATTTTCAAACTTAGCTTTGATAGCTTTCATAACAGGCTTCATTGTTTCATCTGATTTACCGAAACATGTTCCTGCTTCTCTTGCTCTCTCAACTGCCTGGATTGCTTTAGCTCTTCCTACATATTCTGGATCCTTACGTGAAAGAGTAAATTCAGCGAGTCCAAGAGGGTTTGATCTATATGATGATGTCTCTCCTGAAGGGATAAGTTCATCTGTTGTTGTAACTGGATCAGTGATAACTGATGCAACCTTAAGGAGAAGATTATCTGTAAGTGCAACCATATTAGGCCAGTCCTTAATGTTTGGCCCAAGCTTTAATTCTGCATTCTTATCAGCTTTTCCCCATCCATTATAAACTCTGTTATCATAAATGTTCTTATCAAAGAAATATGATGGATGTGTATATTCACAATCAATTTCTGTTGCAGCTGTAAGGAATCCCTTATTAACTGCTGTAGCTGCAATAGATCTGGCATCCATAAGTGCAACTGAAGCAATCTGTCCACTCTGGATCTTAGAACCTTCTCTGTTAGGGAAGTTTCTTGTAGAATGTCTGATACTAAATGCATTATTAGCTGGTGTATCACCTGCACCAAAGCAAGGTCCACAGAATGCAGTCTTAACTATAGCTCCTGTCTCAAGGAGTTCAGCCATCTTACCATTCTTAGCAAGCTGCATCATTATAGGTGTACTTGCAGGATAAACTGAAAGTGTAAATTCATCACTTCCTATAAAATGATTCTTTAAGATATCAGCTGCATCACAGATATTTTCATATCCACCACCGGCACAACCAGCAATGATACCCTGATCAACATAAAGACGCCCATCTCTTACTTTATCTGTAAGTCTAAAATCTACATTTCCTGTAAGCTGTTTCTTACCAGCTTCTTCAACATCATGAAGGATGTCAGTGAGATTAGCCTTTAATTCTTCAATAGTATATACGTTACTTGGATGGAATGGCATAGCGATCATTGGCCTTATCTTAGCAAGATCCACATATACAACACCATCATAATAAGCAACTGCGCCAGGATTAAGTTCCTTATAAGCTTCTGTTCTGTAATGAATGTCATACCACTTCTTTGTCTCTTCATCAGTCTTCCAGATTGATGAAAGGCATGTAGTCTCTGTTGTCATTACATCTATTCCGATACGGTAATCAGCTGAGAGTTTGTCTACACCTGGTCCAACGAATTCCATTACCTTATTCTTAACATATCCAGCTTTAAATGTTGCACCGATAAGAGCAAGCGCCACGTCCTGAGGACCAACGCCCTTTACAGGTTCATTATCAAGATATATTGCTACAACACCAGGTCTCTTAACATCATATGTTCTTCCAAGGAGCTGCTTTGCAAGTTCTCCACCGCCTTCACCAATAGCCATTGTTCCAAGCGCACCATATCTTGTATGGCTGTCTGAACCAAGTATCATAGCTCCACATTCAGCAAGCTCTTCACGGGCAAACTGATGGATTACTGCCTGGTGAGGTGGTACATATATTCCACCATACTTCTTAGCAGCTGAAAGACCAAACATATGGTCATCTTCATTTATAGTTCCACCTACGGCACAAAGTGAATTGTGGCAGTTTGTAAGGACATAAGGAATTGGAAATTCAGTAAGTCCTGATGCCCTTGCTGTCTGGATGATACCAACAAATGTAATATCATGAGATGTCATTTTATCAAACTTGATCATAAGATCATCCATATTATCAGCTGTGTTGTGTTTCTCTAAAATCCCATAAGCCATAGTATTCTTTATTGCTTCTTCTTTTGAAACATTAATACCTTTTTGCTTAAGAACTGCTTCAGCGTCACCATTATCTGGTACGATTTCTGTGCCATTCAAAAGATATGCACCTGTGTCGTAAAGTTTTAACATCTTATTTCCTCCTGATTTTTCTCAATTAAGCTTTTAACATAATAGCATATCAAAGAAATAAAGAAAAGCTATGAATATAAAACAATATTCACAGCTTTTCTTTATTATTATTTTAAATTTTATTCCAACATCCAATTTTTAAAGGATATTAGTTTTCTATTCAAGACCATACATTCTTATCAGTCTTTCGTACTCGCTGATATCTCTACTATTGCTAAAATAGTACCTAGATAATGTGCCATTTATTGCATCTGATGTAGTTTTAAAATTCGCTTCATCAGAATCTTTTCCATCAACCTTATAAACAGTCTGATCTCCCTTTTTAACTGAAACAGCAGTTTTTTCTGCTGTCCATTTACCCTTATCAAACTTAAGCAACTGATAAAGTTTTGCACTATCAGCATCCTTTACAGGAATTGAACCTGAAATGATCACCTTATTATCCTCTGTTATTCCATAATACTGGAACACACCTGTAAATACTACTTTAGATCCATCATATGTATAGACATATGCAACACTTATATATGAAAGGATGAGTTCCGGGATATTATCTCCATCAAGGTCAGCAAGGCATATTTCATCAGGTTTATAGCTATCCACCTTAACTGTAGATGAATCAAAATAATCCCCGATCTTAACTCCTGTTGCCACATCTGTTTTTAAATTCTTTTCCCAGTTCTTCATAAATTCAATATATGCATCCATCCATGGCTGATGTATCATATTCTGAATCTCTGTATCGTCTATATCATCTCCATAAACGTCTTTTAAGCTCATGTAGATTTTTTTAAGCTCATCAAACTGTCCTGCCTCTGCATACTCTTTAGCCTTAGCTAAATAATATTTCTCCCCTTCGTCATAAGCAGTATTATATAGATCCAAAAACTTTTTCTTATAATCCTTAAATGAGTCATCATTCTCATACCAGCGGATATCTGACTTAAGGAGCTCTATAGCACTAAAATATTCATTCGAATCAATATATCCCTGTGCTATTTTTAATTCTTCATTATAAAGACTATCATAATAAAGTCTGTTCTCAACTTCCATTACTTTTGATGAATGGATCCTTGAAGCTTCCAGGATATATGTATATGCTCTCATTTCTTCATAGCTTTTCTTTCCATCACAATATTCTGTATATTTTGCTTCAATTTTATTATCTAAATATTTTTCAATAAATTCTGAATAATCATTTTTAAAATCTGAATAGAAATAATCATCTTCACCATCATAAACTCTATAAAGATCATTTACGACCTTAACATCGTCATAATCATAATTGCCATCCTTAGAGTTTTTTGCCTTTGCGCTTATAAATCTGTCTATTTCTATTGCATTTATCCTTGCAAATGCATTTCCAGTTATTCCCTTAAAGGATTTAAGATTTTCTACACAAAGAAGAGCCTTCCTTGCTTCTCCATAGGGTATATCTCCATCAATATACTGATTGGTAACATAAACTATATAATCCTTTAAATCTTCTTCAAAATCATCCCTCTGACTCTCAGTAAATTCATTTATATATTTCTTTGCCTTTCTTGCCTCACCATCCTGAACCAACTTAAAAGCCTTTGCTCTATTGGAAAGTGGAACCAATACCGAAAACAGGACGATCAAAGCTATAATTGTAATGACTAAACTTAAAAAACCAATCAATGCATTTTTCTTGTTATTCATGATCAATCCTCCTTTCTTTCTCCGTCAAAATCTGTGTCATCATCTGCATCTGTATCAGTATCTGTATAAGACTTTTCATCCGGTTCTGCATCTGTAACTGATGACACGTCCTTGTAGCCTTTTTCTGCACTTCCTGAGTATTTACTTCCTCCAGGAATTAATACAGCTACAATAAGAAAGATCAATACTGTAACAACTGCAATAGCTGCAATTGCAAGTGAAACCACCTTGAATCCTCTGATGATCTTTGCCTTTTTAATCGGGTCCATTGGTTGACGTTCCACAGGCTGTCCCTGCTGATAATATCCCATATTTTCCGGTCCGCCATATCCATTGGAAACTGGTGGCTGATTCATATTACTAATCCCTGGGGCTGGCTGACCGTAGATATTTCCATTATTATTTTGCCCCGGCTGGCCGTACATAGCTCCCTGCATATTGGGACCCGGCTGGCCATACATAGCTCCCTGCATATTGGAACCCGGCTGGCCATACATAGCTCCCTGCATATTGGAACCCGGCTGGCCGTACCCACCTGAAAACGGCTGACCATTCATTCCCGGAAGCGGCTGTGACATGCCCTGTCCTTCAATTGGATGTGGTACACCATACATGGCTCCATTATTATTTTGTCCCGGCTGACCTTTAATTCCACCGTTTATTTCGGGCATACCATTCATGCCCTGTCCAAAAGGCGCACTACTTTCCTGCTTTGGAACTCCCATCATATCTGCTGTAAGAATAGTGGTCTGTTCATCATCATCGTCATATTCTTCTACTGAATTTTCATCTAAAGACTCATTAACCCCATCTTTTAAAGGTTCTTTAGAATCTAATTCTGAAACAACTTCACCCTTTTCATTTGTCTCCATATACATTCTCCAAAATTTAAATATAATGACGCAGATGTAAAATACATATCACATCTACGGATAACCCGTTCCATCTGGAACACCATATGTAAAGTATATACTACTGTCTTTTTTTATTCAATATCGTCTTATTCTTATAAGTCGTAAAATATTTACCACATTCCGTCGCTAATCCGAAATATTTTTCCCAGATTCACCCTTTCTGCAAAAAAAATATTTACAAATACTTTTGGGATGTTATAATAAGCTTTACTGTGCATTATCCGACGTTAATTGTACTTTTATGTAACATTTTCGATTGGAAATATTTAGTTAAGGAAATAGGATTATGAGAAAACATATCGAGATCAGATGGCACGGTCGTGGTGGTCAGGGTGCAAAAACTGCATCACTTCTCCTTGCCGACGTAGCATTTAATACAGGAATGTACGTTCAGGGCTTCCCTGAGTATGGCCCAGAAAGAATGGGTGCTCCTATCACAGCATTTAACCGTCTTGGAGATACTGAAATCCGTGCACATTCAAATATTTATTATCCTGACTTTGTAGTTGTAGTTGATGAAACTCTTCTTCATTCAGTTGATGTGACCCGCGGTCTTTCTAAAGATGGAGCTATCGTTATCAACACATCAAGACCTAAGGAAGAAATTATTTCTTTATTAAAAGGATATGAAGGAAAAGTTTATACAATAGATGCCCGTGCCATTTCAATGGAGACTCTCGGCAAATATTTCCCTAATTCACCAATGCTTGCTGCCATTGTAAAGGTTGCAGGAATTATGGACAAAGAGACATTTCTTAGTCAGATGGAAACTTCTTATAAGCATAAATTTGCTAAGAAACCCGAAGTTATCGAAGGTAATATGAAGGCTCTAGAAAGAGCATTTTCGGAGGTACAGTAATGGCTAATAATAAACCAACAGATTTAAATAAGATACATGACAAGATGCCATATGAAGATATGACTCTTGGTAATCAGATATATGGCGGCGGCGGTTCCAAGGAGTTTAAAACAGGTGAATGGCGCACCCAGACTCCAGTTACAAACTGGGACAAATGTGTCAACTGCCTTCTTTGTGCTGCCATGTGCCCAGACAGCTGTATTGCTGTTAAAGATGGTAAAAGGCAGGAAATCGATTATGATCACTGCAAAGGCTGTGGAATCTGTTCTAAAGTCTGCAGTTTCAAGGCAATCTCAATGAAGGAGGGACTGTAAAAATGGCTCAGCAAAAAGACAGAATGTCCGGCAACGAGGCTGTGGCACTTGCAATTAAGCAGGTAAATCCAGACGTTATGCCTGCTTTCCCTATCACACCATCAACAGAGATTCCTCAGATGGTTTCAACTTTTATAGCAAATGGAGAAATAGATACTGAATTTATCCCTGTTGAATCAGAACACAGTTCAATGTCCGCAACTATCGGCGCTTCTGCTGCCGGTGCAAGAGCCCTTACTGCTACTTCTTCCTGCGGTCTTGCATTCATGTGGGAAGAATTATATATCGCAGCTTCAGACAGACTTCCTGTAGTTCTCTGTGCTGTAAACCGTGCTCTTACAGGTCCTATCAATATCAACTGCGATCATTCAGATACAATGGGCGCCCGTGATTCAGGCTGGCTCCAGATCTATGCTGAAACAAACCAGGAAGCTTATGACAATTTCGTTATGGCTTACCGTGTAACCGAGCATAAGGATGTAATGCTTCCTATGATGGTATGCCAGGACGGTTTCATCACCAGCCACGCTGTTATGAATATTGAAACTCTTGATACAGATACAGTTAGAAATTTCGTTGGCGATTACGAGCCAGAAAACTTCCTTTTAAATAAGGATATGCCAATGGCTGTTGGTCCATATGCCAACTCTCCATTCTATATGGAAACAAAGAAAAATCAACGTAATGCCATGATCCAAGCTAAGAAGGTAATCCTTGATGTCTGCGCTGAATATGAAAAGATCTCAGGTCGTAAATATGGCCTCTTTGAAGAATATAAATTAGACGATGCAGATTATGCCATTGTGATCATCGGTTCAGCTGCCGGAGATACAAAAGACGCTGTAGATATGCTTCGTGAAAAAGGAATCAAAGCCGGACTTCTTAAGGTAAGAGTATTCAGACCTTTCCCTGGCGAAGAAATGGCAGAAGCTTTAAAGAATGTTAAAGCAATCGCTATCTTAGACAGATGTGAAAGCTTCTCTGGTCAGGGCGGTCCTCTTGGTTCAGAGCTTAAAGCAGCCCTTCTTGATGCTGGAAATAAAGCTGTCACAGTTAACTATTTCTATGGTCTTGCAGGTCGTGATTACACACCTGAAGATGCAGAAAAAGTATATCAGGATCTTATGGATTACACCGCGGGAACTAAAGACGTAGAACAGTTCAAATATATCGGTCTTAGAAGCAGGGAGGATAACTAAAATGGCTTACAATTTTAAAGAAGTAATGAATAAGCCTGAGCGTTTTGCACCAGGTCATCGTCTCTGTGCCGGATGTGGTGCCGGAATCACTGTAAGAACAGTGCTCAGAGCATTAAAAGAAGAAGATCATGCAGTAATCGGAAATGCTACGGGATGTCTTGAAGTTTCATCTTTCATGTATCCTTATACTGCATATGAAGATAGTTATATCCATAATGCATTTGCTTGTGCAGGTGCAACTCTTGCCGGTGTTGAGATAGCTTATAACGCTTTAAAGAAGCGCGGCAAGATTGATGAAACCTATAAGTTTATCACATTTGGTGGTGACGGCGGAACTTATGATATCGGTATCCAGTCACTTTCAGGTGCTATGGAACGTGGCCATGACATGGTTTATGTCTGCTATGACAACGGTGCTTACATGAATACAGGTATTCAACGTTCATCAGCAACACCTAGATTTGCCGATACAACAACAACTCCAGCAGGAAAGGTGTCAAATGGTAAACTCCAGCCAAGGAAAGATCTGGCATCTATCATCGCCAGCCACAATATTCCTTATGTTGCCCAGTCAACATTTACGCCTGCCATGAAGGATCTCTATGAAAAATCAGAGAAGGCAATATACACACCAGGCGCTGCTTTCCTTAATGTCATGAGCCCATGCCCACGCGGATGGAGATATGACACTCCTGACATCTTAAGGATCTGCCAGCTGGCTGTTGATACATGCTACTGGCCATTATTTGAAGTGATCGATGGTAAATGGATATTAAACTACGAGCCAAAGAAGAAGCTTCCTATTGAAGATTTCCTTAGAGAACAGGGAAGATTCAAGCATCTCTTTAAGCCGGGAAATGAAGAGCTTATCGCCCAGTTCCAGGCGGAAGTTGATAAGAGATGGGAAGATCTGCTTTATAAGTGTTCGAGGTAATAGATTAGGCAAACGAACGCCCCGATAGTATAGATGCTCAAGTAATCGCGCCAGCGGGCCAAACATGCCCTTTAGCACGATTCTTTCGCATCTTTTATACTATCGGGGCTGTTTGTTTATACTTTACAGCATTGAGTACATTTCTTTAAAAGGATTCTTTTTACAGCTATTATTCCATCGCAAATGAGGATCAGTACTTTTCACTGATTGCTGATTTTTTCTAAATCCTCATAATCCTTCAAATTTTCTGTTCTTATAATTTTCTTTATCTTCCATATATTTCTTTTCATCATCACTTTTAAGGTATATGACTATGTATTCATCCGTACATTTTATACTATAATTATCTTCTCTGGGTTTGTTCGAACCATAGCTACTTATTGAACTTTCGAAAACAATTAATTCCTTATTATTGTCCTTTATCTTAATGCTGACCTCTTTAATACTCTCATCATGTAAATTAACTCCGTAGCAATCTCCTTCAACAGTATATTTTCCATTCTTAACCCTCTCTATAAACCAATTAGGTTTCCTTAGTTTTAAAGCAATGAAAAAAAATGTAATACCACCTATCAGTACAGCACAACTAAGCAATATTTTTTTTGACATCTCATTCACCATCCCTACTTGCATCATTACCAGAATGTATTTTTGAATTCACATAAGCTCTGAATACCCCGGTTACTTTTTTATCACAATCTAAAATACTCAGTTTTACATAATCATTCTGGTAATCTACATAAAAAAAATCTTCATTGATAGGCTGCCTATTATTCTTAACATATGTCCTTAGATGAAGGATTTCACTATTGTAATAATATATTCTTATTTCAATTCTTGATTGTTTCCCAATATAAGAAGGATAAATATCTATTACAAATCCGTTATTATTTCCATTCTCTTCTATCGATATTATTTCAGCCTGTTTTTCTCCTGTGTATGAATCATTTTTTTTATTGTTAAACACTCCATATAAACAAGCCAGCAGTATAACTGCACTTAATATAATAATTATATTTCTTTTACGATTCATACCCTACCCTTTCCTGTATAAAATTCACAAAAACAATATACGCCGCAAGACTCTGTTCTTTTGTAAAAGTATTTTTTTCTAACAAAGGCCAAATTATCGCATCCCCTAATTTTGCTATTAACTGTTTAGTATAATCTAGCCTTGCACTTTCCTCTATAGCCTCGTAACGCATTTCCATAAAATGCATTTCTGTAAATTGCTTAACATCAATGTTGTCAATTGCATTCTTTTTAAAATTTGTAAATCTTTTCTTATAACCCACACTAAAATAATATTTCATAGATTTTTCCAAACAATTGTTATGTGATCTATTGTCACGTATCAAAAAGAAAATATTAACAGCATCAACGTCAGCATATATATCTTCAATTGAAAATTGATAAATTTCTAACATAGGATACTTATCGTAAATACTGTCATTACACCCTATTAAATCTTCCATTGCATTTTTAAATGTATCATAATCAGCCTTATTTCCTACCGCTCTTTGTGCATCTACCATGGCCGTTTGTAAATCTCCAGCCCAACCACATAAAGCATCTATATTTTTTTCTGGCATTAATGATTTTATAAGAGTATCATGAGATCCTGTTTCATACAGCAGTCCACATAATGTTGCCGCCATATGATATAAATCTCCCTCTTCACCTCCAAAATTTGCCTTATAAACTGCTACAGTTTTAAAGTATTCATATATTTCAGGCGCCTCATTCTTTACATAATCAATAAATCTTGAATCTATTTTTCCTCCTACTATATCCCAATTCCCATTAACATAATTCTCATTAAACTGTCTTATAAACATAAAGACCAACCATTCATCTACATAATCCCCTCTTGATGAATAATATTCTCTATCATCAACATCCAACGGATGTGTCTCTAGAAATTCATTTGCTAATTGATCCAATCTTTCTATATTATTGCATAATAATTCATTTATTTGAGGATTCAATGGTGTAGGATCCGTGGCGTCCCCTTCCCCATCTCCATCACTGTCGACCTTACGAGGATCTGAAAATGCTTTTCCTATTACTGTAATCAAAGAACCATTATCAGTC
>CADANF010000014.1 GCA_902789175.1 uncultured Lachnospiraceae bacterium
ATCTTTAAGATCTCTTGTAAGCTCTATTCCGCCTGTTCCTCTGATAACATTTATTAGCCCTGCGTTCTTAAGCTGAGTAAGTATCTTTCTAATGATGACCGACAGTAGTGGAAGGTAACATATCCGTATCATCATCCAATATGTCTTTGATGGCTCGAACTATCGCCTCTCTCTTATTCTCAGCGATCCCTTCGAGGATATGCTTCTTTACACCCTGATTTACCGTTTCCTCGTCAAAATCTCTGGCATTATCGAACAACTCTTTAGGTACAGGATCGTGCCCGGATTTAAGATGACTCGGAAGTTCCTTGGCATAACTATCAATAGAGCAGTCAAAGGCTGCAAAAATCCTTCGGCAGACATCACGTGCCTGATCAGACTTTCGTTTTCTTGCCTTATGCAGAAGATTTATCATCGTTCCAAGACATATCTTCTTCATTTTGCATCCTCCTTCCTATCGCTCTTCCGACACATTTATTATTCATCAAAGTTGATCTTTTTCTCGAATATTGCTTCTTCTATTGTTCGAATACACTCTTCAGTATTCTTATTTATTTCTTTACCCCAGAATCTAAGAACAGTCCACCCTGACGCCTTCAATTCTTTATTAACCTCGTCGTCTCGCTTCATATTCCCAGATATTTTGTTTATCCAATATTCTCTGTTATCACTTTTTTCGAGTCGTGGCAAAAGATCTTCCCAGTCCTTCCCATGAAAAAACTCACTATCACAGAAAACAGCAATCTTGTACTTAGTAATAGCTATGTCTGGCTTTCCAGGAAGTGTCTTATAATTCTTTCGATAGCGTATTCCCCTATGCCATAATTCCTTTCGAAGAAGAATTTCTATTTGAGTATCTTTTGATCGAATACGTCTCATATTCTTTCTTCTCTGTTCCGCTGTAAGGTTATCCGCCATTTTTTCGCCCTTTCTATTCTGCCTGTAAGGCCTCAACAATTTTCTCTGCTATTCTATGAATAACAGCGACACAGACAGAGTTTCCGGCCTGCTTGTACAACTTAGCATCGGTCAAGGTATCCGGTAATTTGAAATCAGACGGAAATCCTTGCGCATTAAAGCACTCTTTTGGAGTCAACTTTCTTATCCCTGATGGAACTCTAACCAGAGGTACATTGTGCCCGCCCTCTCCCATGTTTGCAGTCAATGTCGGCACAACATTACTTTGATTCTTCCTGACATAAACTCTTCTCCATTGATAAACAGTATTGGGATCGTCCATCTCCGCATCTAAGCGTTCAAACAAATCTCCTTTATATTTGCCCGGCGTATAGTAATATTTCTCGTCCACTCTACTATCAAAGTCTATTATGTCTTTTATCGTTTTAGTGAGCGGAATTGGATCTGGAAAGCTGAATCTTTCAAAATCTTCTTTCTCTCTAAAACCAACAATATATATTCTTTCGCGATTCTGAGGCGTGTCACCATAATCCATTGCGTTCAACACTTTATAGTCCACACAATACCCCGCGTCTTCAAGAGCCTCCCTTATCACTTTAAAAGTATTTCCTTTATCGTGTCCGACAAGATTCTTTACATTTTCCAAGAAAACGACTCTCGGCTTTTTTGCTTTAATAATCCTTAACAGTTCAAAAAACAGGGTTCCTCGTCCTTTTTCATCCTCAAAACCTTTTCTGTAACCAGCAACAGAAAAAGCTTGGCACGGAAATCCCCCAAGTATGGCATCTACATCCGGAATATCAGACGGGGAAACCTCCTTTATATCTTTGCATTCAACATTTACATCCGGAAAGTTTTCCTTAAATGTTGTAACTGGACTGATATCGAACTCATTTGCATATACTGTATTAAATGCACCAGTCTCTTCAAATCCTAGATCAATACCTCCAACTCCCGCAAAGAATGAGGCACAAGTCATCTGTTTGCTCATGTGTTTTTCCTTTCAAAATATCTTTTTAATGAACGTCATAATAGTTCATAAAATCTGGCAATTTGATATTTGGTACCCAGAGTCTACTCCTTTTCCACCCCAAATCTCCAGTTATCTCATACATTGTCAGAACAATACGATTGCTAAATTGATCTCCAAGTTGCCTGTCATTTGGAGATAGTAACGATCCCGTTCCCTGAGTAACTTCTCTTCCTCTTCTTACAATTAGTATGCTCTGTTCCGATGGATTCTCCGCCAATCTAGCATTAATAACACTTTGGAACGCAGTCAAGTTAAAGTCTTCAGATGCCTGAATATGCGCTAACACCTCTAAAACCATCTTAGCACTAACCTGATAATGCCCGGTCTCTTCAAAAGGCTCAAGTAATTTGTCTATAGCATCGACATCATCATTGTCCGGGTCATTCGGATAATAATTTGTTCCGCCAGCAACCAAATCAACCATTCTCATGTCTATGACATTCTTTCGAGTTGGATTTAGTCCCTCTGGATAGAAAATCTGTATCTTATCTAAGCCTCTATCAACTTGATAGATAATAGAATTGTTGCCTGCGTTAATATCTGAGAAAAGTTTGTAAAGTTCTTTTGTCAGATATACCCCCATCATTCCAGCATCTCTGTCATATCCAAACATACGCGAATGCTGCCACATTGTATCAGCCTGCGGTCGTTTTGCTGTTCTGGTGTAATAAAGCGTCTGCAGTTTAGGGAATGTCACTCCTCTTCCTAGAACATTTCCGCCAATTATGATGTTTGAGCCGGAATTATATTCTTCGTCTCCTACACTTGTATCCCCGTTCATCAATAGAATCTTCAACTGCTTAGTCTCTAGAATCTTTTTTGCATAAGCCAAAATTCGGTCAAAGCTTTGCTTTTCTGCATCCTGGGGTTCAATCAATAGATACTCTTTACTAAAATCATCTACAATCTCCCCTGAATCGAAGTTATGCACTATGTAATCAATCTTTTTTAGTATCTGTGACTCCGCGCTAGTATGAGATGCTTTTCTTACACCCGGATGAATAACAAAATTGCACACTTTCTCTCCGGACAACATCATTTGAGATGAAACTACTAGGTGATGAATAAGAGCACTATACAACCCATCTTTTAAGGGAGTATTGTTATACTTTTCAATAAACCTAATACTGTTATTCTCGCCACCTCCAAAGAAAAACTCTCCGCCTAAGTATCCTTTTCCAGGCTCAAAATAACACGTAAATGCAGGTCGGAAATCAGACATCGATGATTGCAGCAACAACGCTTGTGGTGTTCCCGTGACCTGTAAATACATACTTCCAATGGAAGCGTTTCTTATATTGGATAGCCTTTTATTAATGGTTGATACTCGATTCTTATTTACAAGCGTATTGGGAGAAGCCGCATCAGCCTCATCATCTATTACAAATAGCGCATTTCCCTTTACAAAAGATGATGCCGCCAAAGTATTATACCACTGTAAAAGAACCTTTGAATTCTTCTTCAATACTATTACAGCTGGTTTTTCAAGAGCATTCTCGACAAATTTTTGTTTGTCTGTCTCTCCGCATATACAGAAATCACAACATGACAAGTCCTTTACCACTCTGTCATAAGTCTGTTTTTGCAATGCAACATTATCTGTTGTAAGGATAATGAATAACGGGAAAGATGCATCCGCGGCGGCACACATGATGCCAAACATCTGGGCAGTTTTTCCTGCTTGAACATTTCCAAACAGAAGTCCGATATCATGTTCCGAAAACGAAAAGGTCTCGAGGTTCTTTTCTGAAAAGTCCTCTGCTGTTTCTCCAATCGAATCGGCCATATCTTTTTTGCCCAATGCTGTCAATTCTTCAAGATATTTTTTTAAATATGTTTTTGGCATTAGAGTCCTCCATTACTTGACATCCTTAGGTAAAAACGAAAGAACCCAAACATCTCTCATCTCACCGTTTTCGTCTGCAAGTTTATTTAGAGTCTTAGTTAAAGAGACCGAAGTTCTTCCATAGCTTTCAAGCTTCTGGTATGTAATCACTCCTTTGCAGTCTCTATAAATATCTCTGAGTCCTGCTCTCACCGCTTGTAGATCTGCAGATGGACTATCCACCGGTTCTACAATTCCTGCCGCAACCAGTCTTCCTTTTAGCCAATACCCCAAGATTTTAAGATCTCCGTCTGATTCGAAATTCTTGCTATAATCTCCGGATACATGCATTTTAAATTTCCAACCATCATCTGTAATAACATAAAACGGCACATCCTTTGTTGGATAGTTAGGTTTTGATGTAGTTGTCGATGAAACAATAATCTCAGTTTCCCACCAGCCTCGTTCCGTCACAACGCCTGTTCTTGAATTCAGACGACCTTTTGCATAACATTTATTAATGTTCGATTTCATAAAATTCTGAGATGTTCCCGGCATTCCTGGAACTTTAAGAGGAATATCAAAGCGTATCTCTGTCTGTGCCTGCTTATAAGTCGACACATCTGCCATTGATACTTTTGTAACGCCTTCCACTCCGTTCAGCTTTGCATTATCTTCATGAATTATGGTTATCCCATCAATTTCATTTAGAGGCGTAGATACAGGAGAACTGACGACTCTTTTTAGATGATTATCAATATCACTACATTCGGCCGGATCTTCTGTTGAAATAGACAATTCATATTGCCTAAGATTATTGGCATCAATCGACAATGCTCCTAAGTTGTGAGACCCGATCACTGCAGATTTCATTATGCCAGCTTTATAAAATCCATAAACTTTGCCATGATACTTCATCGATTTAGTCGCTCTAATATCACCGATTCCATCTTCTTGCCATGTTTGTTGAATTTTAATTGCAGTGTTATAAATGCCCTCTGGGAATCCTTCAATGCAGTACATCCCCATAACTATAACTACATTTTTTAAGTTATATTTCTTTACAAGCTGTTCTATCTCAATTAATGCTTTTTTCGAAGCATAACCAACAGCGCAGTACAGGGTATCTGATTCAGCAAGTTTTTCATTAACATATTCAGACAAGCAATATGATCCCGGCTCAGCTTTAAGAGGCGGGACATTCGAGTATATCAGTTTCATCATTTGCTCCTTTCTGAGCGAAGCTGGCAATACTAATCATTGTTTTGTTTGATCTTTTACGTATTTTCCACTTCTTATTCGTTCGTCTTTTGGCTTTTCAGCAGTGCTTGGGATCACCCAATAATAACCAACCTTAGTTGCACCTTCAATTCTATTTGTGCTGCACAAGGTTTGAACACGTCTAATCGATATCCCCCACTTTTCTGCTGTTTCTCTAATAGATAAGTATTCCATAACTCTCCACCTATTATTCGAAAATAGTCACACGTAAACATTCTAATTATAAGCCAAAGTACGAACAAAGTCAAATGATAAAACTGATTTTACTCTGTTGCCCTCAAAATGAGTGTTTCTATTATTTTCTCCCGTTCATTTGCCATTTATCGTGCTTCCTGATCCCCCTCACTGCCTGCCGCAGGGTGTTCGCCCTGCCGTGCTGATGATACGGATGAGAAGCCTTGTGCTTGTGAAATATAATCACCGTCCCCTGCTCCGGATACTCAGGATTATGCAGGTACCAGTAATGGCCGGTATTCCTGGACATGATCGTCACATCGAAGGCATCTGTGGCAATGATGGTAAAATACTGTGGATCCAGACATTTCAGGTCTTCACTGTTGAACATAGACAGCTTCCTTCCCGGTAAACCACGCTTCCAGAGCCTGTGTCACCACCTCAGCCATCTGCACGGCATTCATGCCAGAGAAGTATTTCTCGCAGATATTGTCGGGCAGCTTCACTCTTGTTCCTTCATCGCAGGAAGCCTTTCTTACGATCATCCCTTCGATAAGATTCTCCGTCATGGTCTCAGTCAGTTCCCCACCGTGTTTCCGCAGTTCCTCGGCCATCTTAGGCTTCAGTTTCACACCCATTGCACTGATGACCTTATACACAGTCTCCTGCTCTTCCTCCGACAAATAGGACACATCAACTGCTGCCAACAGGGCAATCTTGTTATCATCGACCAGATCCTTGAATGGACGGATCAGGCTGTTGATCCGAAGATACCGCGCCGCGCTCCGGCTTGAATATCCATATTCCTCAGCAAGGACATCCCTGGTCTTGAACCTGTGGCCATTATGTCCACAAGTCTCTGTCGGAGTTTCACCGTTCAGGATCTGAAGTTCCCGGATAATATCATTCCGCTTTCCCTGACAGCGCACCTTGTCGTACTGCCTCCCCATGACTGTAGCCTTCTCAGAGGGAAGCAGATCTCCAAAGGACCGCTGTATCACATTCGTTTCAATCACATAGATATAAGCTTCTTCATCAGAGATCCCTTCCTTCACAATAGCCGGGATCTCCGTAAGTCCAGCGATCTTGGCCGCATTCTGTCTGTTGTGGCCGGAAAGCATTTCATACCCCTTACCGACCTTACGGACAATGACGGGATTCAGAACCCCGTGTTCCTTCACGCTCTCCACCATATCATTTAGCCTTTCCCCCTCATACAGGCGGAACGGATGGTCATGGAACGCCTTGATCTTATCTACAGGCAGCATCTGTACGCCGCCTGCTACTGTTTCTGTGGTCTGCGCCGGGGATTCCCCAGTCAGCATATCCACGGCATCAAATATCTTCCTCTTCGGTGCATTAGCCTTCATATGCGATCACCTCCCCCGCCAGCCTGTCATAAGCTTTGCACGCATTACTCTCCGGCGCATATTCCGCCAGAGGCTCGCTGTAGTATACGGACTCTCCAACCTTTACAGTGTTCGGTATCTTGGTCTTAAAGATTCGGATCTGCCCCTGGAATGTCTCCATCACCTGCTCTGTGATCGTCTTACAGAGGATTGTCCTTGCATCGCACATCGTGAGCAGGATTCCAGCCACATCCAGCCTCTCATTGATGCGGCTCTTAATCTTCTTAACCGTCTTCAGAAAATCCTGCAAACCTTTCATCGCTAACAGCTGTGGATTCACGGTCACGATGACTTCATCTGATGCCACCATCGCATTGATATTGAGTGCACCTAAAGACAGACTGGTATCAATGAGAATAATGTCATAATCATCCCTGAGCGGTTTCAGGATCGACGCCAGCATCCTTTCCGTTCCCATTTCCAGTCTCAGCTTTGCTTCCACTGCAGACAGGCCTATGGTTGACGGGATAAAGTCCACGCCATTCCTTTCCCAGATATATTCTCCCCTATCCGGAAGTTCATCATCTTCGATCTGAGCCAAAATCAGATCTCCGATAGCCACATCTACTTCTTCTGCTCCGAAACATGTTGTCAGGTTGGCCTGCGGATCCAGATCCACAGCCAGAACCTTTTTCCCTTTTTTATGAAGCGAATAGGCAAGGTTGAAAGCCGTCACAGACTTGCCAACGCCACCCTTCATCGCTCCGATCATGATGATCTTACCCATAAATCACGCCTCCTTTTCCGCTCCGTCGTACTGCGCCTGTCTCTCTGCGACAAACTGAGCGCGGAGTCTTTCCTTTTCAACTTCAAACCTCTTCTGCAGAAGCTTTGTCTCTCTTTCCATGAAAGCTGTCTCAGCTTCCTTCAGTGCCGCCCTCTCAGTATCCGGCGTTATGACCAGCCTGCCGTTCTCACAGCTAACAGAAACATATCCTCCGATATCGAATCCAAGTTCCTTCAGCCACTGACCCTTCAGCATGATCGTCGGTGTCGGTCTGTACTTGTATCCGCTCATTCCGTACACCTTCACATTTCTTGATGCCTTCAATTTCTGTTCCATCTGGTTTCCTCCTTCGATAGTCATTGTTGTGATGGTCAAGCAGCGCTGGGAGCCACCCGGCATCCTGCAAAAGGGTAAAAAAATGGACTGTCTCAGTCTGCCTGGAGCATCCGCTCCTGCAAACTGATTCAGTCCTACCCAAATCGACCATATTCTGCTTTTCATTGTCCGGTGCCTTTCCCCACCGGTTCTCCGGGACCTTACCTACGCGTTTTTGAATAGGACTATACCGCCGAAGCCCGTGTATTTACGGCGCTCCCGTGCGGTATCACTATTATCACGCGTTCCCCGGTTGCTGATATAAGTAGTGCTTTATCTTCGCCCTGTTCTCGTATCTTTTTCAAGTTATTGATAAAGTCAATCTGCATCGAATTCGGAGATAACTTGTACTGCTCAAGTGAAACAACAGGACTCGCCTCAGCAGCAAGTTTTCTCTGTTTCTTAATTGTCTGATATTTTGTTCTGTATTCCTCAATAAACTCCTCATACTTACTTGTATGATTCTTATCATCCCACAGTGCATCAAATGCTGACTGGATGTTCTTATACATTTCACCTTCAGCAGTTGATACCATTTTTGTATTCCACTCTTTATTAACAGAGAGCGCTTTTCCTGTCATATTGGAGCTTCCAATGATGAATGTATAAGTTTCATCACGCTTAAAGATATAGCCTTTTGTATGGAATCCGATTCTTTCAGTGTCAGGTGTTGGAGTTGTACCATCTTCTAAAACTGCACTCTCACCACCTGTGAATTCTCCATTGGATACTCCTGATAATACTGCATCCTCATGATACATACGAAATTCGATATTCTTAAACACAGCAAGCTTATCAAGTGCTTTGGGATCTGTGAACACATTGTAATCAGTTGTAAGAACCTTTCCCGGAACACCTCTTTCTTCAAGCTCCTTAAAAGTAAGAAGCAGCGGCTCAATTCCACCAAGGGTTATAAAGGCAACACTAAAAGTAAAGGAATCACATTTCTTAAGCTCTTCCTCAATAGATGTAAGTACCTTTACTCCCTTTGTATGATCATTTGATATGAAGTCCGGCTTATATGCAGCACTGGATTTATTGGTTGAATCTATAAATGCAGTGGTTGCACCAGATATAATTTTTTCTTTATTGTTCATTAAAAATTTACCTCGACTAAAGCCATATGAATACAATATATCATATACACTCTTTCTATAAAAGAAAGAACAGCCGAATTGATCATCAACTGTTCTTTCATAACGGTATTATTTTATAACAACACTCTCACTCTTACGAATGTTGATCTCAACTGCAGGCGAACCATCTGAAGAAGAAACTTCCCTAGTTGTAAAAGCCTCTTATGTATTTATATCTTTCATATTATTTGTATTCCTTATATATTTACTATCTCAAAACCAAAACTGGTTGATGCAATAGATCTGATATCATTGGATAGTATAATTCCTTATTATCCGCCTGTGATATGGTTGATATCTGTCTTCCAGCATCTTTTGAGGAAGCTCCACAATGATAAATCTTCTCGCCTCTACACTTATAGTCAATTATTATATATCTATCATGAAATTTACCCCCAGTTTTCTGAAAAGTTATATTTACATTAGGGTATTCTGAATTGAATAAATTATATTCTGTTCTAGTAAGATGCCTTCCCACATTATCACTAAATATTATTACATCTACACTTGAAGGAACATTTCTCAGTAAAAACAAAGTTTTTGAACCTATATAATTATCTACCACATATATTTTCTTTTTGGCTTTACTATATATTTCTGTATAAGCAATATTGGCATCAAAGTATCTATTTGAATAAATCACATATTCAATACCCTTATCAGGCAAAGAAAAGCTCTCTATCACTTTAGAAAGATCATCTTTAGTTATCATATTTTCTTTTATATCGCTAATATCCTTCGTGTTCTCAGAAGTCTGTAATGATAATTGAAGCAATTCTGAAGACGAAGCTAACACTGGACCTGTTTGGATAAAATCTTTCATTCTTTTAAATGCTTTTACTAATTCCCTACTTTGATGAGTTGCTAACTCTCCCTTTAATACAGTCATTAGCATATAAATACCTTGTTCAGTGAAAGCATACGGCATATATTTAAGATTTTTTCCTCGTCCTGTTCCATCTTTCAAGGTGAAATTTTTGCACCTTGAAAGTTCATCTATATCTTCTTCATTTAGTTGAAACATGAAATCGTCACCAATGAACTTTTCTTTATTATTTTTCACCTGTCTGTTGAAGTTCTTTGTTTCATATCCATATATTTGAGCAAGGTCTCTATCCAACATTACTTTTTTGCCACGTATCTCATAGATGTTTTTCTTTAATGAATCTACTGTAATTTCAACCGGTACGAGCTCATTAACTTTTTCTGACAATTCCATTTCCTCCATTCTTTTGATACTTAAATACTGAATATAATAGATTTTTCTGTGAGGTGAAATATTTGCACCCTTAACAAAACTATTGTTTATCTATAATTGATATTTTCTTCTCAATAGCCGCCCTATACCACATCAATCGAAGTACATAGTCCGGAAGCTCCCTTTTCTCAGCTTCCCAATCCTGTACTGTACGGTATGGAATCCCAAAATAGTCACTAAACTCACGGCGATTCATCCCCATCATATCTCTTAATTCTTTTACTTTTTTACCTCTGCCCATGCTAATATCCTCTATTAATACAAACTAACGCTCTGCGTTATTCTCATATTATCAAGTTCATAAATATCTGTCAATTAAAACCAGACCTACCCTAGTCGTAGATCTGGTTTCATTACCTCCTGTATCATTTTGCTATAATAATCAAGCTTGTCTATATAACAATATTTGAAGAAAAATACCCCTTAAAAATCAGAAAAAACGCTTTTTTTGAAAAAGGACAAAGTGTGGGAGTGCCCTATTTATAAGATCTCCGCGACTTTGTCCCTATTATGACATATTACCCGGTTGCACTGATTAGTAAAGCTTTTTCCTCACCATCATCAACAAGCTTGCTCAAATTGTTGATAAAATCTACCTGCATGGAGTTTGGCTTTAAACGATACTGTTCCAGAGATACTACGCCCTTTTTTAATGCCGTTTTCTGGCCACTGCCATTATCCGCTTCGATTGCATCTCTTGCTGCTTCAAGCGCTATCTTTCTCTGTTTCTTAATAGTCTCATATCGAGTTTTATATTCATCTATAAAATCAGAATACTTCTGAGTATGGTTCTTATCATTCCACAGCTTTTCAAAAGTACCGCTTACATTCTGGTACATTTCTCCTTCAGCAGTCGAAATGACTTTTGTATTCCACTCTTTATTAACCGCAAGAGCCTTCTGAGTCATATTTGAAGAACCAATAAGAATCGTAAATGTTCCATCATTCTTAAAAATATACCCCTTTGTATGAAAACCAATCTTCTCAGTGTCAACAGATGTACCATCACCATCAGCTGTTTCATATATCGGATGCAAAGTAACTTCTTCTCTATACATACGTAGTTCAATATTGGTGAGTTCCGCCAGCTTATCCAAAGCTTTCGGATCAGTGAACATGTAATAATCAGTAGTAGGAACCTTGGCTCGTTGCCTACATTTTCCTCTCGCCTAGCGGCTCGATGTCGGGCAGTCGCCAAAGTTCCTACATTTTGTGCAAGCACAATGCAGGAACCTTGGCTCGTTGCCTACGCAAAAAAAGAACCTGCATAATACAGGTTCTTTGGAATAATGTAGAGTAATATATTAGTCAGCAAATGGAACTACTGCTCCATCATACTTCTCATTAATAAACTTTGTGATCTCTTCTGACTTTAATACTTCAACTAAAGCCTTGATTTTTTCATTGTTTTCATTTCCCTCTTTTACAGCGATAAGGTTAACGTATGTCTTAGCTGCATCTGAATCAGAAGTTTCATAAGCGATAGCATCCTTTGCTGCTGAAAGCCCCGCCTCAAGAGCATAGTTACCGTTAAGTACCACAAAGCTAACTTCATTTATAACTCTTGCAACCTGCGCTGCCTCGAGTTCTTCAAACTTGATATTCTTTGGATTGTCCTTAATGTCATTTACTGTAGCTGTAAGTCCGGCGCCATCATTTAAAGTGATGATACCGTTAGCCTGAAGTAAGAGAAGTGCTCTTGCTTCATTTGTTGTATCATTTGGTATTGCGATCGTATCACCATCGGCAAGATCCTTAAGATCCTTCTTTGTTCCTGGATAGATTCCAAATGGTTCGTAGTGGATTCCACCAGCATTTACAAGATGTGTTCCCTGTTCCTTATTAAATGACTCAAGGTATGGGATGTGCTGGAAGTAGTTCGCATCGAATTCTCCTGATTCTACCACAAGATTAGGCTGTACGTAATCATCAAATACTGTAACTTCAAGCTTATAACCCTTAGCTTCGAGAAGTGGTTTTGCCTCTTCAAGAATTTCTGCGTGAGGTGTTGCTGATGCAGCTACTGTGATAGTCTCTAATTCCTTTGCTGCCTCAGTTGCTGTTTCAACTTTCTGATCTGCCTTTGATGTATTATCATCAACTCCCTTCTTGCTTCCACAAGCTGTAAGTGATGAAAGTGTAAATGTTGCTGCTACGAGTAATGCTGTTATTTTCTTTAATCTCATATATTCTTTCCTCTTTTCATTAATTATCTCTTATCTTGTTCTCTTATCAGTCACCTTTGCTATCTTCATTCCTGCATTCTGGAAAATCTGGAATAAGACAACGATAAGTGCCACGGTAATCACCATTATTCCTGTCTGCCATCTGTAGTAACCATATCTAACCGCTATATCTCCAAGGCCCCCGCCGCCAACGGTTCCTGCCATAGCTGAATAACCAAGAATTGTTCCTGTACAGATCGTAGCCCCGACTATTAAAGAAGGCTTTGCTTCCGGAATAAGTACCTTAAGTATTATCTGTAGATTGGATGCTCCCATGGATCTTGCGGCTTCTATAACGCCTTTATCCACTTCCTTTAGAGAGGATTCCACCATTCTTCCTATATAAGGAGCCGCGCATATAGTAAGTGGAACTATAACTGCTGTAGGTCCATAACTCTTTCCAACGATTGCTCTGGTAAGAGGGATCAGCAGGATAAGGAGTATTAAAAATGGTACACTCCTCACCAGATTCGATATCAGATCCAAAATACGATATATATACTTATTGGGTTTTAATCCATCCGGTGCTGCACAGTTAAGTGCCACTCCCATAGGAAGCCCCAGCAGATAACCACAAACAGTAGACAGTATCGTCATATAGAGAGTGTCTTTAATACCAAAAAGAAGCATGTTTATCACTTGTTCTTTTAACACTACTCCTCACCTCCTTTGCCTGGTCTAAGGAAATGACATTACTGATAAGATTCTTAGCTGCTTTTGAGCTTGGATTAGCAAAAATGTCATTTACATAGCCATCTTCAACCAGATTTCCTTCATCAATGATCGCTACCTTATTGCAGACTGCTTTAACCACATCCATTGAATGAGTTATAACCACCATGGTTATTCCCATATCTTTATTGATCTCTTTAAGAAGTTCCAAGATCTGTGTAGTGGTCTTTGGGTCAAGCGCACTGGTAGCTTCGTCTAATAACAGGATCTTCGGACTTGTTGAAAGAGCTCTTGCAATTGCAACCCTCTGACATTGTCCGCCAGATAACTGAGAAGGATAAGCTTTTTCTTTATCAGAAAGATTAACTCTTTCTAAAAGTTCCCTTGCTCTCTCTCTTGCATCTTTCTTTTTAACCCCTTTTAAGATCAGTGGAAAACTTACATTATCAATTACTGATTTTTGCTGCAGGAGGTTGAAGCTTTGAAATATCATTCCAATATTACTTCTCTTTTTTCGTAAGTCTTTATCACTAAGGGTTCCCAGATCCTCTTTATCAACGATAACACTGCCTTTAGTAGGTCTTTCCAGAAAATTAAGGCATCTTACAAGAGTACTCTTACCTGCTCCAGACATTCCTATTATTCCATATATATCTCCCTCATCGATTGATAGATTGATATCATTTAAGGCATTTACTGTATTACCCTTAATATCAAATGTCTTATACAAGTTTTTAGTCTCTATTATCGCCATTTTAATTTCCTTCCAAAAGCTTACATTATTAAGCTTTGTTCTCTTTGATGTCACTAATAATACATTCCCACCAGTAATAAAACAAATATATAAAAAATATGGCCGGTCATAGGCAAAACCTATAACCGACCATTAAAGCCTTGATTTTTCTATATTTATCTTATAACTGCATTTTTCTATTCATCTGATCCTGAACCCTTATTCTTGTTCAACGCTCCAATGACAGCTGAAAAAATAAAAAGTAATGCAGAACTGATCAGTACGCCTCCAAGAATATCAGTAAGCCAATGAACCCCTGAGAAAAGTCTTCCAAAAACGATAGCTATAAGGATAAGGATTGATACAATCCTGATCGATCTGCATATTGATTCATTTTTAATATATTTATCAATTACGATAAAAGTGCTTCCCATTATCACAAAACCAAGCATTGTATGTGATGATGGAAATGATGCTTCTACATGCTCTTCATCTGGCATTATAACTGGTCTGTAATTGATGATCACCTTTTCAAATATAACATATAAAGCAAGTACTACAACGTAAAGACCTGCAAGAGCATAAATATACGGATCTACCTTTGCAAAACTCTTTCTCTTGATCAGCTGCACAAATCCAAGTAAAGCAAAGCATCCTGCAACTGCAAGGGCAAAAAGTCCAAGAACTTCGGTTATATTATAAAGTATCATATTAAGACCTGTTGCATCATGCATAGCCTTATTTATCCCCGCAAATCCAATGCTTGTTCCTTCTGGTCCGATCTGCTGAACATCAACCGTTTTTACTAATACTATAAGTACCGCAAAAAGAGCCCCACAGATGGCTGCTGATATCATTTTTCCTTTTTTCATTTTCTTTTAGTCCTTCCTTGGCATTATTTCTGCCTATACTTTTAATCCATGTGTGATTATAACAAAATAACCTGAATAATAAAACTGTATAAACCTTAACCTTTTATTAATTCTTTTATCTATTCTTAGTTTCATGTCCTATCTTCATTTTCTATCTTTATTTTTTTCTATCAGAGAAAGAGGCACCTGTTCTATGTCAAAACTTGAATCCTTATGTATAGTTATAAGTGTTCCTCCTCTTTGATCCACATCATATTTAATTCCCGGCATAGCAAGGTAATCAATACTCATTCCATAAGTAAGCTTTATACCCTTATATTCAATGCAGGCATTATTATAATGGTCGTGTCCGCAAAATGTTGCCTTGGTACTGCCTAATTCAACCATGGTATCAAAAAGATCACTCGGATAATCTGAACAGCATACCTTCCCTTTTACCTTTTCATTATTCTCTCCAAAATAATATTTAACCTCACTGCTTCCCGCTTCATAAAGCTCATAAGCAGTTTTATATTCCTGAAGCGGTATATGGAAAAACACAAGCGATGATACATTATGTCCCTCCATGTCATTCAATCTTTCAATCTGGGATTTATACCATAATACCTGATCATCATGAATATAATCATATTCATTTAAACCATCGCCGGTATATGCATTAGAATCGATCAAAAAAAGAGCCTGATTCAAACTTCCATCAGCATTTCTTAATTCTATCAGCTGATTGTTTCTCCCCGTTATAGGTGGCTGGGAATAAGGATAAAGAAGCGTTTCTGAAGTGTAAAAAGATAAGGATTTATATAATGAATTCAGATCGCTTTTACTTCCTGTCGCTATATTTTCCGTATCATGATTGCCGTAGGTAAATGCCCATGGAATTCCCATATTTCGCATAAACTGTGCAAACTGACTTACCGGAGCCGTATTATTAAAAGACATGGACATTACTCCCACCGGAAATGTAAGATCCCCTGTCACTATCACTAAATCCGGCCTGGTGTACTCAATCTCCTCATACACTGCCTTTAATGCCATCATATCTTCCTTATAGGAATAAAGACTTCCTCCAAGATGGATATCAGTAAGCTGAAGTATCTTAAAGTCATCCTCTTTTGCAGTTATGGTATAAACCCCTGTCTTATCTTCATAAGTTATCTTATCTTCAGTATGAACGACTTTAGGAGTTTTTGTTATATAATCCAAAGTTAACCATGTATCCTTCTGCATATATAATCCCAGAATGATAATGATAAACATACAGGCATACAATAAGATCCTGGGTATATTTATCACCAGATTTTCATAGGTTATCTGTTTTCTAAGAGTATTATTATAGATTATCGCCAAGGTGAAATATATGACCGTAAGTATTATATAAACAACTATAAGCGATCTTACTTTTCTTTGAAAAATGATTATGAATGTATAATTAGAAAGCCAGTATATGGCTGAACCAAGCCAATATATCTTTAAATGTTTTATAACAGTTGCATGGTCAGGAATGTCAATTCTTGCCTGAATAAGTCTGGAACATAAGGCTTCCTTTATATGAAGGAAAACCGGAATTTCCAGCACTACAAATATCGATGCAAATGACATCCAGATCTCTCTGTACCGAATTCTTCCACCAAGCACCATAGAGACATTATTAATAAAGAGGCCGAAGATAACAACAAATATCACCGCCAGTGAATTAAATGTCCTCTTGATATATTTATCTGATAATCTATGAAGATAAACTATCGCTTCTTCATCATATTTTCTTACTTCAAGATACTTATTTTCTTTAATAAGGATCCTGTTATAGAATAATGTTCCAATGGCAAATGATAAAATGCTTAAAAAAAGATTAATAAGTATTATTGAAACACTTATATGCATGATAAATACATTTACAAAATAAAAACCGCCAAACATAAAGAACAAGGAGGCAAGATAGATCCTGCCTCTTTGATTGCTTATTTCTTTTTTTGTTTCATATAAGTTCTTCTCCATAGTAATCCCCCCCGAAAACTATAAAATCACCACTTAATTCTATAAGATTATAATATCGCCTTCATCATTATAATCTAAGCCACTTTCAAATGCACATTTTGCAGCAAGATAGAGATATGCCGTATCCTTTGCTCCCTGAGTCTCATATGGTGAATGCATTGCCAGCTGTGGCAGACCAATATCAACTGACTTAACAGAGATCTGGCTCTGAGCTATATTTCCTAATGTTGAACCTCCCAGCATATCTGATCTGTTAAAGAATGTCTGGTAAGGAATATCATTTCTCTCAAGTATAGTCTTAAATATTGCTGATGAAACCGCGTCTGTTGTATATTTCTGGTTTGCACTATATTTGATCACAATTCCCTGATTAAGGAATGGTCTATTAGTTGGATCTGATTTTTCAGAAAAATTAGGATGAACCGCATGAGCATTATCTGCTGATATCATGTAGCTTCTATCTACTCTTCTCTTCGGTGATACCTCACTAAAGACTTCATTTATCCTATCTATTACATCCTTAAGAAACGTTCCGGCAGCTCCCTGTTTTGATCCACTTCCTACTTCTTCATTATCAAATATCGCACATACTGCAGCACTGCTTTCTGGTGAAGCATCAATAAATCCTTTAAGAGAAGCATATGCTGATGAAAGGTCATCTAATCCTTTGCTTGAGATATATTCTCCATTAAGTCCAACCTTTGATGCTTTCATCCTGTTATATAAATACAAATCAGTATCTATTATATCTTCTTCTTTTATTCCCAGTTCCGATGCTATAACACCAAGGAGGCGTGACTTTTTTTCTTTATCTTCTGTTTTATCTTCTGAAGAAACATCAGTGAAAAGTGGAAGAAGTTCTTTCTGAACATTTATCTTATGTCCCTGATTAGCATCTCTATCCATATGAATAGCAAGACTAGGAATGATAAGCAGATCCTTATCGATATTTACAAGTCTTGTCCTGATTCCTTCATCAGTCTTTATTATCACTCTTCCTGCCAGAGATAAAGGTCTGTCGAACCAGGGATTAATAAGCATTCCGCCATATTTTTCAATATTAAGCTTAACATACTTATTTTCTACCACGATCTCTTCATTTGCTTTGATTTTAAATACCGGTGAATCTGAATGACTGGCCATGATCATATACCCAGCAAAATCCTTCTTTGGGATTTCAAAAGCAATGATAGCTGAATCATTTCTCTTTACAAAATATTTTCTGCCTGGGATGATACTCCAGTCATCTCTTTCATAGAGCTCTCTTGCTCCAGCCTCTTTTAACATTTCAGCCGCATTATCAACTGCAAAAAATGCATTTGGACTCTTATCAAGGAAATTGACAAGTCCCTTATTTACTTCATCAAAATTATATTCTTTCATAATGGTCATTCCTTTAGCACTAATTTGGATTTCCCTAAATACTTTTTAATCCCTTTATGTTATAATTTTAATTTTTTAATAAATAATCGTCAAGGAAGTAGTTTCATTTATTTACATTCTTCTTTCTTTTGTGTTATATTGACATAAGATAAAAAAATAATTTATAATAACAGACGAGTGAAACGTTTAAACTGTTTTATAAGTCGAGGGGTATTAAATATGGCAAGAGATAAAGTAACAATCAGAGAAGTAGCAAATGCGGCGGGTGTGTCGATTGCTACTGTTTCGTATGTAATAAATAATCGTACGGATGTAAAAATTTCAAACGAAACAAGAAAGAAAGTACTTCAGGTTATCAATCTTCTTGACTATACTCCGAATGCGGCGGCTAAAGCACTTGCCGCAAATCAGTCAAATAAGAAAAGTCAGCTGGCATTTTATAATGCTTCACTTCTGACTTCACTTAATAGCGCTGAAAGTTTTCTTATATTCCAGTGTCTTTCAAATTATTTTCATAAGAAGGGATTTGAGATCCTCCTTCTTAATAATGAAACCTATGATAAATGTGATCAGGCCGATACTATCATCTGCTACAATATAAATCGCGATGATTTTATGAAGCTTGGTGATAATAACTTTATCCCACTCATTGCTCTGGATTGTATGATAAATGATCCTATCTTCTTCCAGATCAATGCTGCACCTGAAACACTTGTTGAAAATGCAAGAAAACAGTTTGGCAGAAAGAAATATATTTCATTAATGCTTGATACAGAAAATAAAGAGAAGAAACATTTTTACACATCTTCTCTTCCAAATATGCATTTTACATCCGATATCAAGGAAATCTTATCCTTTGAGGATCAGAATATTCTTGTTTATGAGAAAGTTCTTTATGATCTCTTAAAGGAAAAGAATAATGTATGCTATGTTCCATCTCTTTCTGAAGAGAAGCTTGAAAAGCTACAGCAGTGTATTGATACAGCTATAAAAAAAGCTCACAAAGAAAATTATAATGTGCTTATGTAAAAATAAACCCAGGTGAAAGTTAACACCTGGGTTTATTTTTGGGATTATATATAAATCCTCACATTTTTAGATAGCTGTTAATTATATAAAGATTTGTCTTTTAACACTTGCCAGAATCCATTTTTACCATTCGAATAAAAATCTATTCCGGATCTATTGACTAAAAGATAATACTGAAGTCTCATTCCTTTTAATGGACCTGAGGAAACAATATTACTACCATCAAATATTTTAGTTCCATTATCTGGTCTCGGATTATCATTTCTCCATTCTCCATTATAATAATATAATGGACATGATTTTTCTGTCTCCATATAAACTGCATAATAAACTGTATATTTATCATGCACAGAAACTCTATTTTTGGTTTTAGATGCAGTTCCAGTTGCATTACTTCCAACAGCAAACATGAATAAATATGGTTTTCCATTTTTGCTTGTTACATCTATTCCATCCATACTTACAAGATCTAGTACCTGACTAGCAAATTGTGTTTCCTTAATATCACAATCATCATTAGGTTTACCATTGTTTACGCCACGACGACCACCAGAAATAACCGGTGTTCCTTCAGGAAGTCCCCCTTGCACAGCATACAACTCAACTAACTGTGACTGAGTTGCTTCAAGTAATGTACGGGCATTGTTAATCTCTTTTTTCTGATTTACCTTAAGAATATATCCAAGAAGTGAAGGAACAAAAACAGCCGCAAGTACCGCAAGAATAACCAGAATGACTATTAATTCTACTAATGTAAACCCTTTATTAAATCTTTTTCTTTTTCCTTTCATCATAATTAAGCCTATGCGTTGACCCCACACGCATTATCCCTTCCTAAGTACAACCATCATTTCTTTCCACTAAACACATACGCCAAAAGTATATAATTTCTTATAATAATTATATAATATGCGTTCCTTATGTCAATCAACCTTATGTAAACTCAGTGTGATAATTTTATGACAAAAAAATACCTCTGCTACTATACCAAATAAAATCCCCTCCTTACTGGTCGTCCAGTAAAGAGGGTACATATCAGAATCACTCAGATTTCTGTTATTATTATAATAATTTTTTCTTTTTGAAAAATAATAATCCTGAAAATATGATAAAGGCACTAACTCCTATTACTATCGGATATCCCCATCTTGTATCAAGTTCAGGCATATATTTGAAATTCATTCCATACCAGCCTACTATAAGTGTAAGAGGCATAAAAATAGTTGTAACTATTGTAAGGATAGTCATTATCCTGTTCTGCTTTACTTCAATCTGAGTACGGTACATATCGCGAAGCTGCATGGTGTAATCTCTAAGTGATGCTGCAAAATCGTGAAGTCTGGTCACCCTGTCTGTAAAAAGTCTGAAATACCTTGTATTCTCATGCTTAAAGAAGTTATTTTCATTTTCCTGGAATTCCTGACCTAAATCCACCAGTTGTTCGTAATGGATCCTAAGATTTCTCAGATCATTTCTTATCTCATTTACTCTTGTTAAGTCTGTCTCTGTAGAAGGATCCAGAATATCTTCCTCTATATCAGCCAGCTCTGTTTCATAACTTTCTAGAATATGAAGGTCTCGATTTATTATTGTTTCAAGGAAATCATAGATAAATCTTTCAAGACTTGGCATTCTCCACTTTTTTGTGCGAGCTATCCTCTTTAGGATCCTTGCTACTACTCCTGTGGAATCAATAAAAACCATGCCCCTTTCATCCAGAGCGAAAGCATATTGATAATCATCTCCACATATATCTCTTCTGCTTGGAACTGAAAATGTTCCAGTAAGAGAATCATAGTTTACTTCCGCTTTTGTATTATGAATATCCTCTGTATTGATATCCATTTCAATGCCCATATCAAATCTGTTCTGCTGATTTTTCCACTCTTCCATATCCAGCACTGCAACATACTGATACTCGCCTTTTTTTATTTCTTCAAATGTACATTCTGTAAGTGTTTCTTTTATAAGATAATACATGGCATTTACCTCCATTCTTACATAGTATATCACAAACCTGTCTCGCCTTGCGACAATCACTATTGCAAAAGCCTTTCTATATGATATATTGGATATAAGGTTAATGAAAAAAATACTAGGGGGAAACTATTTTCGATGCTGAATCTTGAATTTGCAATATGTGATACAGACTCATTATTTTGTGATAGGTTATCTAAAGATATTCTTAAATATTCAATTAATAATATTAAAATTAATATTACTACTCACTCATACTGTTCTTCATCAGAATTGATAAATGATATTTTTAAAAAAAATTTTGCTCTTTATTTTATCAATTTAAAAGTTGGAGAAACTTTGGGAATACTACTTGCTAAAACAATCCGCAGTATGACTTTAACCAATAGCTCTATTATTTTTACAGGAGAAGAAAACACTAATCTTTATAATTTAACAGACATTCTGTCTGTACATCCATATTCATTCTTATCTAAGGATTCTAATTATGAACAGCTTTATAAACTACTAAATGATTATTGCAATGATTATTATAACCCTCATCATGCATATACTTTAATAAGAAATAATGATTCAATTAAACAAATAGATTTAGCAAATTTGATCTACATAAGCAAAACCGGAATCAATAGTCAGCATATATCCTTTCACACGACTGATGGAATAACAACAATATATGGAAGTCTCTTCCATTGGAATGAAAGACTTATTCCACTTGGTTTTTTCCCTAGCTATAGAGGCTTTCTAGTCAATACAGCTTTTGTTGATCATATCGTTGATCATTTACTCTTTTTGACTAACGGAGAGGTACTTCCTCTGAATAAAGCCTGTGAAAAAAAACTAAAAGATACTCTTATTAATAATATAATTACAATATAAAAAAGCTGCGGCGAAAAAAACGTAGGCGTAGCGGGCTACGCTGAGGATTTTTGAGGTGTGCTATCGATGTAATCAGGCAAGCATTCGGTTCAGTTATTTAAGTGACGTTATACTAGTATATAATAACAACTTAAATTTGTGTGTTGTTACCTAGCGAAACGTCAAAAATTCAGCGAAACGTCAAAAATTCAGTGCGAAGCGTTATATTTTTTCTTATACAGATTCTTCTACTATAAAAAAGGGGCTGTCGCCCAGATTTAATCATCTAAAGCGACAGCCCCTTCCAACATTATTTTATATTTTCTTTAACAATTTTTATTATCTGAACAAGAACTGTTGGGGCTACTGCAAGTCCAAGGATCTGTATGATTTCTGTCTTACCAAGAACAGATACAGCAAAAAGATTTCTTCCTACTACTGTAAATACAGATAATGCCACAAGAATTGTTCCTATCAAAAATGCGCCTAAGCTATATGGATTCTTTCTAAATCCCAACTTGATCAAGCTTCCCTTTCCTCTGCAGTTAAAACCATGGAAAAGTCTTGCCATAGTAAGAGTAAGGAATGCCATAGTGCATGCCATTGCCGGGCTTACTTTATGTCCAATAAGATATGCAACAACAACCACAACAGAAATAAGTGCCCCCTGAAGGATCATCTTTATATTAAATGACTTATCCATAAGATTTGCCTTTGGATCACGTGGAGCTGCTTTAAGAACCTCTCCTTCATCCGGTTCCATACCAATAGCAAGGGCTGGAAGTGAATCTGTTACAAGGTTAATAAATAAAAGCTGTACCGCTTTAAATGGTACCGAAAGTCCTGCAAATGATGTAAAAAGTACTGTAAGAATAGCTGCAAGATTTCCTGAAAGCAGGAAAAGTATTGTATTCTTAATGTTTGCATATACAGTTCGACCATTTGCTACAGCTTTGATTATTGTAGCAAAGTTATCATCTGAAAGGATCATAGAAGCAGCATCTTTAGATACTTCTGTTCCGGTGATACCCATGGCAACACCGATATCTGCCTGTTTTAAAGCTGGTGCATCATTTACACCGTCACCAGTCATTGATACGATCTTACCTTTTTTCTGCCATGCATCTACTATACGGATTTTATTCTCAGGTGAAACTCTGGCATATACTGATATTTTTTCAATCTTTTCAGCAAGTTCCTCATCTGTCATTGCATCAAGTTCCATACCAGTAACTGCCATATCACCCTCTTCAAATATTCCGATCTGACGAGCGATTGCTCTGGCTGTAATCTTATGATCACCTGTTATCATTATTGTTCTTATACCAGCTGAATGAGCATTCTTAACTGCTTCCACAGATTCCGGTCTTGGTGGATCCATCTCTGAAATGAGTCCCAGAAAAATATAATCTTTTTCTGTTTCAAGGTTAAGTTCTTCATCTGTTTCTTTATAAGCAAATGCCAGAACTCTGAGCCCATTTTCTGAAAATATACGGTTCTGATCCTTGATTTTTTTCTTATCTTCATCTGTAATAGGACGGATCTTGTCATCCTTTAATCGAATCTCTTTACATCTTTCTAAAAGCACATCTAAAGCACCTTTAGTAAATACTGTAGGCACTCCGTGAATATAATGCTTTGTACTCATAAGCTTACGATCTGAGTCAAATGGAACTTCTCCATGTCTTACAAGCATTTCTCTAAGGTCATCTGTGCTAAGATGAAGATCATCGCCACCCTTTTTAAATCCGTTAACATGACGGAACATTTCAAGGAGTGCATATTCTGTAGGATCTCCGATTCCCTTACCATCAACAATTGAAGAATCATTTGTAAGAGCTGCGCTATAAAGCATGTATCTATGTAACTGCTGTTTTAAATCCATATCTTCAGGCTTTAAAACTTCTTCACCAATATAGATTTCCTGAACTGTCATTTTGTTCTGTGTGAGTGTTCCAGTTTTATCTGAACATATAACAGATACACATCCAAGAGATTCAACAGCTGCAAGACTCTTTATTATGGCATTTTCCTGAGCCATCTTACGGGTTCCCATAGCCTGAACGATAGTGACTATTGAACCAAGAGCTTCTGGAATAGCTGCAACTGCAAGTGCTACTGCAAAAAGAAGTGCATCTAACACTTTCATTCCCTGGATCATTTCAATTCCAAATACAAGAGCTGAAATGATAAGAATACCCACTGCAAGTCTGCCTGAAAAACGATTTAAGCTTTCCTGTAAAGGAGTTTTCTTCTCCTTTGTCTTATTCATAAGTGTAGCTATCTTACCAATCTCAGTTTTCATTCCTGTTTCAGTAACACAGATAACTCCACGACCATAAGTCACAAGGCTTCCTGAATAAACCATATTAAGTCTATCTGCCAGTGGAACTTCCTCTTCAAATGTAACTTCTTTTTTATCTATATTGGTAGATTCACCCGTAAGTGATGCTTCATTTACCTGTAAAGAATAATTCTCCAGGATACGTCCATCAGCAGCTATCATATCTCCTGCTTCTGCAAGAACTATATCACCAGGTACAAGGTCCTGAGATTCAATCTCTTCCTTAATCCCATTACGCATTACCTTAACATGTGGTGATGATAATTTCTTAAGTGCATCCAGAGATTTCTGTGCCTTTACTTCCTGCAGGGTTCCAAGAACTGCATTAAGGATAAGAACTGCTACGATTACACATGTACTCTTTACATCTCCTGTAATAGCAGAAATAACGGCTGCAATGATAAGAACAATAACTAACAGATCTTTAAACTGTCCAAAAAAGATCTGAAGAGGTGTCTTTCTTTCTCCCTCCTGTAATTTATTCTTACCAAATTTCGCTAGTCGTTCTTCTACCTGATCTTTAGAAAGACCATCCGAGCTGCTTTCCATTTCTTTCAGCAGTTCACTGCTTTTCATCTGATACCACTGTTTCATATTCATTCTCCTCTCATTTTTATAGCTAGTTAATGCCAAGCTAAAACTAGTTTCTACTGAACTCAGTAAGCTTTAATTCAGGATTTCTCTCCTGTACCATTCCCACGCTCCAGGCATTGATAAAGAGAAGAAGCGGATTACCCTTTAAGTCCTTAATCTTTTTCATATCTGAAGTTCCATTTATCTGATTAACATTAACTTCATCCTTATTTTCAATCCAACGGATGTGCTCATAAGGAAGTGGCTCTAAACGAATGTCCACATTATACTCATTTTCAAGGCGGAATTTAAGAACATCAAACTGCAGGGTACCAACAACACCTACAATTATCTCTTCCATACCAGTATTAAATTCCTGGAAAATCTGTATTGCACCTTCCTGAGCAATCTGGCCGACACCTTTAATGAACTGTTTTCTCTTCATGGTATCCAGCTGAATAACCCTTGCAAAATGTTCCGGTGCGAAAGTAGGTATACCTTCATAGCAGTATTTTTTATTGCCTGCCACCAAAGTATCTCCAATAGAGAAAATTCCTGGATCAAATACACCGATAATATCCCCTGCATATGCTTCAGAAACAATATGTCTTTCTTCTGCCATCATCTGCTGTGGCTGTGAAAGTTTAATTTTCTTATTTCCCTGCATATGGAACACTTCCATTCCTGCATCATATTTTCCTGAGCAGATACGCATAAAGGCAATACGGTCTCTATGAGCCTTATTCATATTAGCCTGTATCTTAAATACAAAAGCTGAAAATGGATTTTCTACAGGATCTATAATTCCTTCTGTTGAATTTCTTGCCAAAGGTGAAGATGTCATTGCAAGGAAATGTGACAGGAATGTTTCAACGCCAAAGTTTGTAAGTGCTGATCCAAAGAATACAGGTGATAATTCACCCGCATCAACCTTTGCCTGATCAAATTCGGCTGAAGCTCCGTCTAAAAGCTCCACATCTTCCATAAGTTTCTCATAATACTCATCACCTATAACTTCACGAAGACAAGGATCATCTATTGATATATCTTCTTCTTCAACCTGCTTTTGTCCATTAGAGGTGGCTGTAAATTTAGAAACAACCTTAGTTTTTCTATCAAATGTTCCTTTAAAACCTTTTCCTGAACCGATTGGCCAGTTTATTGGACATGTAGCTATTCCTAAGACATTTTCAATTTCATCTATAAGTTCAAATGGATCATTTGCATCTCTATCCATCTTATTGATAAATGTAAATATAGGTATATGACGCATTACACATACCTTAAAAAGCTTAATTGTCTGTTTCTCGACACCCTTGCTTCCATCGATTACCATGACTGCTGAATCTGCTGCCATAAGGGTACGATAGGTATCCTCAGAGAAATCTTCATGTCCAGGAGTATCAAGGATGTTGATACATTTTCCATCATAATTAAACTGTAAAACTGATGAAGTAACTGAGATACCACGCTGTTTTTCAATTTCCATCCAGTCGGATACTGCATGCTTTGCTGTTTTTTTACCCTTAACAGATCCTGCCAGATTTATAGCACCTCCATATAAGAGAAACTTCTCTGTAAGTGTTGTTTTACCTGCATCAGGGTGAGAGATAATCGCAAATGTTCGTCTCTTCTTAATTTCTTCTTCTAACTTAGCCATTTTAAAAACTCCATTCTATTAAAAACCAAGTTAGTATTATACATTGTTTATTTGGATACTTGCAATCACATGTTTCATTCTCTTTGCTATTACCAAAAAACTCCGCCCTGTTTCCAGAGCGGAGTCAAAATTATCTTTTATATTTTGCTAAGTAAAACTTAGAACTTACCAGCCTTTGCTGCTTCTTCGATAGAAACGGCTGTTGATACTGTCATACCAACCATTGGGTTGTTACCAGCACCGATAAGACCCATCATTTCTACGTGAGCAGGAACTGATGATGATCCAGCGAACTGTGCATCTGAGTGCATACGTCCCATAGTATCTGTCATACCATATGAAGCAGGACCTGCAGCCATGTTATCTGGGTGAAGTGTACGTCCTGTTCCACCACCTGATGCAACTGAGAAGTACTTCTTACCAGCTTCAAGTCTTTCCTTCTTGTATGTACCAGCTACTGGATGCTGGAAACGTGTAGGATTTGTTGAGTTACCTGTGATAGATACATCAACATTTTCCTTCCACATGATAGCAACACCTTCGCAAACATCGTTAGCGCCGTAGCAGTTAACGAGTGCTCTTGGAGATGAAGGATCCTTAGAGAAGCACTTACGTGAAACTTCTTCTACTGTATTTGTATATGGATCATACTTTGTCTCAACAAATGTGAAACCGTTGATACGTGAAATAATATATGCAGCGTCCTTACCAAGACCGTTAAGGATAACACGGAGTGGCTTCTGACGAACCTTGTTAGCCTTCTCAGCGATACCGATAGCACCTTCTGCTGCAGCGAATGACTCGTGACCAGCAAGGAATGCGAAACATTCTGTATCTTCTTCAAGAAGCATCTTACCAAGGTTACCATGTCCAAGACCTACCTTACGTGTATCAGCAACTGATCCAGGGATGCAGAAAGCCTGAAGACCTTCTCCGATTGCAGCAGCTGCATCAGCAGCCTTACGGCAACCCTTCTTAATTGCGATAGCGGCACCTACTGTGTAAGCCCACTTTGCGTTTTCAAAACAGATTGGCTGAATGCCTTCGATGAGGTGATATACATCAAGACCAGCAGCCTCTGTGATTTCTTTACATTCCTCTATAGAATTGATGCCGTACTCTTTAAGCTTAGCAAGAATCTGAGGTTCTCTTCTTTCATATGATTCAAATAATGCCATGTCTCTTTTTCCTCCTCACAATTACTGTTTTCTAGGGTCAATGAAACGAACAGCATCAGCGATACGGCCATACTGACCTGAAGCCTTTTCAAGTGCTGTATTAGCATCATCACCGGCTTTGATGAAGTCCATCATCTTACCAAAGTTAACATACTTATATCCAATGATTTCATCGTTCTCATCAAGACCGATCTCTGTGATATAACCGTCTGTAAGTTCAAGGTAACGAGGTCCCTTTGAAAGAGTACCATATGTTGTACCTACCATTGAACGTGTTCCCTTACCAAGATCTTCAAGACCTGCACCGATCTGAAGTCCATCCTCTGAGAATGCACTCTGTGTACGACCGTAAGCGATCTGAAGGAAAAGTTCTCTCATAGCTGTATTGATAGCATCACAAACAAGGTCTGTGTTAAGAGCTTCAAGCACTGTAAGTCCTGGAAGGATTTCAGCTGCCATAGCTGCTGAATGTGTCATACCTGAACATCCGATTGTCTCTACAAGAGCCTCCTGGATGATACCTTCCTTAACGTTGAGTGAAAGCTTACAGCAACCCTGCTGAGGTGCACACCAGCCTATACCATGTGTATAGCCTGAAATATCCTTAACTTCCTTAGACTGTACCCACTTTGCTTCCTCTGGAATTGGAGCAGCACCATGATGTACGCCCTGAGTTACAGGACACATGTTTTTAACTTCTGATGAATAAGTCATTATTTAACTCCTTTCAATAGTTTTTCTACCAAAATGCTTTTTTGCATACAAAATTATTATCGAATAAGAGCCCCAAGTTAGTCAAGACTACCTTGTCATAGTACAGAAAATTTCACAGCCATTTTGATATATTTCCCTCTCGCCTGACGACTGCCTACATTTCCCTCTCGCCTGGCGGCTCGATGTCGGGCAGTCTATATTTTATGTCATTTTTTAATGGTAAGTGTTCTGGTTGCATTTAAAACTGCAAGTATCATAACTCCTACATCTGCAAATATAGCTATCCACATATTGGCTATTCCAAGAGCTCCTAAGATAAGGCATATCACTTTTACTCCAATGGCAAATGCAATGTTCTGCCTTACTATGCTAAGAGTTTTTCTTGAGATTCTCATGGCAAGTGAAATCTTAGCCGGATCATCATCCATAAGAACAATATCCGCAGCTTCAATTGCTGCGTCCTGTCCCATACCTCCCATGGCAATTCCTATATCTGCTCTGGCAAGTACCGGTGCATCATTTATTCCATCACCGACAAATGCAAGCCTGTCACTTCTTTCTCCTTTAACAGCTTTCTTATCTAACTCTCCTATAAGTCTTTCAACATTTGAAACCTTATCCTGAGGAAGAAGTTCTGCCTTATAACTGCTAAGGCCGATCTCATCTGCAACCTTTTTTGCAGCAGCCTTAGAGTCTCCTGTAAGCATTACAGTTTTAATACCCTGTTCTCTTAAATCCTTTATTGCTTTAGGTGTATTATCCTTTATCTTATCAGATATCACTATACATCCCAGGTATTTGCTGTCTTCTGAAATATAGACCACAGTGCCTTCGTTATGTTCTTCTGAAACAAGAGCATTAGTTCTTTCCATCAGCTTTATGTTGCCTAAGTAAACTTTTTTTCCAGATACATTTGCAGCAACTCCATGTCCTGCTATATCTTCTATCTCGCTTACCTTTGAGCGGTCTATATCTCTTCCATAAGCTTTTTTAATTGATGCGCTTATCGGATGATTACTTGCACTTTCGGCATATGCTGCTAATTCTAAAAGTTCTTCTTTTGAAATGCTTTTCTCAGGGTAGATGCCATTTACCTCAAATACTCCCTTTGTAAGAGTTCCTGTCTTATCAAAAACTATAGTCTTTGTATCTGCAAGAATTTCAAGATAATTTGAACCTTTAACCAGGATTCCGTTTTTAGATGCACAGCCTATTCCTCCAAAGAAGCCAAGGGGAACTGATATTACAACTGCACATGGGCAGGATATTACAAGGAATGTAAGAGCTCTCATTAACCATACAGTCCAGCCTGCACTGCGTCCCATTATAAGTAATACTACCGGTGGAAGTACTGCCAGGGCTAAGGCCAGATAACAAACTATCGGTGTGTAATATTTTGCAAATTTTGAAATGAAATTCTCCGCCTTTGCTTTCTTAAGGCTTGAATTTTCCACCAGATCAAGAATCTTTGAAACTGTTGATTCTCCGAATTCTTTACTGGTACGCACTTTTATCATTCCGTCTAAAGCAATACAACCGCTGATAACTTCATTTCCAGTTTCAGCGTTTCTTGGAACTGATTCACCTGTAAGAGCTGAAGTATCTATCATTGATCTTCCTTCGATTATCTCCCCATCTATAGGAATTTTCTCTCCCGGATTTACTACTATGATACTTCCTATCTCAATATCATCCGGATCTTCCTCAGTGATAGTTCCGTCTTCATGATAGAGATTTGCTGTATCAGGCCTTATATCCATAAGTTCGGCAATATTTTTCCTGCTTTTACCTACTGCTATACTCTGGAAAAGCTCTCCTATCTGATAGAAAAGCATTACTGCAACGCCTTCTAGAAACTCGCCGGTTCCGATAGCTCCAACTGTAGCAATGGCCATAAGGAAGTTCTCATCAAAGACTCTTCCATTTTTTATATTTTTTACTGCAGCCTTTAAAACATCATAACCCACAATAAAATATGGGATAAGAAACAGTGGCAGCTCTATCCATTTATTGATTTTAAACAGCCTGGTAACGATGATAAGCCCTGTTACAAGTACAAGGCTTATTATTATCCTCCATAGATTTTTCTTTTGTTTAGCGGTCATTTCTATAAATAAATCTCCATATCTTCTTCTATCTTTTTAACATTAGCTCTTGCCTGCTTCATTACTTCATCAGGATCTACTCCCTCTTCAAATTCGACCTTACACTTAAGAGTCATAAATGAAAGTACACAGTCCTTTACTCCTGCTGTATTTTTAATAGCTTCCTGCATTTTCTCTGCACATGCTGCACAATCAACTTCTACCTTATATGTTTTCTTCATAATATTTATCCTCGCTTTTCTTAGTTTTTCTTTTTGTTTTTCTTTTAAATAATTTTCCTGTTTTTTTGTAAAGTCTGTTATCTATTTACTCTTCCACATGTTCCATACCCATGCAAAGTATTGTCTTTACATGTTCATCATCCAGGGAATAATAGATACTCTTTCCTTCTCTTCTAAATTTAACCAGCTTTGCATCTTTAAGGATCCTTAACTGATGACTTATGGATGACTGACTGAGACCAAGAAGAGCCGACATATCATTTACACAAAGTTCTCCTTCAAATAATGAATAGAGAATCTTAATTCTGGTGGAATCTCCAAATATCCTGAACAATTCTGAAAGATCATACAGATATTCGTCGCAAGGCATGCATCTTTCATTGCAGATATTTGTTGGTGTTTCTATATTTTCAACTTTTTCATTATTATTTATATCGCCCAAGTTTTACCTCCTTATTAACATATGTTCATTTGTTCATATGTTCAATATATAACTATTATTATTAAATGTCAATATTAAAAATATTTATGTGGTTTTATTTATATTGACAGCTCGATTAAAGACTGTTATATTTCTTTTGAATTTGAAATAAATTATCATTTTCGGAGGGTGAAATGGCCACTGGTTCAAGAGGAAAATATAAGACAAAACATTACTATACTATTCTGGATTATATAAAGAGCAAACCTACAAAACACTATACTGCTGCAGAGATTGACGCAGCATTTTCAGGTAAGGATAAAAATATAGGCACCGCCACTGTTTATAGAAACCTTGAAAGAATGGTAGAAGAAGGGATTCTTACAAAATACTATATTGATAAGGACAGTGCGGCATATTATCAGTACCTTGACCCTGAGTCACATTCTCCAAAAGGCACCTGCTATCATTTAAGATGTGAAGTATGCGGCAGATTAATTCATCTTCACTGCAAGGAAGTAGATGAATTTAAAGATCATATGTTAAGAGAACATTCATTTCATCTGGATCCTATGAGAACTGTTTTTTACGGAATCTGCGACGAATGCGCAGGTATTAAGAGAATTCAGATTGTATAGACTAAAAAAGAATAGAATAAAACATAAAGGAAGTTTATAAATGGCATTACTTATTACATTTATCGCCGGAATATCAATACTCGCCGGCGCAGTTATAATTAAATTATTTAAGAACCCGGAGACTATTGAGCATCTTTCTATCGCTCTTGCACTTGGTTCATTATTTTCTCTTATGACTTTCGATCTTGTACCTGAGATTTTAGAATCTTCTCACGAGGTGGGGCTTTTGATCCCTATAGTTTTTACAGCCATTGGTTTTGTTTTATTAAAGCTATTAGATCTCTTTGTTCCAGATCATGAAGATACTGATGAGAATCATGATACAGAAAATGCAGCTCATATCGGTCTCATTTCCGCTCTTGCTGTAATCCTTCATAATATTGTTGAAGGAATGACAGTATATAGTCTTTCCCTTTCTTCATTTGAAAAGGGAGCTATATTTGCCTTAGGTATCTCTCTTCATAATATTCCTATGGGCATGCTTATTTATTCAACTTTGGCAGATTCAAAGAAGGCTAAGAAAATTGCTGTTTTTGCATCCGTTACTGTTTCAACTCTTATCGGCGGAATACTTATGAAACTGATTGCAAAGCATCTGACCGAAAATGTTATCAGCTGCCTTGTAGCTATGGCCAGTGGAATGATAATCTATATCATTTTTTTGGAACTTATCCCTCATGTAATAAAAACAAAGCCTGCAAAAATTTCCATAATAGGAATTATCACAGGCTTTCTCATTGTTCTTTTAAGTTGTAAATTAGCTTAACTGTCGCAAAATAACTCGACTAATGTGCCGATTGACGGCTTAGCTGTTAGAATCTACATGTGCAGCAAATCCTTGCAGATTAGTCTCTACAGCACTAGCTACCTGGTCATTATAACCATAAACAATACCTTTTCTTGTAAGGTCTAATATGCTCTTAATTGTCTTAAGTGCGTCATCTACAGGTGTCTTCTTTGAAAAACCGCCTGTAGTTGTATATCCAAGAGTTTCATATTCACCATATCTATCCATAACTAAAAGATTATGTGTCTTAGTAGTAGGAATAAAATAATAACGTGTTGTCACAACACGTGGATACATCCAAAGAATATCCCTTACAGGTATTACTTTTGCTGTTTTAAGCTTTGTGATGATTATGGCTGTAGGTGTTACTAAAGCATCAAAAATCTTAAATCCCTGGTCTACTTCATTTTCAAGTCTCTGATATTCGTCAGGAGTAAGCTTATTCCAGCTTTCCATTCCTTCATCATAAGCTTTCTTATTAAGTGCGCCTCTTTTAACGCCACCTTTACTCTGAATATATGCACTGATTCTTGGATACTGTTCAAATCCCATATCTATAAACCTCCTCATGTGTTTGTGCACTCAAATTCTAATCTATTGGTCACATTTTTTCAATACAAAATATAAATACAATGAAATTTACTTATCATTCAGAAACCGTTTTTTCTTTAGATACCACCGGGATATTCATCTTAATCTGTGGCAATTTTAGTTCCGATACAAGAATGGCTGAAAACATCAGTACACATCCACATATTTCTCTTCCCGATAATCTATCTCCTAAGAGAAGACAGCCCGAAAGGGCTCCAAATACACTTTCAAGACACATAACAAGACTTGCAGATGAAGGATTAACTTTTCTTTGTGCGATCACCTGACACGTAAATGCTATACCATTTGAAAATATTCCTGCATATAGTATGGACCACATAGCCTTTCTTATTGATTCCATGTCTGGCTCTTCAAAAATAAACATAGATACTGTAGAAAGACATGCCACTACAAAAAACATGATTGCTGTCAGTTTAAGGCTGTCAGCTTTTTTTGAATAATGATTTACTGCCATTATCTGCAAAGCGTAGATTATCGCACAAAGAATGACCAGACTGTCTCCTATTCCAATCTTAAATGAGCCATTTATACTTAAAAGATATAGTCCCATAAGGCTTAACGCCACCGCAAACCATATCTTTTTTTCCTGCTTTATCCCACTTATCAGTGATATGACCGGAACCAGCACTACATAAAGAGTTGTTATAAAACTTGCCTTAGCTGTCGTGGTGAAGGCAAGCCCGTACTGCTGAGTAAAGCTGGCAAAAAATAAAAGCATTCCGCATACAAGTCCTGCCTTTATGTTCGCCTTAACACTTTTCTTTTTGTCTTCCTTTGTCAGTTTTTCTGTGATAATTTTTCTTTCTTTTTTATCTCTAAACACAATAAAAGGAAGAAGCACTATAGTTCCTATATAACTTCTTCCTGTAAGATATGTAAATGCTCCTACATTCTTTGCTCCTATGCTCTGAGCTGCAAATGTAGTCCCCCAGAAAAATGCTGCAACAAACAGCAGGAATACATATTTTTTTTCGTTTTTTCTATTGTCGTTATTTTCTGTTACTGATTTCATTTTTTGCTCCATTAAAAAAGTTACTGATGAACTATAGCATAACCAGTTTAATTTGTGAAGCAAAAAAATATTACCTTTAGGAAAGTGGTAGTTCATTAATATCCATTAAATCCCCCGCTGATTATGGTATCTGAAAAGTCAAAAAACTTATCCAGATCCACATAGCCATCGATTCCATTTACTCTGCCTTCGCTTGAATACTGCCATCCGCCATAATCGATTGCCGGCTCATCATCTCCATACCAGGCTACCCAATGAGAATAGTTCTTTAACTTACTGTCATCGAGCCTGTCTCTAAATCCGCTTACCTCACTGGCATAGATGCCTGCGAAGTAACCCGCCTTTTCAAGAAGCTCTAAGAAGGCAACAACAGCCTCTGTTGCACCTGCTTTATCACTAGGGCTTGTAGCTTCCACATCAATATAGACTGGAAAGTCCAGCTGTTTTCCTTTAAGCATATTGAGAAATCTTCTTGCATCCGCTTCCCCATCTGCTTTAGTTATACATTTCTCTCCAACAAAATAGTAAGCACCAACATGAAGTCCCGCAGCCTTTGCCTCTTTATAATTTTGTTCCCATTTGCTGTCAGTATATAATCCGTCGTCGCTTCCACCCGCCTTTATTACTACTGCCTCAATTCCCGATCCTTTTACTTTTTTCCAATCAATAGTCCCCTGCCAGGCACTTACGTCAATCCCTTTTATCATATATTACCTCCTGCTACATTTAATAATTAATGTAGCCTGATAATATATGATTTTTTCCTTTATGTGTCAGATTCTATCTATAAAGTAAAATATAACCTTAAGAGGTCAATTATTTCTTTTCAACTGCCACTCCATTATTTTCTTAACCATCCTCTTTCCACTGCCCTGTCAAGATTAGCCTCTATCCATTTATAAACCTCTGGCATAAAGTCTCTTATTATTTCCATCCTCTTTTCCACTGACGAACGATTTGTCTCCCCTTCAGCCCAGGTATGACCTGCAGTAAGAGTATTATGAAGGAAAGGCTGGAGTCGGTCCATGCAGGCAGCATATTTTGCATCAGATGTTTCCATCTTATCAAACTCCTCCCAGAGTTCTCTTATCATGTTTCCCTGTTCCTCCGGAAGTTCTCCAAATAATTTATCCGCCGCTTTCTTCTCTCTTTCTTCCTTATCCTTATTTCCGGCAGTGTCATAGGCAAATGTATCTCCCGCATAAATTTCAACCAAGTCATGGACAACGCACATTTTTACTACACGACCAATATCCACTGTCTCTTTTGCATATTCAGAAAAAAGCATAGCCATAACAGCTATATGCCAGGAATGCTCAGCATCATTTTCACGTCTGCTCTGATCTATAAGCACTGTCCTTCTAAGGATTGAAGTCATCTTGTCAATCTCTGCAGTAAACTTTAACTGCTGATCAAGTCGCATATTATTGCTGGATAAAAAATTATCAATTGAAAGCATATCTTACTCCTTTGCTTACGCAATTTATGTAATTTACAAGTCGTAAACCTGAATTCGCCACTCCAAATAACTACTGCTTACTATACTCTTTAACAATCGCGGTAAGGATTTCAACTACCTTATCCATTCCTTCGGCTGTGATATGTTCAAATGGTCCGTGGAATGCATATCCTGCTGTTCCAAGGTTTGGGCATGGAAGTCCTCTAAAGGAAAGTCTTGCTCCGTCAGTCCCTCCACGTACCGGAACTTCCAATGGCTCTAAGCCCTGGTCCTTAATACATTTTTTTGCAGTTTCCACTATATGCATATGTGGTCTTATCTTTTCGATCATGTTTCTATACTGTTCATTGATTGTTAGGGTTACTGTGCCTTCCCCGTATTTTTCATTTATTGTTTTTTCAATCAGGCGAAGAGTCGAAAGCTTTGCTTCAAAAAGTCCCCAGTCATGATCTCTTATGATATAGGCGATCTCTGCATTTTCTACATCTCCCTTGATATCTGTAAGATGATAGAATCCTTCTCTATCTTCTGTATGGGCTGGTGTTTCCGCTGCCGGTAACATAGCAGAGATCTCGCAGGCTACGAGAGCTGCATTTACCATACGGTCTTTTGCGTCTCCAGGATGAACACTTACACCTTTTATTACAAAGGCTGCAGACGCTGCATTAAAGTTTTCGTACTCGATTTCATTTTCAGCTCCGCCATCAACAGTATAGGCAAATTCAGCCCCAAATTTTTTAATATCAAGTAATTCAGCCCCATGTCCAATTTCTTCATCAGGTGTAAATGCAACCGAGATCTTTCCATGAGCCATATCACTATTTATCACTTCTTCACAAAGAGTCATGATCTCAGCAACCCCCGCCTTATCATCAGCCCCAAGAAGTGTGCTTCCGTCAGTTGTGATAAGTGTTCTTCCCTTTAAGCTCTTTAAATGTGGGAAAAGCTTATTGGTAAGGACACGACCATTTCCTAATTCTACATCTTCTCCATCATAATTTTCATGTATCACCGGCTTTACATTTTCCCCTGAGCAGTCAGGAGCTGTATCTAAATGAGCGATAAAACCGATGGCAGGAACATTCTCTAAGCCTTCTGTTGCAGGAATATGGCCTGTAACGTAACAATGCTCATCCACTGCTGCATCCTCAATTCCAAGTTCTTTCATCTCCTCAACTAAATTTTTTGCAAGATCAAACTGTATTTTAGTAGAAGGAGTCTCCTCTACACTTTCATCACTTGTTGTATGTATAACTACGTAATTTAATAATCTTTCGTATGCTTTCATTTAATCTATTCCTCTCTTCTTAAGTTATATTCTACTTTAAATTATATTCTACTTTAAATTATATTATCTCCAAGGTCTCTCTTTATCAAGCCATCCATTTTTCTTCCAGTACTTAAAATCTGTATACTCTGGATTCTCTTTTCCAAGTTTGGTCTGCAGCATTCTTACAACATAAAATTTTGCTTTAGTAAGAAGTGAAGTCCTGGCTGGTCGTGTGAAATCTGTCTTTTTTATTCTTTCTGCAACACTATTCAGTTTTGATAACATCTTATCTTTCTTTTTATCCGAAAGCTTTTCCCAGTCGATCTCACTCATTAATTTAAAACTGCATACCCTGATACTGCTGATCCCCCACCATGAAAGGCTGTCCTTAATATCCTTTGCAGTTTCTTTTACGCCTGATCCAAGGCACTGAGTGATTATCACTGCACGTTTGCCAAACATTTTCTTAGCAGGTCTGTGAGGCATCCATCTATAACCAAAATGATCCAGCATAGCCTTCATTGCTCCAGTTGCGTGATAAACATATACCGGCGATGTAAAGATGAGAAGATCCGCTGCAAACATGGCTTTCTCTATTTTTTGAACATATGCGGCATCCTTACACAAATGCTCCTTTTCACGAAAGCAGTTGGTACATCCACAGCAGAAATTTGGACAATCCTTTGGGAGATAAAACTCTGTTATCACTGCATCATCTCTAAATATATCAAGAAATGCCTCTTTAAGTTTATATGTAACTCCATGTTTCTCAGTTCCATTTATAACTACTATCCTCATTTTATCGTCCTCCCATAAACTTTATCAAATTGTCGGATATGTTTTTCCAGCAGCTTAAGTGCTTCTTTTTCTCTGTCAGGTTCTCTGTCACAAACCGTAAGAAGCATATATATTGGAGAATAAAACTGAAGTGTCATTACAGAAATGTCGTCTGCCGCAAGTATTCCCTGTGCCACTAACATTCCAAGTAACATTCCCTGATAAGAAAGCGGCATATCAAAATATTGCTGAGAATAAACTTTCGCAAGCTCTTTATCCTTAAACTGTTCTAATGTAAGCATCTTTCTAAAACGCTTTGTATAACTATCATGAAGATAATAAGTAAAAAGGTCTCTTCCCAGTTTAACCAGATGATCTTCATCCATTTTTTTATATATTTCTGCATCTATCATTGGATTGCTGCCATCTATACTTAAAACCTCTGCCTGCTGTTTAAATCTTAAGTTCATCTCATCAATTATGGCATCAAATATAGCCTGCTTATTTTTATAATGCTTATATAATGATGGAGCCTTTATCCCAACTTTATTTGCTATATCATTTACAAATACATTGGCATAGCCCTTTTCAGAAAAACAAGTCAACGCTTCATCAAGAATCCTCTGTTTTGTATCCATCAAACTCCCCTTTCGTTTTGAACAGATTCTTATATTCTATATAATTCTGCCAAAAAATAGCTAACTACAATTAGCCGCTCCTCTTAGCCAGATTATAGGCTAATTATAATTAGCCGTCAAGCTTTTTGTTATTGACAAAAACTATGGTCTGTTATAGTCCATAGCAAAGTTATGAAGAGGAAGAGTAAGTTGTTACTAATATAACGTTCGCAAAATAACTGGACTAATGCGCTGAATGCTGCAACAGCTTTCTTGCTGACAGGATAGCTTACTTAGTTACCTTTTTTCAGTTAACTAAAAAAGAGGATCCAATACAGAATCCTCTTTTTCTTAGATAAATACTTCTTTATTCAGTTCTACATCTATATTCATTTCTGCTTATTTATAAAAGCTTCATAAAAAGGAGACATACCACGAAGACGCTCTACTGATTTTTTAAGTACATCCACTGTCTTATCAATATCATCCTTTGTAGTTTCATCTGATAGTGTAAGTCTGATAGATCCACGCGCAATATCTTTAGGACGCCCAATTGCTAAAAGCACATGTGAAGGGTCAAGCGCTCCCGATGTACATGCCGAACCAGATGATGCCGCAATCCCACTAAGATCAAGTAAGATCATAAGTGACTCTCCTTCGATGAAACGAAAGCAGAAATTAGCATTGTTGGAAAGACGCATTTCTCTGTCACCGTTTAATACTGTATAAGGTATCTCTTTTAATACTCTTTCGATCAGATAATCTCTTAGTTTTCTTTCATAAATGGTACGCTTTTCCATCCTCGTAGCGGCAATTTCAACCGCCTTAGCTGTACCAATGATACCTGCTGCATTTGTTGTTCCAGCACGTCTACCTCTCTCCTGCGCGCCTCCATGGATTAAAGAACTTATTTCAATACCTTTTCTGATATAAAAAACCCCTACACCCTTTGGACCATTTATTTTATGCGCAGAAGCAGAAAGCATATCTATATTCATTTCATTTACATCGATCGGCAGATGGCCAAACGCCTGTACTGCGTCAGTATGAAATAGCACTCCATGTTCATGGGCAATCCTTCCGAGTTCCTTAATAGGCTCTATTGTTCCAATCTCATTATTTGCAAACATAATGCTTATAAGAATTGTATCCGGACGAATGGCCGCTTCAAGCTCAGCAGGATTTACAAATCCATTTTCATCCACGTTAAGATAAGTCACCTCAAAGCCATGCTTTTCTAAAAATTCTGCCGTATTGAGGATTGCATGATGTTCAATCTTTGTTGTAATAATATGTTTTCCCTTATCACTGTATGCATCAGCAATTCCTTTTAACGCCCAGTTATCAGATTCAGATCCACCACTTGTAAAATAAATCTCTTCTCTTTTTGCTCCTAAGAATTTGGCAATTGACTCCCTTGCTTTCTCTACTTTACCTGCTATCTTTCCAGAAAACATATAGCTGCTGGACGGATTTCCATACTGTTCTTCAAAATATGGCTTCATTGTTTCAAAAACTTCTGGTAATACCTTAGTTGTAGCTGCATTATCTAAATATATAAATTGTTCCATAAATTACCTCTAAATTATTGTTCCATAAATCACATTAAATATTTTCCTATCATTTTAGTAGGTAATTTTATATTACATATTCCCAGCTTGTCAATAGGTTGGTAATAATTCACTCTTGATCAATTCCAGTGTTTCTTCTACCGAAACACATTCTGCATATCTTCCCGGCCACATATTCTTATTATAAAATTCATATGTGGTTTTTGCATCCATATATGGATTGTTCCTTGTGGAATTCGAGTGCTCCGGCACGATCATTTTATAGCCTCTTTCAAAACCGCTTTTTATCGTGGCATCCATGCAGTAATCTGTCTGTAGTCCAACTACGATTACAGTGCTTATATTTCTTGACTCAAGATACTTAGTCAGCCCAGTTGATTTATGAAACGCACTGTTTATATTTTTATCAAAAATCTTTTCTCCCTCCAGCGGTGCAAATTCCTCATAGATTTCAAATGAATCATCTCCTTTTGAAAAGCCTGAACCCGGCCCATCATCATGGCGCACATAGATTACTTCAACACCACATTCTCTGGATGCTTTGATCAGAGTCTTGATATTTCCTTTTAACTCCTCAAAACCATAAAGTCTATCATCCGTGATTCCTTTTTGAGTATCAACCACCAGTAAAACCATTATTTATTTTCCTCTATCATTTTCTTTCTAAACTCAAACCATTCTACAACCAATATCAAGTATTTTCTTCCCGTATAAATCAGGTAACATAGAACTGATTATTGGAGTTTCGATAACATCATTGAAATTAATCTCTCTACTTCGAAGATTGGAAAAAATATCAAAAAACGCGTCATTGTCATATATATTTTGCTGTGGCATATTATTCTAACTCCTTATTATCAATTTGGGGGTTTACATTTCTTCATATTCACCAGCGATTTCACATTCATTAAATTCACAGAATGCTTTCATTCGTGTCTTCTGAACATCCAAGGAATATCCGTCAATCTGCACGGACGTAGATATACGAGTATATAAATAGACTTTATTCTTTTTATTCTTTTCCAAAGGCTGTCTATTGTGCTTTGCAAATATTTCTGGAATCACCTCTGTCCCTTCGTATTTCAAAGTCGCTCGAGTAAAAGGCAGGTTTCGACTGTTGTCCGCCTGAGCAACCGAATTGCCATCTCATGAACCATTTCTACTAATGCATTTACCAATCCGTCATCTATTACGCCACTAATCCGCCACATTGGCGTTTTGAATAGTCCGATTTAGTTTTGCTCCTTGAGCATTTTCTTTACCGCCTTATCAAAATCTGATTCAATAGGCTGAGTCTTGTTAAATATCTCATATTCAGCATTTGCCTTATCCATCGCCTGCTTATGAGATATTCTTCCGTTATCCTTAAGAATCTTGTACTGACGGAATTCAAGAAAAGCATTTACGCTCTTTTCAAACTCTTCCATCGTGAATACATTCTCACGCTCGATCATATCCTCGATATAATCAAAATATCCTGTGACCGCACGTTCCAGCCTGCGAATCTGCTTCTCCTCCAGATAATTCTTTGCAATCGAAACATCTGATTTCAGTATTCTGCCATCCGGAGCATTCTTCCAGGTTGTAAGTCCCATATGCTCTTTCTCATGATCTGCTGAATCATATACTATCTCTGCAGCGGTATGATTTGTGATCGCATAATGGAACTTGTTCTGTATCGTTGCATAAAAATGATAAGCCACTTCGGAATCCTTTGTGTAATCAATGCTACACTCAGCAAAAATATCTGTAATCTGCTGCCAGATACGCCGTTCGCTGGCTCGGATCGAACGGACACGCTCCAACAACTCGCGAAAGTAATCTTTTCCGAAAGCAGTTTTCCCTTGCTTCAGGCGGTCGTCATCCAGAACAAAGCCTTTTGTCATGTATTCTTTTAGAACGGTAGTTGCCCAGATGCGAAATTTAGTTGCTTTAATTGAATTCACACGATATCCAACTGAAATAATCGCGTCTAGATTATAAAACATAGATTCTTTATCTTGTGTTTTACCCGGGATTGCTCCATGCGGACTGGTTGTTGCAATTTTTGCAACAACCACTTTTTCATCAAGTTCCCCACTCGCAAATATCTTTTTCAGGTGTCTGCTGATACCGGATTTATCGACCCCAAACAATTCTGCCATAGCCTTTTGAGTAATCCACAGGCTATCATTCATTATATAAGCATCAACAGAAACATCCCCTTCATCTGAATGATAGAGAACCATTTCCATCTGCTTATCAAAATCTCTCATAAAAGTTTCTCCCCCCTTCCTTTCATCAGTTCCTCATACTTCAACTGATAGGCAATCAGCCTCGGTATATATTCCGGAGGCGTTCTCCTTCCCGCTTCCCAGTCTTCCAAGGTACGAACAGGGATACCCGTATGTTCAGAGAATTCTTTACGTGACAGCCCTGTGCTTTCTCTCAGTTCTTTAATTAGTCTTGCAGTTTCCATTTTTCTCTTCCTCGCATTGCGTGTTAGTAATCATAGTATATCACATATTTATCCAAATCGCAATGCGTGGTTTCGTCGTGTTTTTCAACCAAATGTGTTACGGATGGATTTTCTTCTTTATCCTTAGACAAGCCTCAATATGCATGATCCAATGTCTGGAAAACGGCATTTGGATAAGGCCGCGAATATCTTTATTGCACCAGTAATCTATAAGCCATATCGCACTCTCCTCCTTACTGACAACAGAAAGTGATTCCAGCCGTTCTTTTCGTTCTGCGGATATCTTTCTCCTCAGATCATCATATGATAAATCCCGTAATATAGATTCTGTACTCCGCTTCACATCGGAAAGATACGAATATAATTCATCCAGATCGAGTTGCTCTGAAAAGTCAGCAATCTCCTGCTTAACCAGTTCATTTCCTGTCGTGATGACAGGTGAGTTAATTCTCTTTTGATATCCTTCTCTGAAAAATACCTGCTCATCCCCTTTGATTAATGTGTGAGCCACGATATCCTCAATACGAAAGATATGCCACAGCGAATATATAATAGTCTTGCTATGATATCCATCTGCATTGATGAATGGAATCGCATTGAACTCTTCCCTGTTTAATTCTTCTTTGAAAGAGATGATTGTATCCCAAAGATCGTCACGCAATGCAAGAAGTATATCGATACCTTCTTCATAGGTATCTCTTTTCTTTCTCTGACTTTGCATGAGCTTGTTGAGCTCTGACCACTCTTTATTCATCCGTTTTCTTCTCCGCGTCCTTAATCCGATAATAATCTTCCATCTTCACATTCAGTTTCACATAAGAATCTGCTTTTCGGTTGCTCACACGCTCGAGGAGCACACAGCTTTCTAAATGTTCTGTCCATGGGAACTGGTCGAATCCCATGATTCGCTTTACTTTATACTTCTTGGTAAGCTGTTTTAAATCTCTCTTCAAAGTTTCAGGGTTACATGAAACATATACTACCCTTGATGGTTCCATGGCAAATATTGCATTGATAAACTCTAAAGTGCTTCCTGTTCTTGGAGGGTCCATAAATACCACGTCTGCCTTAACTCCATCAGCCGCTGCTTCCTGCATGAAATCTCCGGCATCTCCGGCAATAAAGCGCACGTTTTTGATACGGTTCTTATATGAATTTTCTATAGCATCTTCAATAGCGTCATGATTTAATTCAACGCCTGTAACTTCCTCAACATGAGAAGAAGCAGTAAGGGCAATGGTCCCGATACCACAGTATGCATCGATTACCTTGTCAGTCTTCTTTAGCTTGGCAAAATCTATAGCTGTTCTATAGATTTTCTCTGTCATTTCAGGATTAACCTGAAAGAATGCCTGAGGTGAAATGTTATATCTTACATTACAAAGACTATCCTCAATCTTTCCCGGGCCATATAATTTGATATTTCTTTCTCCAAGGACCATACTGTCAGTTCTGGAATTTACATTAAGGATAACTGTTGTGATCTCAGGATGACGTTTCACAAGTTCCTTAACAAAATTATTCTTTGAAGGAAAAACCGGATCAGATACAACAAGTATTACCATTACCTGTCCTGTTGCCTTGCCAACTCTTACCATTACATATCTAAGAAGCCCATATCCTGTATCCTCATCATAAACCTTGATCTTAAAAGACTTTAAAAGGCTTCTGATAGTAACGATAATCTTATCCGCAGTTTCATTTTCAATAAAGCAGCTGTCACTCTTTAATACCCTGTGACTGTTCTTTTCATAAATTCCAGAGATTATCTCTCCCTTTTTATATGAAAATGCAGCTGTTACCTTATGTCTATAATGATATGGATCTTTCATCCCCAGTACTCTGATATGAGGATCATATAAATCTGATGTGTATTCTCCTAAAAGTGAATTTAATTCATCTTCTTTTTTCTTTAAATATTCTTCATATGTCTCTCCACATAAATTACATCCGCCACATTTTTTTACAAGTGGACATTTATTTCTTTTTTCCATCTTTTAATACTCCCTCAAAATCAAATTCTGGTATAAAACTTTCACTTACTGTGCCGCCTTCCTGGATAAAGCCATTTCTAACTCCCAGATCATACGCATAGTCCACCAGTTCATCATATTCCCTTTCAGATACTTTTTTTAATAGTTCAGGGAAATCCTTTATATGTTCCTTTAATGGTGTATATTGGTTCATAAGTGATATATAGACAGTATCTCCATAAGTTTCATAGAGATATTTTACAATCATTTTTGCAGAAAGAAGCTTTCCCGGCATAAGCAAATGTCTTACTATCACGCCTCGCTTCATCATATTTCTATCGTCAAATGCCACGCCCCCGGCTGTATTTATCTGCCGCACCATTTCTGCTATGGCAAGCTTTGCCACCTCAGGATAATCCGGGGCCAGGGCATATTTTTTCGAATCTAAAGATCTTATATATTTAAAGTCCGGAAGATAGATATCAATTAGTCCTTCTAACATTTTAAGCGTATCTACTTCAATATAAGAACTTGTATTTAAAACAAAAGGCAGGCAAAATGCTTCATCCTTAGCCTGTCTTATCGCCTTGGCAACTGTAGGGATATAAATATCCGCTGTTACCAGATTTATATTATTGGCTCCCTTTTCTTTTAATTCATAAAAGATTTCTATAAGCCTTTTTTCATCAATAGGAAGTCCTGACTTTTCATGAGAAATGTCATAGTTCTGACAAAATACGCATCCCATGGGACATCCTGTAAAAAATATAGTGCCGGAACCTTCCTTTCCAGAAATGCATGGCTCCTCCCACATATGAAGAGATGCTCTTGCAATATGGATCTCTTCCGGCATTTTACAAAAACCTGTTTTACCTTGAGCCCTGTCCACGGAACATTTCCTAGGACAGAGCTTGCAAGCTGAATAATAATTAGTCATTCTTTTTTTCTACTATTACATTTCCTGTTTTTACAATGCTGTTAGAAGGAACAAAACCTCTAACAGGTGAAAGTGGATAGATATTAGTGTTACGGCCAATTACTGATCCTGGATTAAGAACTGAATTACAACCAACTTCTACATGGTCGCCGAGCATTGCTCCAAACTTCTTAAGTCCTGTTTCAATAGCGATATCTGAATATTCATCATATCCTTTAACCACTACAAGAGTCTTGTCTGACTTAACATTAGATGTGATAGATCCGGCTCCCATATGTGACTTATAGCCAAGGATTGAATCTCCCACATAATTATAATGTGGAACCTGAACATTATCGAAAATGATAACATTTTTTAATTCTGTTGAATTTCCGATAACACAGTTTTCGCCGATAAGAGCATTGCCTCTTATAAATGCACACTGTCTAACCTCAGTATTAGCGCCGATTATGGCTGGTCCATTGATATAAGCGCTTTCAAATACAGTTGCTGTCTTATGGATCCATACATTCTCCCCACGCCTTATATAATCATCTCCAAGAGTTGCCCCAATCTTTAAGATAGTATCCTTGATAAGAGGAAGCATTTCCCATGGATATGTAAGTCCCTCTAATTCCTTAGCTGCCATTGTATGGCTAAGGTCATATAAACTGCTAATTTTTGCTTCATCTACGTGACTCATGATTTAACCTTCTTTTTATTACTTTCTTTATTTTCTTTTTTTAATTCCTTTTCATAAAATGGCTTAACCTTATCAAAGACCTGGGTCATCTGATTCTGATTCCTTATGCCTTTTACGAAATTGGTATATTTAATGACATAATCTCCCATTTTTGATGAATACTCATCACTGGAAATGTTACCTTCCGCTACTCCTGTCAGTCCCTTTTCCCAGCTGGCAGTAAGATCCGCCCTAAGAAGTCCATTGATGGAATAAGTTACTACGTCATTTATTATCTCCCCAAGGAAGGTTGGTGTAACAACCTGTGTCTTGGAATTAAGAGCTATGTATTTATTATTTACCAGCTTACTGATAATTGCATCTCTTGTAGCTGATGTTCCTATACCGCTGCCCTTTATCTGTTCTCTTAAGTCATCATCCTCAATAAGCTGTCCGGCATTTTCCATAGCAAGGATCAGAGTACCTGAAGTATATCTCTTCGGCGCTGATGTTTCTCCTTCCTTTATTTCAAAGCCATTACAGCTAAGAACACTTCCTTTTCTAAGGTTCTGGATATATTTAAGAGCTTCCTCTGGGTCATACTTTGCATTATCGTCCTCAGAATTTTCCTGAGACACAGCCTCTTCATTCAAAGCACTGTCTCCGGACACATTCCCAGCCTTTCTCGCCTCTTTCTCAGCCTGCTTTTTAGCGAAATTCTTATCCGCTATCATAAGATATCCAGGCTTTACAAGTGCTCTTAAGTTTGCAAAGAAATGTTCCTCATTTCTTTCTAACTGAACTGTAGCTTTCTCATATTCTGCTGCAGGATAGAAAATTGAAAGAAACCTTCTGGCAATAAGTTCATATACCCCCGCCTTTACAGGCGTAAGTGAGTTAAGAGCTGAAAGTCCCTGCCCTGTTGGAATTATGGCATAGTGGTCCGTTATCAGCTTGTCATTTACATACTTAGACTTGGCAACATTTTTATATCCGCCAAGTTTTAAGATATGTTCTGCAAATGCAGCTAACTTTTCATATCTGGTAAGTCCTCTGATATTTGAATCAATGACTTTACTTACAGCAGTAGATAAAACTCTGGCATCTGTTCTTGGATAAGTGACTAACTTTTTTTCATAGAGTTCCTGTACAATATCCAGGGTCTGAGATGGGTTTATCTTAAATATCTTTGAGCAGTCATTCTGTAATTCAGCCAGATTATAAAGAAGCGGAGGATTTTTCTTTTCCTTCTTCTTTTCTATTTTTTCAATCTTAAGAGTAACAGGCACTGGCTCATTTAAGAAATTCAAAAGATTATCAGCATCTTCTTTTTTCTTAAAACCATTTTCCTTATAAAGGATCGGACTGTTAAAGAAACGGCTTCCTTCTATGGCACGCCATTCTGCTTCAAAAAGTGACTGGTTATCAGCCTCTTCAATCTTTTTTCCAACCTTTGATACTATCCTGTAGAAAGGTGTTGGAGTGAACTCCCTTATCTCCCTTTCCCTTCTTACTATCATCCCCAGTACGCAGGTCATAACACGTCCTACTGCGATGACACATTTATCAAGTCCCAGATAGTTCTTAACCACATAAGAATATTTAAGGGATAAGGCTCTTGAGAAATTTATACCCATAAGATAATCTTCTTTTGCTCTTAGATATGCTGCATCTGAAAGATTATCATATTCTTTCTCCGGCTTTGCTTCCTCTATTCCGCGTCTTATTTCTTCATCAGTCTGGGAATCGATCCAGACTCTTCTTTTATCCTTAGTATCAGGTACCTTGGCCATCATATCAACCAGTCTATATATATATTCTCCTTCACGTCCCGAGTCGGTGCATACATAAATGGTTGCTACATCGTCTCTATTAAGGAGATCTTTTACAATATTAAACTGCTTTTTTACTGCCGGTATAACCTCATACTTATAATCATCAGGTATAAATGGAATAGTATCAAAGCTCCATTTTTTTAAGTTTTCATTATATGCATCAGGATAAGACATAGTTACAAGGTGTCCTACGCACCAGGTCACTATGATATCTCCCTGTTCTATGTAGCCGTCTTTTCTGCCTCCGCTGACTCCCAAAGCAGCTGCAAACTGCTGGGCAACGGATGGCTTCTCGGCTATGAATAGTTTCTTCAAAACAATTTATTTCCTTTTCTTATCTTTTACTGAAAAAAGAGAAGGTCGCTTACTTCTTTTCTTGGTACTGGATCTGGAATGAACTTAGGATATCCAAATGAAAGAAGGCAGGATACATTTAAATCCTCAGGTATTTCAAGGATTTCCTTAACCTTATCTTCATCAAAGATTCCCATCATTACTGAACCAACTCCATACACATTTGCTGCAAGTGAAAAAGTCTGAGCTGCAATTCCTGCATCAAACATTTCCCAGCTGCTGCCCTTAGATGTTGTAAATGATCCATCTCTCTCATATCCGCTTCTCTTTATCTTTGAACAAAGAACAAGAAGCTGATTTGCCTTTTCTAATGTCTTCATATTACCTTCAAAATTAAGGCATGCTTCAGCTGCAATCTTGTTTATCTTTTCCTTATCTTCAACAATAATATATCTTGCAGTCTGTGAATTCTTCCATGATGGAGCAAATCTGGCTATATCAATGATCTTTTCAATAGTCTCATGATCTACTAACTCCTCTGTGTAACGTCTAATACTTCTTCTTGATTTAATGCACTCGATAGCGTCCATAATCTTCTCCTTTCATCCCCTGAATGCCTGTGCGAGAGGCATTTTATCACACAAAATGACAAGCTATATTATAACGCAAAAAAGATGGGGATGCAAAAAAAGAGCATGCATTGGCATGCTCTTTTTATAGAGTAGGACTGTAAGCCGGGTTATGTCGTGGATGATCATCTATCTAGACTCATGTGTTGCCACAGAGTTCAAGCGACCTACCTCAAGGCATGACGGGCAGCCATATAGCCTCAGATCTGGTCTTGCTTCGGATGGGGTTTACAATGCCCTGTCTGTTACCAGACAAGCGGTGAGCTCTTACCTCGCCTTTTCGCCCTTACCAGTCAAAGACTGGCGGTATGTTTTCTGTTGCACTTTCCTGGGAGTCACCTCCACCGGACGTTATCCGGCATCCTGCCCTACGAAGCCCGGACTTTCCTCACCTGGAATAATTCCAGCCGCGATCATCTATCCTACTCGAATGTTTATAATATCACAATATATTTATAAGGTCAAAGACAGCTTTTAGATTCCGAAACAGCCGCCACCTATAAACTCTCTCATAAGTGAATTCTGTGGCACAAGGCTTACATCAATTCCAAGGAAATAATCCAGGAATTTTAAAAGACGCTTAGCCTCATAATATTCATTACAGTCCTGCGGAACACAGAAAAGAAGAGGTTCAACATACTGTTTTATAGCCGATAATTCATAAAGAAGGGCTGAATTAAACATAACATCTGCCTCTTCCTGATAAGGGAAAATGTTCTTTTCCTCACCAACTCTTACAGACTCCCACATACTAATGGTTCTTCTGGCATCATTTCCTCTTGTTCTTGCATCTCTTACGATACGTCTTAAAAGTCTCGTGTCAGTAGTAGAAATTCTGTTATGTTCATCAATATTAAGCTGCTGCAGGGCACTTATATAAACCTTAAAGATCTTATCCTTTGGAAGACTTTCTGATGACACTGGATTAAGAGCATGTATTCCTTCAACAACAAGCACATCTCCCTCCTGCATTTTCATCATATTTCCTTTGAAGATCTTCTTTCCCTGAATAAAATCAAATTCAGGCATATCCACTTCTTCACCCTGGATAAGTCTTCTCATATCATCATTGAAAAGTCCCATATCCATAGCTCCTATGGACTCAAAATCGTACTGTCCATTTTCATCCCTCGGTGTATCCACTCTTTCCTTAAAGAAATTATCCATTGAAATAGGATGTGGCCTAAGACCATGAGCAGCCAGCTGAACAGAAAGTCTCATAGAAAATGTAGTCTTTCCTGATGATGATGGTCCTGCTATAAGTACCACTTTTCTTCCTTCATTCTTGATCTTCTCTGCGATATCTGCAATCTTTTTTTCCATCAAAGCTTCCTGTACAAGAATCAGCTGATTAGATTTTCCTTCGGTTATAAGATTATTCATCTGGCCTACACCACTGATACCCAAAGCTCTGCCCCAGTCTTCAGCTTCTCTTAATGTCTGATAAAGTTTTGCCGGTGCATGATATGTAAAATTCATATCCATAGTAAGTCTCTTCGGTACCACAAGAACAAAACCGTCCTCGTAAGAAAGAAGATCAAATGCTGTAAGATATCCTGTAGAAGGCACCATATAGCCATAATAATAATCAAGATAATCATCAATCGCATATAGATTTGCCTTAGATACACGTCTATACTTAAAGAGATCCGCCTTCTCAAAAAGTCCTCTCTCATTAAACTGATTTATGGCATCCTGAGTTGAAATGACTAATTTTCTGAAAGGAATGTCTTCCTTTACCAATTCATTCATTCTCTCTTTAACTTTTAAAAGGAATTCCTCTGTGATATAAAAGTCCTCTTTAATGATCTTACAGAAAAATCCTCTTCCTAAAGAATACATTACCCTTGTAACATAATTCGTATCATCGATCATAACATCGTGTATTGCTTTAAGCATCAGAAGCTGCAGACTTCTTTTATAAAGATCATTACCAATAACAGAAGTTACTTCAACAAGGCTTACATTTTCGCAGTCACTGACCTCTGAATTTAATTCCTTTAACTTTCCGTCCACAAATGCAGCTACGTAAAGCCTGTCATTCATTCCTACTGTAGCATCGACAATACTTTTCAGACTACAGTTTCGTTCGATCACAACTTTCTTTTTTTTATCACTGTATGAGACAGTGCACTCCATTATATTTTTCTCCAATTATAACCCACCTCCTAGAAAATATGTCTTATTGACGCGATTTCCTTGTTTAGTAAATCTATTCTTTTATCCATAGATCTTTTCTTTTCATCAAAGCCTTGATCATCTTTTCTAAGGTTATCTGATATACGTTTTTTTAATTCTTCAATAACTTTTAATCTTTTCTTTATCTCCAGATCAAGATATTCTAAAAGCACTTTATTTTTATTCTTAATAAGAACAGGGCCATATAAAGCTTCTTCTTCAGTAAGCTTTCTTTCAATCTCATTTTCAGTATATCTTGCTATTATCGCAACATAATATTTACCCTCATCAAAGCACATATCCTCATCTTCTATAACAAAACCTGCTTCTAAAAGATAATTCCTTAATATATCCGGTTCAGTCTGTGGACTTAAGATAAGTCTATACCCCTCAGTAAATACTGCTTCACTTTTTCCTATTATGGATGTTATAAGTCTTCCACCCATTCCTGAAATGATAGCTGTATCTGTTTCTCCTTTGTTTAGCTTTTCAAAGCCGTCAGATAATCTTAATTCTATGATATCACTAAATCCGGCTGATGCTACATTTTCTCTTGCTTTTTCTAATGGGCCTTTTCTTAGGTCCATAGCGATAATAGATCCGACTTCTCCTTTAGAAGCCAGATAAATGTCCGTATAAGCATGGTCACACCCAATGTCCGCAACGCGGGCACCGGGTGTGACTAAATCAGCTATCATTTTTAATCTGATCGATATTTCCTGCATTATTCAAGGAACTCCTTAAGCTTACGGCTACGGCTAGGATGTCTTAATTTTCTTAATGCCTTAGCCTCAATCTGTCTGATACGTTCACGAGTTACAGAGAACTCTTTTCCTACTTCTTCAAGTGTTCTTGCTCTTCCATCATCAAGGCCAAATCTTAAACGAAGGACCTTCTGCTCACGATCTGTAAGAGTATAAAGTACATCATTTAACTGTTCCTTAAGAAGTGTAAATGCAGCTGCGTCTGATGGTACTGGAACATTATCATCCTGGATAAAATCTCCTAAATGGCTGTCTTCCTCTTCACCGATAGGTGTTTCAAGAGATACAGGTTCCTGTGATATCTTTAAGATTTCACGAACTCTTTCTTCTGGGATCTCCATCTTCTTTGCGATCTCATCTGGAGCTGGCTCACGTCCCAGATCCTGTAGGAGCTGTCTTGATACTCTGATAAGTTTATTGATAGTTTCAACCATATGAACAGGTATTCTGATAGTTCTTGCCTGATCGGCGATAGCTCTTGTGATAGCCTGTCTGATCCACCATGTTGCATATGTTGAGAACTTGTATCCTTTTCTATAATCAAATTTTTCTACAGCTTTGATAAGACCAAGGTTACCCTCCTGAATAAGGTCAAGGAAAAGCATTCCACGTCCAACATATCTCTTGGCAATACTTACTACAAGACGAAGGTTAGCCTCTGCAAGTCTCTGCTTGGCTGCTTCACCCCCGGCGATGATTCTCTTCATATCGCTCTTCTTCTTGCCAACAAATGTATTATATTTATTTTCTTTTTCGCTTTCGTAAAGATTGATCTCTTCCTGAGATGCATTAGGTGGTAACTTGTAGAACTCAGCAAGCACTTCATCAGTAATGACACGGTTTGGATCATCATCTATGAAGAAATCCTTCATAAGTGCTTCAGCAATGTCTTTATTTTCCATAGCTGCAGCAAGTTTGATCTCGTCGTCTGCAAGAAGGAGCTGTACTTTACCAATCTCCTTAAGATACATACGAACCGGATCTTCAATGTTTATACCATCAGGAACAGTAAGATCCAGTTTTTCTACATCAATATCTTCATCATCATCTGTTTCAAAATCATCATCTTCATCATCAAGATCTGGAAGATCTTCTTCTTCATCAGGTTTGATAGTAAGAACGTCAATCTTTTTCTCATCAAAGAATGAAAGGATCTTACCCATTGTATCTGCATCCAGAAGGTAATTATACTCTCCAAATGTATCAACGATATCTGAATCCATGATAACGTTCTTATTCTTTTTTGCAGTTGAAACCAGCAGGTTGATCTTTTCCATAAGGATTCTCTGCTTATCTTCATCAGTAAGATCTGATGCATTTGCCTCAGCCTTCTTTAATACATCACCTATCTCATCTTCTTTAACCGTTGCTTTCTTTGTTGCTGCTTTACCAGTCTTCTTTGCCTGTGCCTTTTCAACTACTTCCTCAGCAGTCTTTTTTGTTGTCTTCTTTGTCTTGGTCTTTTCCTCTTCTGTATTCACAGTTTTTTTTGCCGCTGGCTTCTTTGTTTCTTTTTCTTCTTTTTTTGCCACCGGCTTCTTAGCTGCTTGCTTTTTAACTTCTTTATCTTTAACTTCAGCTACTTCTTCAGTTACTTTTTTCTTGGTTGCCATTTTCACATACCATCCTTATAATGTTATCTTTATTTTTTGTATGCCATTTTTTTCTCTTGCTAGCCCGATAAAATCAGCACCTGGCATTTTAAGTCTGTAATCAATTGAAGCTGTCTTTACCCTCTTGACAATATCCGTAAGAGCCTTGCTTTCCTCCTCAGGACCTGACAGCTGATTAAACTCATTGCTCATGATACTGGCAGCTACCGCCTGCTCATCTGCATCTGTAAAGCAATTTATGATTCTGGCCGGATTTACTTCTCCATCTGTTTTGTACTGTTCAAATATCTTCTCTGCGATAAAATGAACCTTCTCATCAACAAAGTCTTCAAGACTTATGATACCTTCCAGCTTTTTAAAAAGCTGTGGTCTGTTAACATACCATGTAAGAAGTATTTCCTCAGAGGTTTGATTAGGATCTTTATTCTTTGTAACTTTTCTTTCTTCCTTAACTGCAGCTTTTTCAATATTCTCTTCTGCTACAGATTTAGAAGAAATACCAGCTAATCCATAACGGGTAACTACCTGTTTCAAAAGCTCCCTGTCCAGCATATACTTTCTTGCTACTGCATCAAGATAATTGCTTCTCTGGGACACATCTTCTATTCCCGCTAAAAGCTTAGCTGTATTATTTACAAATGAAGTTTTTTCTTCCGGATCATTCATATTATACTGACCCGCAATCTGGTCTATCTCAAACATTCTGCCTGGAATAGCATTTTTTATTCTTTCCTCATAGGCTTCAGCTCCCATATTTTTTAGGAATTCATCCGGATCCTTATAAGGACTGAGATCTATAACTCTTTCCATAAGATTCATCTCTCTTAAAATTCCTATAGCTTTCATGGTAGCTGCACGGCCTGCCCCATCACTATCATAAGCCAGATAAACCTCACTGGTATATCTCTTGATAAGAGATGCCTGTCCCATTGTAAATGCTGTTCCCAGGGACGCTATTGCATTATCAAAACCTGCCTGATGCTGAGATATAACATCCATATATCCTTCACAGAGGATAACTCCTCTTCTTCTGCTTCGCCTTGCTATGTTCATGGCAAAGATATTATGACTCTTATCAAAAATGTCAGTTTCCTTTGTATTTAGATACTTAGGTTTTGCATCTCCAAGTACCCTTCCACCGAAAGCAATAACTTTGCCATTGATATCAAGTATAGGTACGATAACTCTGTTCCAGAATTTATCATGTACTCCTCTTTTCTCATCAATATCAACCAGTCCAGCATCACTGATGGTCTTGTCTGAATAACCTTTTGATTTCAGATATTTATAAAGGTCATCAGCATATATATCAGCATATCCAAGACCAAAATTATTTATGGTCTCATCTGTAAACTGTCTTGTTTCTTTATAATATTTTAAACCGATCTTTCCTCGCTCAGTCCTTGTCAGCAGATAATGAAAATACGCCGCTGCCGCCTTATTCACTTCCTTTAACTCTGCTTTTCTTCCTGCCTCTCTTTTTTCAGCATCAGAAAGTTCCATCTCCGGAAGAGTTATCCCTGCTCTGTCAGCAAGATATTTTACCGCTTCTGGAAAAGAGAAATTCTCATATTGCATTACGAAAGTAAATACATTTCCTCCCGCACCACATCCAAAGCAGTGATACATCTGCTTTGAACGACTTACCGTAAATGACGGCGTCTTCTCATGATGGAAAGGACAGCAACATTTGTATGAATTACCTGCTTTTTTCAGACTGACATACTGACCGATAACGTCCACAATATCATTTCTTGCGCGAACGTCCTCAATAACTTCGTCTGAGTAATACAAAAAACTATCCCCCTACTATCTAAAACATACCCCAGCCTTGAGGTATGAAATATTCGCTGTATTTCATGACTGCATAATTATCAGTCATTCCGGAAATGTAATCGCACACTACCGTTTCTTTTGATTCCCCATTACTTAACATGTCCTCATATTCCTTGGTCATGTCCTGAGGGTTCTCATAATAATGCTGATACAGCATCTCTATAATATCACAGGCTTTTCCTTCCTCACCCTTTGCTCTTTGATTTGTATACAGTTCCTCAAACATATACTGTCTTAGATCAAAAAGAGCATCAGAAACCTCTTTAGTCATAGTAACTCTGGAAGTATCCTGTGAATTCTCAACTATATTAAGGATTATAGTATTAAGTCTGTCTCTGGTACTATGTCCTAGTATATTTGTTAAATCCCGAGGCAGATCCTCCTCTTGTAATATTTCAGCTCTGATACCATCATCTATATCATGATTGATATAGGCTATCTTATCGGACATCCTTACAATGTCCCCTTCTAATGTAGCTGGTTCGAGCGACGTCTTATGACACAAAATTCCATTTCTGACTTCCCAGGTAAGATTTAACCCCTTGCCGTTATTTTCCAGCTTCTCAACGACACGGACACTCTGTTCATTATGTCTGAAAGGCCTGCCACTTACTTTTGTAAGGGCTCTCTCTCCTGCATGTCCAAAAGGCGTATGCCCAAGATCATGTCCTAAAGCAATAGCCTCAGTAAGATCCTCATTGGCCCGGATGGCTTTCGCTATTGAGCGGGCTATCTGTGAGACCTCAAGTGTATGTGTAAGTCTTGTCCTATAATGATCTCCATAAGGAGCAAGAAAGACCTGAGTTTTATGTTTAAGCCTTCTAAATGACTTACTGTGAATTATCCTGTCTCTGTCTCTTTGGAACATAGTTCTCATAGGACTTTCTTCTTCAGGATAATCTCTTCCTTTTGATTGATCCGCAAATGCAGCATATTTCGAAAGAAACTCATGTTCTTCTTTTTCAAATCTTTCTCTAATATTTATATTCAACGTAATGCCTCCCAGGAATAAGCAAATTGTCAAATTGTTCAATTAGTCGCCACAATTTATTATACTTCCTTAATTGTAAAAGTACTTTTTTTATTTTTAATATTTTTTTTCAAATAGCATCTCGTGACCATAGGTCATGATACATTCTTTACATTATCGCATCTCGTGACCTATGGTCACGAGATGATGGGTATTCGCCAAAGTTCCTGCATTTTGTGCAGGCACAATGCAGGAACCTTGGCTCGTTGCCTACGCAAAAAAGAGGCTGCATATAAATGCAGCCTCTGTCCTTACGGACTAAATATAACTTTATGGGAGTAAAGTTACATACAACGTTAATTTGACATATCATCCTTGCTGGATTCTTCAACAATTTTATTGTATGACGCTATGGACCCATGATTTTTTATATTAAGTCTCTCTTTTTCTTTCTTTTGTTCTTCTTTTTCGGTTGTAACTTGTGCCTTAACATCACTTACCTTATTAAATACTTTAACAATGGTTAAGGAATTAAGATAAGCTATCATTCCAATAAGGAAAACAAGCCATACCCACCAGGTACATACAAAGATCATTGGATATCTGATGGAGAAAAAAATAGGTGCAAACCAGGAAAGAAAAATCTTAATAAAACTCCATAAGTCTGTAATTGAAATCAAAATAGCATTCTTAAATGTGTTATATAAAGAATTCTCAAATCTAGCAATTAATGGAAAAAGATATGCCATCTCGAAACTGGCAAATACCATTTCAACTACAATAAAAACTTTATAAAAATTAGCAATAGTACCTGGTACCAGATTTATAAGGAGTATCTGTCCGAAAAGAGCTACCCCTACAAATAACATGATAAACCATGCAAGAGTCGCCTGTTTAAAGTTTTTCTTAAATGCAGCTTTATAGCCTGCCCATATAGTTTCTTCTTCTCCCTTCTGCAACTTTATAGCCATTGTATAAAGAGCTGAAAGTGAAGCACCAATAGTAAAAATTGGAATACTGGTAAATATAAAACAGAGATTAAGTCCGAAGAAAATCCCCAGCTTATCCATAGCTCTTTTAAGCCAAAATTCTCTTTCAGAGCTGTTCTGAGCCTCTTTAATCTCTTCTCTAGCTTCTTCTGTCATTATGCCAGTCCTCCAATCCGAATTTTCCAAATAAATGTAAGATGAAAACTATAACAGTATAAATCGTTTCATCTTTAACAGCAAATCAAGGTGTACACTTATCTACAATGCATCCCCACATTACCGCATGTACACCTTGAAATAAAATTTAAATATAAAGAATCTTTCGATTGATCATTCCTTTACACCACCAAGTGCAACACCGGCGATGATATATTTTGAAAGGAAGAAATATACAACGAGAAGTGGAAGTACTGTTACGAAAAGTCCGCAATAGATAAGTCCCCAGTCTCTATCCTTATCGTTAGCCTTAAGAGCTGCAACGTACATAGGCATTGTCATCTTCTTTCTTTCTGAACCAAGAATGATTGAAGGTGTGTAAAGGTTATTCCATGTTGAAACGAATCCGAAGATTGCCTGTGTTGCCATGGCTGGTTTAAGGAGTGGAAGAACGATAGTATTAAATGTTCTGAATTCTCCTGAGCCGTCAATTCTTGCTGCTTCAACAATTTCAAGTGAAAGGCCAGTCTCCATATACTGCTTCATGAAATATACTGTTGTTGGTGCAGCAATCGCAGGAATGATAAGTGGAAGGAATGTTCCATAAAGCTTTGTGATTGTACAAATCTTTACAAATCCTACGATTGAAACCTGTGTTGGGATCATCATGATAGCATAGATGAAAGCCCATACTGTGTCTCTACCTTTGAATTTATACGCTGTAACTGCATATGCAGTAAGTGATCCAAAGTAAATCTGAAATGCTGTTGCTGGAACAGTAACGATAAGTGAATTCAGCATAGCCTGAAGTACATTTACACCACTGGTCTTAGCGCCAGCTTTAAGAAGATTCTTAAAGTTTTCTGCCAGGTGTGATCCTGGAATAAGTTTAATACCATCTACAATATCTGAAGATTGAAGTGTTGAATTGATTATCAGAATGTAGAATGGGAATATTGATACAAAGCAAAGGATGATACAAACGATCACTCTTACAAGCTTTGTACTTGAAAAGCCTTTTACCTCATTATCCATTCAATTACACCTACTTTCTTCCATTATCTTTCTTTTCAGCTGTTGCCTTATAGAATATTAAACTAATAATAAGTGTAACAACGAAAAGAACTACTGAGTATGCAGCGGCACGTCCCATATTCTGTGCAGGGCCGGTTGAAACGTATTTCTTGATAAGCATCATTACAGTAGTTGTAGATGATACTTCCTGACCAGCAAACTTAACAATAGGACCACCATCGTTAAAGAGCTGTGGAATATCGAACATCTGAAGACCACCGATAGCTGATGTAACGAGTGTATACTGTAAAATAGGTTTAAGAAGTGGAAGTGTAATCTTGAAGAACTGTTCCTTTGATGTAGCGCCATCAACTGAAGCAGCCTCGTAAAGTGATGGATTGATACCAAGGATACCAGCGCAAAGAACAATCATAGTATTTCCATACCACATCCAGAACTGAATGAAGGCAACTATGAACAAAGACGCCCATCCTTTATATAAGTAACCATCTTTTCCTACCCAGCCTAAATGTCGGGCAATCTGTGTAATTGGTCCACTTACAGAGAATAAACTGTAGAAAAGAACCGCGATTGTAGCAGCTGTGATAATGTTAGGCATATACATGATAACCTTGCATATTCCGCCGCCTTTGATCTTGTACTTAATATCTGTAAACCAAGCAGCAAGTACAAGTGAAAGTAAGATCTGTGGAATGAAGTTAAGAAGCCAAAGAACTACTGTAACTCCAAGTGCTTTCCAGATCTCTCCACCACCCTTAGAGCCAAATACATAGTTGGTAAAGTTTCCTAATCCCTTTGACTCAACCATGTGTCTACCATTTTTAGCACTATAGATGAATGAATTATAAAATGTATAGATTAATGGATATAACTGAAAAATTGCGAATACGATAAAAAATGGAAGGACAAACATCACTCCGTATTTTCCACGTTCTACGTTCTTCCTTTTTTTCAACATGTAGCCTCCTCCCATAAAAGGTCTCTATCCTAATACACGCATCAACAATTACTTGCTGACGCGTGTACTTTTTTATTACTATTTACTTTATATTCCTACTGGAATTATTTAGCCTTTGAAATACCAAGCTCTGTTTCTGACTGTGAATAGATGTAGTTAAGAGCGTCATCTACTGTAGCATATGTACCTGTAGCATAACCCTGAGCAGCTGCCTTGATCATAACTTCATAGTTCTTATCGAAGTATGTGCAAGCTGACTGATCTATATTTTCACCAGCTGCAGCCCATGTAGCATATGGGTTCTGTCCACCGAGGAATGCAACACCGTTGTTATCTTCAGCGATTTCACCATTTACAAGTCTTTCATTAGCTTTCTTGTTAGCTACTGCATCACCAGTCTTATTTGTGATCTTTACGCCCATATCATCATCGCAAGCAAGTTCATAGCAGATGAATGCTGCAAGAGCTGGGTTTGGAGTATCCTTACCGATTGATACATATGTACCGCCCCAGTAATATGCCTGAGGACCTACAACAGCACCGAAGCTTCCGTTTGAAGCACCGTTACCCTGCATAACACCGATCATCCAAGGGCAAGCGAAGTAGCAAAGTACGTTACCGCCATCCTTCTGGTTACCAGCCCAATCGTTGTCCCACATTGTGCCGCCGTTTGTATATTCTCCATCATAGAGTTTCTTATAATTTTCAATGAATGTCTTAACTGAATCGTCAAGCTTAAGTGTTTCTGTTCCATCATCAGCTACAACTACCCATGGATCCTTATGAGCATTGATAATTGCATAGTAGATTTCATCAGGACCATTTGTAATCTTGTATCCCTTAGCCTTAAGCTCTTCAGCTGTCTTGAAGAATGTATCCCAGTCAGCGAGCTTAGCCTGTACTGTTTCAGGATCATCAGCACCAAATACTTCTTTTGCGATTGCTTTGTTGTAGAATACTGAACCAGCTGTTGACTGCCATGTTACACCCTTAAGCTCTCCATTGTATGTAGCATACTGTTTAGCATAAGCGTAATCACGATCAACCATCTCTTCTGTGAAACCGAAAGCATCATCATAAAGGTTAGCTGTCTTGTCGTCATCTTCGATCCAATACTTAGCTGATCCAACGTCACCAGGAATAAGTGATGGATACTTATCTGACTTAATAGCTGTGTCAATCTGCTCAAGTGACTTCTCTGAAGCACTACCAAGGTTTACATACTCAACATAATCCTTGAACTGTGGATACTCATCAAGAATAACATTAAGCTTCTTCTGGAAATCATCATCCCATGAATAAGCATAAATCTTCTTTGATGCATCCCAACCTGTTGTATCAGGAGCTACTGAAGGATCATTCTTGGTTGATGAATTATCATCCTTCTCAGCATCATTTGATGCAGGTGCCTCTGTTCCCTTTGTTTCATTCTCAGCAGGAGCTGTTGTTGACTGCTGTGAGCCTCCGCATGCTACAAGTGAAAGACCCATAGCAAGTGTTAAAGAAGCTGCAAGTACTCTGTTAAATTTTCTCACAAAAAAACCCTCCTTTAATTGTGTGTGGTGGTTCCTAAAGATCTTAATCGTAAATAATTTGAATCGTCATTTTGCATAATCAAGAATCCGAAATTCCAAACCTCTGCATTCTAAAGTTCAAATAATTCCAGGTTTAATCCTATGGAACCTTCATGTTTTTGTCCTTCATTTGAAGGATTCATGAAAATTGTGTGTTCGCATTACCGTTGCGATAACTGTATATTAAACCGTATTCGTAAATATTGCAAGTATTTTTTTATTTTAAAGGCCATTTATTGTGCAACCTTTACAAAAACCGAAAACGTTATCATTATTGTAAACTCTAGCTTTTTGGCTAGTTTAGTATGTCTAAAAAAATTTTTATTTTATTGTATCTTTTGTATGATAAATGCCCTATTCCGGTATTTTCCGGTAACGTTTTTTGTATAATTTTCATATCTTTTGTGTTCATTGTATGTTCTTATGTGCAATTTTACACCTTTTTTTATATAAAATTACAAAGTCAAAAAAAAGCCATTATGGTGGTAAAAAAATTCTGCACACCATAATGGCTAAATGACATATTATTGATATCCGGTCAAATCAAAACGCTCGAAACCACCATATTTCATGCGGTTTCCAGTCATTTGATCAATCTTCGCTCTGATCCATATTCATGATCATTCTCTTACGAGCAAGTTCATCACTGGCAAGATATTCATCATATGTTGTCTGTTTATCGATAAAACCAGTTGCTGTAAGTTCAATGATACGATTTGCTGTTGTCTGAACAAACTGATGGTCCTGACACGCAAAGAGAACAACTCCTGGAAATTTGATAAGCGCGTTGTTAAGAGATGTAATACTCTCCATATCCAGATGGTTTGTTGGCTCATCTAATATAAGACAATTAGATCCCATAATCTGCATCTTTGAAAGAAGGCATCTTACCTTCTCACCACCTGATAATACCTTAACTTTTTTAATTCCATCATCTCCTGCAAAAAGCATACGTCCAAGGAATCCACGTACGTAAGTTGCATCTTTAACCTCTGAAAACTGTGTAAGCCAGTCTACAATGATAAGATCATTATCGAATTCCTTAGTATTATCCTTAGGAAAATAACCCTGAGATGTGGTAACGCCCCACTTATATTCACCTTCATCAGGCTCCTCTTCGCCTGCAAGGATCTTAAAAAGCATAGTTGTAGCATTTGTATTAGGACCTACAAAAGCTATCTTATCATCTCTTCCCACAGTAAATGAAACATTGTCCAGAAGCTTCACTCCGTCCACTGTCTTGGAAATGTTTTTAACTGTAAGCACTTCATTACCGATCTCACGATTTGGTCTGAAATCAATATATGGATATTTACGACTTGAAGGCTTGATCTCTTCAAGTTCGATCTTTTCAAGAGCTTTCTTTCTTGAAGTTGCCTGCTTTGACTTTGAAGCATTGGCAGCAAACTTAGAAATGAATTCCTTAAGTTCTTTGATCTGCTCTTCTTTCTTCTTGTTTGCTTCTTTCTTCTGACGAAGAATAAGCTGACTTGATTCATACCAGAAATCATAGTTACCTGTATAAATCTGGATCTTACCATAATCAAGATCTGCGATATGTGTACAAACTTTGTTAAGGAAATATCTATCGTGACTGACTACAATAACTGTATTTTCAAAGTCAATAAGGAAATTCTCCAGCCATTCAATAGCATCAAGATCAAGATGGTTTGTAGGCTCGTCGAGAAGAAGGTTGTCAGGATTTCCAAAAAGCGCCTGAGCAAGAAGGACCTTAACTTTAATATTATCTTCAAGAGTACTCATCAGGCTATAATGGTATTCTGTATCTACCCCAAGACCGTTTAAGAGAGTAGATGCGTCTGATTCAGCATTCCATCCATCAAGCTCTGCAAATTCAGCTTCAAGTTCAGATGCTCTTACGCCATCTTCTTCTGTAAAGTCTTCTTTAGCATATATCTGATCCTTCTCTTTCATAATCTCATACAGTCTCTTATTGCCCATGATTACTGTATCTATAACGTTAAAGTCATCATATTTGAAGTGATCCTGTTCGAGCACTGAAAGTCTTTCACCTGGGTCCATTGTGATGTCACCACTTGTGGTTTCAAGTTTTCCAGAAAGAATTTTTAAGAATGTTGACTTACCAGCACCATTAGCACCTATAAGTCCATAACAGTTACCTGGTGTAAATGTGATGTTTACATCCTCAAAAAGGGCTTTTTTGCCAAATCTGAGGGATACGTTGTTTGCACTGATCATTTTTAATGTTTCCTTATCTGTTTATTTTTTTCTGCCTTGGCAGCATTTTTTCTTTTCATCTTCAGCTTTTTTTACCTGTGGTAATTCGTCTATAAGTTTTTCAATCAGACGTTTTTTGCTGAATATATCATAACTCAACAGATAGATAAAGGCCATCTTATTGAGGTATTCATCTTCATTCTTCGGGAACATTTTTTCAGTAATAGCCGCCGCTCTTGCAGTGCTGCTTTCAATATTAAAATATTCCACTTTCTCTATTTCATATATCTGCTCATATATCTTTGTAAGTTTTTTACTGTCAAAGTACCTGTCAGTCATAGGAAAGAGCAGTTTTTCTATATCACCTATGGAAATCACATTCTTCAGGTAATAGATATAAATGAGTATTATTATATGCTCTTTTGAATACTTTTTCTTAACCGGAGGCGGCAGAAGTTTATTCTTCGTATAATTATTTATCATTGTTTTGGTCAGAGTCTTATCATCTTTTGTTCTTTTATTTCCAGAAAGATGTCTGTCCATAAAATGAGTCACCTGATCCATATATAGCTCAATCTCAGGTATATCCTCCGGAACTATGTAATCCAGTTTAATCCATTTTCTGATCTGCCTTTTTATCTCCAGCAGCTGTTTATCCATAGTCTGTCTCCATATAATATAGTAATAATAACTATATGTAAAGTTTTTTAGGAATAAAGAGTGCTACCCTCTCTACTCGGTTATGTTCTGTCTTTGTAACTCTGAAACGGATATCTCCATCTGAAACCTCGTCACCTTCATTTGGAAGTCTGTCCAGCAGTTCTATTATATATCCTCCAATAGAATCATAGTTTTCTGATTCCAGTTTTAAACCTGTGGCTTCATTCAGATCATCAAGCTTTACCGCTCCAGCTACATCGAAGTTTCCAGGTGATACTTCTCTGATAAGGTCTTCTTCTTCCTCATCATACTCATCTCTGATATCTCCAACTATTTCTTCAATAAGGTCTTCCATAGTTATAACACCTGCGGTTATACCATATTCATCAAGGACGATGCACATTGATACACTAGAGGTTTTCATATCTGCAAAGATCTGAGCTGTACGCTGATATTCATATACAAATACCGGCTTTCGCATAAGCTTTTTTATATCCAGCTTAGCATTCATTCCATACTTGGAAATAAAAAGCATCAGGTCTTTCATATATAATATACCAACGATATGATCTTTTGACTCCTCATATACAGGTATACGTGAATAAGTCTCTTCCTTTAACATCACCAGTATATCTTCTAAAGAAGAGTTAATATCGGCACATACCATATCTGCACGTGGTACCATGATATCCTTGGAAATGGCATCTCCAAAATCTACCACATTGGTGATCATTTTCTTTTCTTCCTGCTCGATAACTCCTTCTTCATGACTGGCATCAACAACCGCACGAAGTTCACCCTCTGTCATCTGGTCCGGATTTTTGTCCGGATCTATCCCAAACAGACGGAAAATTCCTCTTGATATTATATTCAGGATGAAAATCACTGGAGTAAAGATGACCATCAGGAACTCTACCGGTCCTGAATAAATCAGCGAAAGAGGCAGGTTATACAATGTCGCCAGATTTTTGGGAGTAATCTCACCAAAAATAAGTACAAGAATTGTAAGTATACCTGTAGCCACTCCTATAAATCTGTCCCCAAACATCTTCGTGACAAAGATAGTCGCAAGAGCTGAAGCAGAAAGATTAACTAAATTATTGCCTATTAATATGGCAGAAAGAAACTTCGAGGAATTTTCCTTAAGTCGAAGTACTCTTTCCACCTTCTTTTTCTTTCTCTTCTTAATATTATCATCTTCTAATTCAGCTCTTAATTTGTTTATTCCAACTGTTGTAAGAGCAGTTTCTGCAGAGGAAAAAACTCCTGATAATATTAATAAAATTATGAGTATGATCAATTGTGCCACCGAACTCGGGTCCATGTATTTACTGATTCTCCTTATCTTTTTTTATACCTAATCTTTCAAAAAGAACTTCATAGCTTCCGTTTCCATAGTTTAAAGAACGATTAACTCTACTTATTGTAGCTGTTGATGCACCTGTCTTTTTTGCTATTTCTATATATGTTTTTTCTTCAAAAAGCATCTTAGCAACTTCAAGTCTCTGAGCGATGGACACTACTTCATTTGTTGTGCATACATCCTCAAAAAAGCTGTAAAACTCTTCCTTATTTTTAAGTTGCATGAGTGCATCAAAAAACTCATCAACGGATTCTGTCCTGATTGTTTTTTCCATTTAAATCTGTTACTCCTATTTATTTGACTGCTTTGGCTCTTTACGTACCCAGACAGCAACAGCGCTTCTATTTACGTAAAAATCTCCCCAGCCTTCACTATCGATCTTGATATTATACTTGGCATTTCCAAGAGCATCTGAGAAATGTGCACCTGCGAATTGTTTTCCTATGTACATTCTCTTTGTGCCGCCCTTACCATCTGATATCACTACGGCAAGGCCTGAATCTTTATGTTCAGCATCTCCTTCTCTTGTCCAGCCTATACAATCACGATCATCGATATAATCATGCTGCACGCCATATGCTTTATTCTTTCTTAATTTCATAAGCTTATCAAGCACTGACTTGAATCCCTTATATTTATCTGAAGGAATTCCATTATAGTCTCCATAGAATACTGATGGATAACCAGCTTCACGAAGAAGTATAATAGCATAAGCTGATGGTTTAAACCAGTCCTCTACCCAGGATTCATATACCTGTCCCATTTCAGTATTATGGTCTTCAACAAATGTTACTGCCTTTACAGGATTGGTCTGTACCAGGGTTCCGTCAAATATCCTTCTTAGATCATAATCTCCATGTGCCTTGGAGCAATTATAGAAATTATAATGAAGTGGTGTATCTAAAAGGGATGAACCTGAATCTATCTGACGTAGATAACTATTAAGAACTTCTTCACTCCAGTGCATATATTCTCCCACTGAGAAAAGTTCCTTATTTGTCATCTCTCTTACCTTAAATAAAAAGTCTCTATAGAAAGATGATGGTATGTCCTTTACCGCATCAAGTCTGAAGCCGTCAACGTTTGTAGTTTTTACATACCAGACTGCCCATCTGACAAGTTCTTCATATACATCTCTGTTATTAAAGTCAATATCAGCCCCCATGAGATAATCAGCGTCAACTTCTTTACCATTCTTAAGAAGTCTTTCTCTCATCTTGTCCTGATTCCAGTCTATTCCGTTGAAATGTCTCCAATTCCATTCGAAATCAGAATATTTTCCCTTACGAGCCGGAAAATTAAAACCTGTAAATCCGCAAATTGTCTTATTATCTCCGATCATCTGATAATGGCTGTGCTCATTAAATTCTGCTGCTGATATCTTCTCAACTTTATCAGCTCCATATTTATGATTTATAGCCACATCTGCATATACATTGATTCCCTTCTTATGTAATTCTTCAATGGCATCAATATATTCTTTTTTTGTCCCATACTTTGTCCTTACTGATCCTTTTTGATTAAATTCTCCAAGGTCATAAAGATCATATACATCATATCCCGTGTCATCTTTTCCAGCTATTCCTTTGTACGCTGGCGGAAGCCAGACTGCTGTGACACCATCCGTTTTAAGCTTAGCTGCATTTGCTGCTAATTCCTTCCATAATTTACCATCATTTGGAAGTTTATGATCAAAAAATTGTACTATCAGACCATTGTTTGCCATTTTATAACCCCCTCAGTTTAAAAGACAATAAGTTACACAGATTATAACAAAATAACCATGAATTATCTACTACCTTTTTTTTTTACAACGTGATATAATGGACAGCGGTTGAAAAAATTTGAGAGAAAGTTTAAAAGCATTTTTTAATGAGGTATTTTAAATGTTACCAATAGGACAAAACGAAATAGCTATCAGTTTACTCGAGAAATATGGACATGACATTCTTAATTCTGATACGTTTAAGCTTGAAAGAAATTTTATTCAACATGGAACCATTAGTTGTTATGAACATTCTATGGCAGTTGCTTATATCAGTATAGTAATTGCATTAAAACACAACATTAAAAATGTTGATCTTAGCAGCCTCGTAAGAGGTGCTCTTCTTCATGATTATTTTCTTTATGATTGGCATGAAAAAAATGCCGGTCATGGACTTCATGGATATTTCCACGCAGCCATTTCACTCAGAAATGCCAGACGTGATTTTCATATCAATAAAATTGAGGAGAATATCATCTTTAGACACATGTTCCCTCTCAATATCACACGTATACCAAATTGTAAGGAAGCTGCTATAGTGTGCCTCGCAGATAAGTTCTGTGCACTCTGTGAAACATTTTCAATTTCAAACTATAGCACAAGTCTTTTTTTAGCTTAACCATATATTTTAATTTGATACCCGTTTATGTTATTTGCTTTTTGATTTCAAAGAAGGGAGACTCATTATGTCCTACTTGAGTGCCGGAGATGCAGCCAGAGAAATCCATAAACTTTCTCAGCTTTGTTCTGAGAATAACTTCATAAGTCCTGAACTTTATGATTATTACCATGTTAAAAGGGGACTGCGTGAGGCAAATGGCAAAGGAGTTCTGACAGGACTTACTGAAATATCAACTGTTAATGGAACAAAGGAAGTTGATGGAAACATCGTTCCTATAGAAGGCGAACTTCTTTACAGAGGTATCAGTGTAAATGATCTTGTAAATGGATTTATCAGTGAAGATCGTTTTGGATATGAAGAAACTGTCTATCTTCTATTATTTGGTAAGCTTCCTGGAACAGGTGAACTTGAACAGTTTACAAGACTTATTTCTTATAACAGAAAACTTCCTGAAGATTTTATTGAAGATGTGATCCTTAAATCACCAAACAAGGATATTATGAATGCTACTGCTCGTTCTATCCTTGCTCTTAATTCTTATGATAAAAATGCTGATGATCTTAGTATCACAAATGTACTTAGACAGAGTATCAGCCTTATATCTTCAGTTCCTCTTATTGCCGCATATTCTTATCTTTCATACAGACATTATATGCTTAATCGCGGACTTTATATTCATAATCCAAAGCCTGAACTCTCAACCGCGGAGAATATACTTCGTATATTAAGGCAGGATAAATCTTTTACCCCTCTTGAAGCGCGTATCTTAGATATTGCCCTGGTGCTTCATGCAGAACACGGAGGAGGAAACAATTCAACCTTTACAACTCATGTTGTTACATCATCCGGAACAGATACTTATTCTTCAGTTGCTGCTTCTCTTTGCTCTCTTAAGGGTCCAAAACACGGAGGAGCAAATATCAAGGTTAAGAAAATGTTTGATGAGATCAAGAGAAATGTAAAAGACTGGACTGACGATGAGGAAATAAGTGCTTATCTCCTTAAGATTCTTCGTAAGGAAGCATATGATAAGTCAGGCTTAATCTATGGCATTGGCCATGCAATATATACTCTTTCTGATCCAAGAGCTAAGATTCTTGAAACATACACAATGCAGCTAGCAGAAGAAAAAGGAAAAATGGATGAGGCCCATCTTTATCAGGCTGTTGCCCGTCTTGCTCCGGACCTTATGAAAGCTGAAAGAAAGATGTATAAACCTGTATGTCCTAACATCGACTTCTACAGTGGTTTTGCTTATAGCATGCTTGGAATTCCAGATGAATTCTTCACACCACTCTTTGCTATCGCAAGAATAGCCGGATGGTCAGCTCACAGAATAGAAGAGCTTGTTTGCACAAATAAGATAATACGTCCTGCATATATGTCAGTAGCTTCACCTATTACATATGTGCCATTAGAAGATAGATAAAAGAACTACAATAAAAAATCTCCGCGATCATCCATAATGATTGCGGAGATTTTTTTCCTTTTATAATTTCTAATGTATAGGTATCATCTTTCGACGTTCGCCTTCAACTTTATCTTCCTTACAAGCAATTATAACTTTTAAGACTCCATCCTTAAGGGCGGCTGATATATCCTGCTGTTTTACATCCTCACCAATCTGGAAACTTCTTCTTATATCTCCTGTAGCTCTTTCTCTGACAAGATAATGAGTTTCCTGACCTTCAGGTTCAATTTCAAGATGTCTATGAGCCGTAATGGTAAGATACCCATTTTCAAGACTGGCATCTATATCTTCTTTTCTATAACCTGGAAGCTCTATTTCAATCAGATACTGCCCTTCTCTTTCTATAATATCTGTCTTCATATTGCTATATAAAAAATTAGAATCAACTCTTGTGATCATTATAATATCCTCCTAACACCCCTATATTTAACCCCATAATATACTTTTATATATTATAATTCAAGTATTGATCTTGCCATATCTCTATCAAATCTGACAGAAGTCTTTCCTGTAGTCTCAATCTGATACAAGGCATTAGCTGCAAAATGTTCCGCTGACTGTTCAAGGTCACGGCAGCCAGTTGTTCCTTCACACTTTTCAATGATAAGTGAAAGAGCATCATCTCCTATTATGCACTCATCCTCAGTCATACTCATCCTCTTTAATACCTTCGGCAGTGAGAATCTCTGGAAGATTATCTTCTTTTCATCCGGAGTATAATCCGGAATATCAAGAACAGCAAACCTGCTCATAATAGGATCTGATATCCTGTTTTTCTCATTTGCTGTGGCAATTGGATAAACACCGCTGGTTGGAATCATACATTCAATATAATTATCTGTATAACCGATATTATCAAGCAGAGTAAGAAGTGCATCTGCAGGATTACCTGCTGCAGTCTTTGAATCCGCCTTATCTAACTCATTTATGATAAATACCAGATTTGATGCCCCGGCTCTTGAAAATGCTTCCATGATCAGTCCCGGCTTTGCATTGGCATAAACTCTCGGACTTCCCGTAAGAGCCTCTATATCGTGGATCGTACTCATATCAAGAGAGGTCCATGGCAGCTTAAGGATCTTTGCAACCGCATATGCCAGCTGAGATTTACCTACACCCGCAGGACCTGCCAAAAGAAGTCCATAAGCAGGAAGGGTATGGGTACGATTGATCTGAATGATAGTCTCAATTATCCTCTGCTTCACTTTATCCATTCCGAAAAGTTCTTCATCAAGGATACGTCTCGCCTGAACCGGATCAATGGCTTCAAAATAAGAACCTTTCCACTGGATATTAAGCATCATTGAAAGAGCACGCTGAGCATGTCTTCTTTCATCAGGACTTATTGCAGTACTCTTTTGAACTGTCATATTTCTAACAGCCCATTTCCTGATATTTGATGGAAGAACTCTTCCAGCACATACGACGAAATCCTGCATTGAATTAATGTCAGTAAGGATAAGATTCTCATCTTCTTCAACTGAATCATCATCATCCAGATCAGTATCTTCTTCTTCAATATCACTGGAAAGAAGTCTCTGTATGACCAGCTGTACAAAAGAATCTGTTTCCGTTCTAAGTTCTCCTGTCATAGATACTGCATGCATTCTATAGATTGCATAGCCTTCATCTGTATGTCGTCCGGATAATTTAAGTGTAGTACTGCTATTGGCAAGCCACTCATATAACTTTTCAAATCTGTCATCCATCCTTAAAATTTCAGTCTCATATCTGTCCCCATCTTTATCAAATCTAAAAGCTGTATATTTTACCGGATTGGTAAATGTTCCAATCTCATGATGCTTCATAAGCTTATCTGGATCTGATAAGACCATTATGGGATCATCCTTTGAAACCTCATCTTTTTCTGACTTAAATAAAACATATGTCTTTTCACCAGGTTTCTTCTCCGGCTCTGATTTTGAATTAAAATCAAAGACCTTTAAATCATCTTCTAACGAATTTCTGAAGATCATCTATACACCTCTCTAAATCTGTTAAAGTAAGGGTCTGCTGTTTCAATTATTTTTTCTTATATCTTTTTGATGAGTGTTTATCTTTCTTCACATACCTGGAAAATGTAGAATTTAAGATAATAAGAATTCTCATCCTCAGCCCAAAGGATTGGATGATCAGGCGCCTGAGTCTTAAACTCAATCTGTCTAAGTCTCTTATGTGCAGCACGGGCTGCTTCCCCTATTATCTTTGTAAAATTCTCATAATCCATAAAATGAGAACATGTACATGTAGCAAAATAGCCACCATTTTTAACAAGCTTAAGACCTGAAGTATTAATGGCTCTATAGCCTTTAGCTGCCTGTTTTATAGTAGATCTGGACTTTGTAAAAGCTGGAGGATCAAGAATAACAAGATCAAATAATTCTTTTTCTTCCACCATGCGAGGGAGCATGTCTAGTACATCATCAACTCTGAAATTTACTCTGTCTTCTACGCCATTTAACTTTGCATTAATACGAGCCTGATTTATAGCCAGTTCTGATGCATCAACACCTATCACTTCTGTTGCCCCTCCAAGGGCTGCATTAAGTGCAAATGACCCTGTGTGAGTAAAACAGTCTAATACTCGTTTTCCTTTTGCAAGATTCTGAATAGACATTCTGTTAAGTTTCTGATCAAGGAAAAAACCGGTCTTTTGACCATCTTTAACATCTACCAGATACTTAACGCCATTTTCTTCTATAGTTACATTGGTATCAAACTCTTCCCCAATGAAACCTTTTACTCTTTCCATTCCTTCTTTAAGTCTTACCTTGGCATCACTTCTTTCATATACACCACGGATCTTTATTCCGTCTGAAAGAAGCTCTTCTTTTATGAAATCGATTATCTTATTCTTTAATTTATCAATACCAAGGGCAAGAGATTCTACAACAAGAACGTCACTATATTTATCAATTACAAGCCCAGGGAAGAAATCAGCCTCTCCAAAGATAAGGCGGCAGCTTGAAGTATCGATAACATTTTTACGATACTCCCATGCATCCTTTACTCTTTTTTTTATGAATTCATCATCAATTTCTTGATCAGCATTTCTTGTCATCATTCTAATCCTTATAGTTGATGCTGAATTAATGAATCCTCTTCCCATAGGATATCCATCAAAATCACGAACAATAACTATGTCTCCATCATTATAGCTGCCCATGACTGATTCGATCTCATTGTCAAAGATCCAGGCTCCGCCTCTTTTTAAAGTACGTCCCTCACCTTTTTTTAAAGTTACTACTGCATTACTCATTTGCTTCAAGTGTTCTTCTAATAGCCTTGATGAAGTCTTCTGTGTTGAGTTTCTTTGCATATGTAAGCTCTGTTATAAGCTTAAGATCGCCTGTCATTTCACCATTTTCGATTGTATCGATAGTAGCTTTTTCAAGTCTGTCAGCAAACTTAGAAAGTTCAGCATTGTTGTCAAGTTCGCCTCTCTTTCTTAAAGCTCCTGTCCATGCAAAGATTGTTGCTACCGGGTTTGTTGATGTCTCCTCACCCTTGAGATATTTATAATAATGTCTCTGAACTGTTCCATGAGCAGCTTCATATTCATAATATCCCTTAGGTGAAACAAGAACTGATGTCATCATTGCAAGTGAACCGAAAGCTGATGAAAGCATATCACTCATTACATCACCATCATAGTTCTTACATGCCCAGATGAATCCACCTTCTGACTTCATTACACGAGCTACAGCATCATCGATAAGTGTATAGAAATACTCGATGCCTGCTGCTTCGAACTTCTCCTTATATTCATTATCATAAATCTCCTGGAAGATATCCTTAAATGTATGATCATACTTCTTAGAGATTGTATCCTTAGTTGCGAACCAGAGATCCTGTTTTGTATCAAACGCATATGTAAAGCAGCTTCTTGCGAAACTTGCTATGGAAGCATCAAGATTGTGCATACCCTGTGCAACACCAGCTTCCTTATAATCATGTACAAGTACCCTTTCCTCATGTCCATCAGCTGCTGTGTAAACAAGTTCAAGCTTTCCTGGACCTGGGATCTTCATTTCTGAAGCCTTATAAACATCACCATAAGCATGACGTGCAATTGTTATAGGCTTCTTCCAGTTCTTTACGCATGGCTCGATTCCCTTAACCTGGATAGGCGCACGGAATACAGTACCATCAAGCATTGCTCTGATAGTTCCGTTAGGGCTCTTCCACATCTCTTTAAGGTTATATTCTTTAACACGGGCAGCATTCGGTGTGATTGTAGCGCATTTAACAGCAACACCATATTTCATTGTTGCATTCGCTGAATCAACAGTTACCTGGTCATTTGTAGCATTTCTGTTCTCAAGTCCAAGATCATAATATTCTGTCTTAAGATCTACAAAAGGAATGATAAGTTCATCCTTGATATACTTCCAGATAATTCTTGTCATCTCATCTCCATCCATCTCAACGAGTGGTGTAGTCATCTGAATTTTGTCCATGTTTTTTCCTCCGCAATTACTAAAGATTTTCCGGTACTTTACCCGGATTAATGTAAAATGTATCTTACAATACACGAAATCGGCAATATTATAACATATCCAGACATTTAAAAACAGATTTATTTCCCTGAATAAATACTCTTTTCTTATCTTGATTAAACAATCTATTGTTTTTATAATTGTTTCTATAATCTATTTAAATTACAAAGGGAAAAAATATGTATACTTATACTGTTAAAAAAAGAAAAACAACCCGTCATACTTTTAGACTTCTGGGTCTTTTTCTAATAGCTTTCGGAATATTACAGATGTCTCTATTCTTCATGGGATATGGACGTAAGCATGTTATAGCTACCATTCTATCTTTCCTTATCTTTTGCTATGGCACAGCCCTTTTCATGCATTCATTTAAGAAAGATCAGTACGATATCACTTATACATTTAATGATACAAATATGGAAGTTAAACATTGGAGAGGAATAACCACTTACAACTATTCAGATTTTACAGATGTAAGCCTTATCACTCCTGAAGATGCAAACCTTTATTCCATAATCAATATAACTATCGGAAAGGAAAATTTTATCATCCCTTTCTCATATAAAAAACAGGTTTGCGATACCATTTATCAGTATCTTACAGAAAAGACTACAGAATATCAGATTTTAAAAGAAGAAGAAAACAACTAGAGGTTTACTATGGATATATCAATTCTTAACAGTTTACTTTGCAGCTCCGTTAATTCTATCAGATATTTGGAAGAAGTTGATTCTACAAATAATTATGCTAAAAGTCTTGCCTTAGATAATATAGACTATCAGCTTCCAATCCTTATCACTACTAATGATCAGACTAAAGGAAAAGGCCGTATGGGTCGCGTATGGAAATCAGAACCAGGCGAAAATATTGCCATGTCCCTTCTTTTAAAAGCTCCAGAAGGTCTTTCAAACTATTCATCTACTACCCTTTTATCAGCTCTAGCCGTGGTAAAAGCAATCAAAGATATAGCTTCATTATCCTGCCTTATCAAATGGCCAAATGATGTTATTTATGATACTAAAAAGATCTGTGGCATTTTAACAGAAATGCTATCCATCGGAAATAGTAATTACATAATAGTTGGCATTGGTATAAACACAAATTCCAAACTTTTTCCAGCAGAAATAAAGGACAAGGCAACTTCCCTTTATTTAGCTACTGGTAAAACAATATCCAGAGAAGAACTGATAGCAAAAACTATAAATAATTTCATGACGTATTATAATGACTTTGTTAAGATAAAAGATCTCTCATTTATTCAGAATGAATACAATTCTCTTCTTATTTCTAAAGATAAAGAAGTGATCCTTTCTTCTGATAATGTTCCTTTTCCTGATAATCCTTATATTTCAAGAGGAATCGACCCTAACGGAGGACTTGTAGTTGAATCAAAAAACGGCCAGATTTTCTCAGTAACCAGCGGCGAAGTATCTGTCCGGGGAGTACTAGGCTACGCAAAATAATCCTTGTCAGTCCTGCTTTGAAATAATCTGAATCAGACAAAATATAACGGACGCTTAAAGTAATACTATTTGGGCGTTCGTTTTATATTTTCCTCTCGCCTGGCGACTGCCTACAATTCCCTCTCGCCTGACGGCTCGATGCCTGCAATTTCCTCTCGCCTAACGGCTCGATGCCTGCAATTTCCTCTCGCCTAACGGCTCGATGTCTGCAATTTCCTCTCGCCTAACGGCTCGATGTCTGCAATTTCCTCTCGCCTAACGGCTCGATGTCGGGCAGTCGCCAAAGTTCCTGTATCCTGCATTTTGTGCAAGCACAATGCAGGATACAGGAACTTTGGCTCGTTGCCTACGCAAAAAAAAGGAATCCAAATCGGATTCCTTTTTTAAAATGTTCTTTCAAAACCTCACACAGTAAGTTTAATCCTTTATCACAAACTTTTTTGAAGCATTACGCTTTAATCTCTATTAGGATAAGCCCTCGACCTATTAGTACACCTCAGCTGAAAG
>CADANF010000015.1 GCA_902789175.1 uncultured Lachnospiraceae bacterium
TCACCCAGCTGTTTTATTTTTGTAACAAGAAATCCACCATTTGTCTTCATAATTAAATACTCCTATATCGTAGTTTTATACTACGATATAGGAGTATTTTTGTCAAGCACACATATCATAACTTCCGATATAACACGCCAACTTCAGCCCGACAAATTTGAAGTAGTCTAACGCAAATATTCTTTTATTAACGCTATATCTTTATAGTCTTTTGCCCTACCAAGCTCTTCTTTCATTTCAATGAGCCCAGCAATTGTAATTATAGGCACGTCTTCAATTAACGTAACTGTATCATTTAGCCAGTTTTCAAAAACCTCGATACAATCACCATATTTAAAATGTCTATTACCACTTTCTGATAGGTTGAAAAGGTAACCATCACGCTCTAGCTCGTCAGCCATCTTTTTTTTGCACCCCAGATCAATATCAGATGTCTGTTCCTTAATTCCATATAGTACCATAGCACCACCTGTAAGAAGCCAATAGTTGTCTTTACTATATGGAAATCTATTCAGTTCTTTAATAATTTCGATTTTGTCCATTGTCTACCTACAAACTTGAAGTTATCAGCTTTTATTTTTCAGCCAGAAAAACACTTCTGTAATGCTCACCCTTAGGAATCATACCCATTCAAAGCTGTCTTTTCCCGCTCCCAGCTCAAAGTGGTATTTCACAAGACCTGTATCCACACCGGTAAAGATGCCGTTATCGCAGGAGATAGATACCTTATTTCCTTTACCTTTGATGGTGAATGCCTTTGCCAGTGCGGTAGGTGCCAAGAGTGCTGCTTCAATGCCGTTCTTAAACCACTGTGGTGCTTCTCCGTCGTATGAACTGACCTGTTCTGCTGTCTTTGTCTTATGTGGAACACCTTGTGTCTGGCCATAACCAACAGCGATGATTCCTACGGGCTTTGCACCTTCGATTTTTTCCTGTGCTCCTTTTCGGTTATAGGTTCCGCCGACCCACCATGTATTCAGTCCCAGCGTCTGTGCGTAAAGCATCAGATCAGCTCCACAGTATCCACACAGTTCATCTGCACCATCAGGCCCGGCCATGATAAAGAAATTGTTGACCCCCTTAGCGAGGATCAGTTTGATCACACCGGGAACAGCACTATCATCATTGGTCATCAATTTGATAGATAGTCCATACTGCTCATTATTCTCTCTTACCCGACGATTCAACTTTTCTACGATATCCTCCGGAATAGGTTCATCAGTGTACTTTCGAACCATATGACGTTCTTTCATTGCCTGCTTCATATCCATGTTATTTACCTCCTCGCACCTCGGTGCCTGTTTATAAGAGAAATGAATATTCCTACAAATCCCTTATCACATCTCATATTTTAAAAAAGAAAATATTTTTAAAAAATTAAGATTATAAGCTTATAGGTTAAATTAATCCAGCAATTCTTTGCTTAATAACCCAGAAAACATCTTCTTTATCCTTAGTAGAAAGCTGGTCGTATAACCTACATAAGGAGATGTATCTATTACAAAGAATCTGCTCTTCACTTTCCTCTGCGTAAGATTCAAGTAATAATTCTCGTACATCTACCTTATAAAGTTTTGCAAACTCAACAATTTCATCAGATGTAGGTTGATTATTGTTTGATTCAATATAACCTAATCTTCTCCGACTTATTTTCATTCTTTCTGACGCTTCATCTAATGATAACCCTGCTTTTGTTCTTGCTTCTTTTAACTTTTTTGCCGTAAAATCACTCATTTTCAAACCCTCCTCAAAGTGCAAGATTTTGCACTATTCGTTTTCAAACACAAAAATGCGTCCTTGAAATTACCTTATAATAATTCCCAGAACGCATCAATTATATGCCATATAAAATTTTTTTGCCTATAAGCTTATACCCAAAACTTTTTTCATTTTTAGGTAAAAATATAGGGAGTCAAAATGACTCCCTATACTAGAAACAGCTTAAATTCAAGCTTTTCCGGGAACCAAAATCTGCGGTGCTCTCCATAGTAGAGCTTTGCAGCTTTCTGTATGTAAGATTTTGGAATCTCAAATGTTCCTAGAAATAGCGCATTTTCAATTAGTGTTTCTCTGCAATAGCAGCCTGTGCTGCTATCCCAGTAAGAAGGGAAATCGTCTGTAATAATAGAAGCATTCTTATCGGCATCAACGCTGGTAACTATAGTCGCTTTATCATTAAAGATCTTCAATTTCCATTCAAACCTATCTTTGTACACCCTTATCTCATCAACCAAAGAAGCTATAATACCATCGGGTATATGATACGTGTTAAAATTCAGGCTATTATTAAGTTTATCTTTTAATGCTTTAATCTTTTTCTCTGCCTTGGACTCTGAATCCTCTGCATCAGCATTAAGTGTATCAATCATCGCCTGATTTGTTCTGATTTCATCTTCCAAAACACTACGCTTCTTGACGTAATCTTCTTTCGTGATAATCTCATTAAGACACATATCAAGCAATTTTTCAAGCTTATTCTGCTGATTGCTTATTAGATTCTCATATCGCTGGATTTCCTTTTCACGACTAGACATACCACCTGATTCTTTTATACATTCATCAAGCAGTTCATTAGCAATTCTTAATACTTCAGACTTATCCTTCCATAAAGTATCAAGGATTACTTTAGCCATGAGTTCCAGCTTCCAATCTTGAATCATAGGAGAAGTACATACTCCTTCGATGCTTAAGCCTTTTTTCTGTCTTGTCTTGACTGTACCGGTTCTTATCTGTTTATTGCATTGGAAGGCAAACTGTTTTATACCGTCTTTCTTAGTATGCCATATCTTCCTGTTAAAAGAACCACCGCATTCACATTTCATTTTTCCTGACCAAACACACTCAAAAGGCTTTGTTCCGGTCTTTCTGCGATTGCTTGTCGTTGTTGTCTTCGAATCAATGATTTTCTGAACAGCCGCAAACTGTTCCTTACTAATAATCGGTTCGTGACTACCTTCGACTGTAATCTTGTCAACAGCACCAAAATTGTTTATCTTCTTCTGTTCAAGATAATCCGGGACATACTGTTTACGGTAAACAATAATCCCACAATAAAATGGATTCTTTAATATACGGGTTATGTTGGCAGGACTCCAGTTTTTTAAGCCCATCGCAGTTAGTCTTCCTCTTTTCTCAAGCTCATACTGTATGGATCTTGCACCCATACCTTCCTGGTACAAATTATAAATCATTCTAACAGTCTCAGCTTGTTCTGGATTAATGATTAACTCTTTACCAACACGGTCATATCCTAAAATATTTCCATTACCGTACATTACACCATTTTGAAATGATACCTTCTGTCCTGCTTTAACTCTGAGTGAAGTCTTCTTGCTTTCATTCTGAGCTAATGTAGCCATTATTGTAAGTCTAAGCTCTCCGTCCTCATCATTAAGCGTCCAGATGTTATCTTCGGTGAAATACACCTCAACTCCGATTCTACGAAGTTTTCTCGTTTCTTGCAAAGTATCTACTGTGTTTCTTGCAAATCGTGAAACCTCACGAGTCACTATCAGATCAAAGCAGCCTGTTTTTGCATCTTCCATCATCTGCATAAACTGCTTCCTCTTCTTGGTAGAAGTACCAGTAATACCTTCATCAATATAACGATTATACAAAACCCAATCAGGATGCATTGCTAGTATGTTATCGTAATACTGTACTTGATTATCAAGTGCTGATAGCTGTGCTTCATGTTCAGTAGAGACTCTTGCATAAATAGCAACATTTCTCTTGGACATAAAACCTCCTACTGGTTTTGTACCCAATGATAGGTTAACATAAGATTCAGGTGGAGTCAACCATCTCCCGTGCTCTTTTTTCAGCACTGAGATATTGTTTCACTGATATATCTTCGTCTATCACCAGTACATTAACCAATGCTAAAGCTAATGCCACATCAAGTTTTTGCCTAATATTTGGATTGACATCAAATGTGGCATTTCCCTTTTCAATTATATTATCCAAATAAGCATCGCTCCTTTCCGCTATATTTTTGCAGTCATAACTGCCGATATCATACCTTCAATTTAAATACAATTAGAGTGAGTATATATATAGAAGAAACTCATTCATTGAAAGTCTCATATCGAAAGTTATAGCAATTAAAAAGCCGGTGGTTATAGTTAGTAACCCACACTGGACTTACACCATCTTTATAGTTAGACCCTTACGGGGAGTATCATTATTAAGAGTAGCCGCAACCACGAGACCACCACAGTCTCTGTTTTGCAAGGATTTTCTCGCTCCGGATGTGTCACATGAAGAATTATCTTCCAACCATCATGGCGAATCTGCGATACGGCGCAATGCGAAGCATACTCTGAACGTCCGACTTAGTAATACTTATTCAGTTTTCAAAGAACAAATTCAGCTTGTTAGCCTGATGAACACACGAATCAAATCTCAATGCTACTATCAACCCTGATTCATATGTCCAGCCAGGATAGCAAGAAATATCTGCAGAGAACTGCTACCAATCCTCTGCAGAACAATAGCAATGATTATTTAACCATTATATAAAACCCACCATATTCATCTTTGCTAAGTCTTCCATTTTCTACCTTTTTAGAAATCCATCCTGCTGCCACCATAAACTTAATATCCCGTATTATGGTACGCTCGCTGACATGATATTTTTTTGCGAGTTTCTTATATGTATATAGATCACTATGATTTCTAAAGTACTTATACATTTTAAATCTTCGTATTGTAGCACTATTCATCCTAATGTCCTCTCATCATCAACATAACCCTATGGGTGACAGAGCTTGTCACCCATAGAGAAAAAAAGTTGTGAAACGCTTGATTTATCGGACTTCGTTAGGAGGATTTCTACTTGACAACCTTATAGGGGCACACCAAAATCCCACGATGTAACGCCACCTTCCCGCCTGTATTTATAGAATAGGAGTTCAAAAAGAAATGACTTGCAACACAAAAAAAGCCAAGGAAATAACACTTCCTTGACTTCACCAGAACCCCCGATATTACGATTTACTTTAAATCTCATGAATACATCTTTTATAAATATGATTTTTTTTAGCAGCTTAATAATTTGAAAAACAGAGCAAAAAATCCCCATCATAATCTTTACCCTAACTCTAGTCTACATGGACTACTGTCCCATAAAAATGCCTGCATAACGCAAAAAGCGGCAGCCCAAGCTACCGCCATACAATATGATTTTATTCTCGACATAAAAAAAGCAGAGCGAGTACAAAACTCTTCTCTGCTATACATATCCATATTTTAATGATATCAGCTATTCAGTTATAACAAAATGACTTTCTGGTTTTTTTGGTTTTCTACACTAAAATAATCTTTTTCCTCATCAATAATTATAAAAACTTCTCTGCAACCTTCTTAAACTCATCCTCAGAAGTTATACCATTCAGCATAGCTCCTTCTGTTATATGAGCACCAGGCGCACTTCCTTCAAGGTCTTCTACAGAACTACAAAAGCCCGTACTTCCTGATGTTGCGAAAAGAACAATATCCTTTCCAGATAAATCATAGCTCTCAAGAAATGTATTTATAATGCTTGGGGAAGTATACCACCAGATAGGATATGCAACAAATATCTTGTCATATTGCTGTATATTTTCTACCGGAGCACTTCCGATTGCAGGTCTAAAATTCTTCTTATCCTTCATTTCTACAGAACTACGAGACTGTTCATTTCTCCAATCGAGATCATCATTTGTATAAGGAACCTCCGGAACTATCTCATATGTGTCAGCTCCTATAGCCTTTGCAAGACCTGTTGCTGCAACTCCTGTTGTTCCTGTCGCTGAAAAATACGCTACTAATACCTTTGACATTATAATCTTCCTCCTTTATCTCAACTTCTGTTCAAGTTGAACAGAAGTAAATTGCCATTTCTAATCATCGAGATTATCAGCATCATCTTCAATAATTACTTCTACTACATCGTCATCCTCAATATCCACTATTTTTTCTTCTTTCCTAAGCTTTTTATAATATTCCGGATCACTCAGGTATAGGTTCTTAAAACTATTTCTTAGTTTTTTAGCACACGGCTTGAATGTTGCATATGATAATCCACCAGTAACTACACCACCAACTACTGGTACAACTTTTGAGACACTCTCAGCAAAAATCTGTTTTGTCATTTTAATTCCAACAGCCTGCGCTATCTTTTTTACTATTGGATATATAGTAGTCTTGGTTAATGCCTTCTGTGCAAGAGATTTTGATACTTTACTTGCAGCCGCAGCAGCCACCTTTTTTACTCCGGCATTTGCACCTTGAACGCCAAACATAACACCCAAAAATATCATTATCTGATTCATGGTATCATCGCTGACTTCATCTTCATTTAACTCAAAATCACCAAATCCATATAGATATGCCAATTTTTGCATAGTTCTAATCATAAAAGCAAAATACTGAGTAATATCAGCAGGTACTGTTGCAGCCATTGCAAATCCACCAGGTATTCCGGCTGCGAATGATAACGCTGTCACCTTATTTGTTTCATAGTTGATTACTTGTCGGGCAATAGTATTAACACATTCCCTGCTAACACCAGCAGATGCTGGATTCTCTTTTATTGCCTTTCTTACAACTTTCTCAGGATAGTATTTCCTCAATTCTTTTCTTAAGAAATTGCCTCGATTAACTCTGACGATTGGTAACTTAACAGCTTGTTTAACAATTTCAGCAGCATCTATATTTTTTGTTTTATCTACTACCGCATTAGCAACGGCTTTCACTGGATTTTTTGTTTTACCCAAGACCAACACCTCCAAACATCAAAACAATATATAATCTGCTTATACCTAATCCAACTCTTCCTTTAGTCTATCAACAATCTCCTTAATCTCAGCAGAGTTGATAGCCCCATTCAAAGAATCTTTTGTCACGATAAGATTATCTCCTTCGACAATATCATGCTTTGCATATATCTTTTTCTTCTCTTCCCAACGCTTGCTATAGCCATAATCTCCAAGCATTCCACAATGCTCCCAGTAGTAACATATACCACTTTCCGCATCCTCTATAGTAAAGTCTGGAATACGCTGTCCATCCTCTCCTAAATCAAGTTCTTTTTCGTACTCGTATTCAATACCGGCTTCAAAAAGCATATTAGCAATTATTACTTCAGATTTTGAACGTACCAAATCACCTTTTAGCGTCATATGTATCAAAGACTTCTCAAAATATCTTCCCTTATATTCTGTAATATCAGGGACTTTGAAGAGACAAGTAAGTCGTTTGGCAACCTCAGAATATGACATATCCGCATAATCACGAAGTTTAACAGCATCATCATTATATAAGATAACTATCTTATTTTTCTGTCTTGTTATAGCAGTATATAGAAGCTCTTTAGAAAGCATCCTGCTTGGTTCTCCAAGAACAAGAATTGCCGTACCAAATTCACTCCCCTGTGATTTATGGACAGTCAGCGCATATGCAAGTTCTATATCAGAATTCCCTTCATCTGATACTGTGGAAAACCATTTATATGCACAATCCGGCTGTGACGAAAACCTAATCTGGTGAGTCTTTGGACTTCCTTTATCCCACAATCTTTCTACAATCCCGACTTCACCATTTGCCACATAATTATTATCCGGTCCTTCAGGATAACCTTTACTTCTCTGATTTCGTATATTTATTACCTTGTCTCCATATACAATTCCATCAGTTCCAAGAACATACTTCGTTCCTCTGATTTTGCCATGCGGCATTTCTATCATAGAAGTAGATCTATATCTTTCATGGATATACCTGTTAATAGTTGATGTTCCTATACCTGCATCATTTCTATATGCTGATAGTATTTGCCAATCTTCAACTTTCAATGGATATGTTCCAAAATTCATCCAACCATTGGTTATGACACCACCTAACGATAGATTAAAACCTTCTATATCATCCGGGTCTGACATTTCCGTTTCGTTAGCTATAACCTCAAATATCTTTTCTTCCAGTTCTTCAGGCGTTGACCATTTCTTAAATTCAACTCTTTCGCCAAGCTTTCCCGACTGTAACTTAATGAATATATCTTCATCTAAATCCGATGGATTATCTGTATACCACTTTGCAAGTTCGGTATCTTCACGAATTTCACCATCACCGGCAAATTGACGCATAATAATTGTAAGCTCACCAAAGCCTTTGGCTACCTTTGGAAATTCATTCGCATCTTTATTAAGCTCTTGCACCAAATCAACAAATGGTCTTCCTGCTCCTATTGGCGGCAACTGGTTAGGATCTCCAACAAATATTATACGTTGAGCATTTTTCTTAAGTGCTTGAAGAAGTGCTCCAAACATTTCCTCAGTCAACATGGAGCTTTCATCTATAATTACTGTATACGGAACATTCTCAGCCTCTTTATCAGAAAGAGTATATTGCATTGAATAACCATTATATCTCTTACTCTCACTTAAAAACTGAGCAACTGTCTTAGCTTTGCAATTAACCTCATGGTCTTTCATTGCCTGAACCATACGCACTCTTGCTTTGCCTGTTGGCGCAAGAAGGAGAACTCCACCATCTCTTACCTGCGGAGACTTGCAAAGCAATGCAAGAAGAGTCGTTTTCCCAGTTCCAGCTCCACCTATAAGAACAGAAAGTCGTGACTCAGCTAATTCCTTCAATATAGCAACTCTCTCATTTCTTGCCATATCCTTTTCTTTGAAGTCCGGAATATTTTTTCTTGCAAACTCATCTTCAACTATCTTGTTCCAATCTTCGTTAATTACATGTCTTTTACCTTTAAGTCTCTTCTTTACCGAAGAACGTATCACTTCATCAAATTCATTTAGTCTATTAAGTTGATATGCCCTGCTATTATCCTCACATGTGACTACTTTTAACTCTTCCTCTAAGAAATCATCTATACTGTTAAGTACATCTCCTGTCACATGACAAGCTGGTTCAATAGCAAGCTCATTTAATCCTCTTATAATAAAATCCATAGGATAAACGGTATGTCCTTCAGCAGCCTGGTTCTCAAGATGACTTACCACATATGCCCTTACTCTTCTTTCATCATTATCAGAATCAATCATTGTAGGTTCTTCTAGTGGTTTTATGTTTCTGATAATCTCCGGAGGGAATACAGCCATATCAATCTTCTTGGCAGTTATTATATACTCCGATACAAGACATCTGGTTTTTTCATAAAGAATATATGGATTCTCTAATATATCTTTATCAGAAACAGTGATTCCAAGATGCATTCTCTCTTCCTGATTAAATATAGTGTATGCCTGCTCCTCACTTAATGAAATTCTGGACAATAGCCAAAATAACTTTTTTCTTTCTTCAGGAAGTGTTAGTAGAACCTTTGCTGCAGTTTTACTAACAGCTTTGAGAGCCTTTCCTTTCAAATATTTCTCAGGTTCAGCAAATATTTCCTCAACCTTAACCTCAAAATCTGATTCATCATTTATAAGTCTCTTAATTTCATTATTCAGCACATAATTATGAGTAAAACCTACCGCATACAGCATTGACTCAAAGCCCGGATAAACACCTCTTTCAAGCCAAACTTCATTTAATCTTTCTCTTGTCCATTTAATACATTCATTCCAATTACCAGGAATACAATCCTTAATGATTTCAAGGCTCTTAATAATCTGCAATAGAACACTTATTACCGCATCATAAGATAAATGCTCAGTAGCATAAGAAAACTCATCAAAATACTCGTCATCTGCAAATACAGTAATGCTCCTAATATCAAAATCAGGGTGTTCTTCTGCATATTCCATCATTTCCCGATACGGCAAGAGAAAACCATTTTTTCTATCATCTCTAATAGAATGTCCAAGCATCGTTTCCCATAAAATAGAACGAATCTTTTTCTTTTCAGTATAATTATGCTCAGGAGGTTCTGTGATAGAAACAATATATCCTACTCCCATAACAACTCTTTTTGCATCATCTACAAAAGGAACCTGTTTAGCATATGGAATCATCAATGATTTATTTGGCTCTACGTTCTCATAAAAGGTTTTAAATATCGCCCTCTGATTTTCCGCATCCTGCGCCCAGTTTGTTTTAAAATATAAATCAGGTTCTTTAGTCGGATCAAATCCTATATCATACTTTTCAATTAACCCTTTTATATTCTCATTATTGTTCTGTCCACTCTTATTAAGCATTGTCCACGCATAAGGTCTGGCAGGGAATGAAAATGGTGGATAAACCAGTTCAGTCTCCGTAAAATGCCCATGCGTACTAGGCGAAGTATTTGTGTATGGATGAACTGTTGTCCGAATATATGTATCTTCAGACATAAAGCATCCGCCTTCGTTTACACATGGTATTTCATTCTCATGTCCCTTAACCGCAGCTCCTGCAATGGTTGATTCAAATTCATCATTTCTTGCGCCTGCAATATTTTTCAACCTGAGACACGCATTATTAAAACATGGCTTATTACAAACAAAACCGTTATATCCATTATCTTTCCAAGGTATTCTTACCGATAAATGTTGAGCCATAATCTTCTACTCCATTTCTACAGTATCCCCGTAATCACATATTTTTTTCCATTAAATCTGACTTCATCATCAACCTTATGTCCCAAGAACGCTTTATGCAGTGGAAATTTATCAGGTTGAATCGTATTATCATATACGGAGCCATCCTGCTTCTTATATGTCACAAAACTTCCTTCCACCACAACCTCTTCGTGCTCTGTTATAGCAGCCACCTCATCATCTGCAAATATATTTCTTCTTGAAACTCTTATGGTTGACGTATCACGCTTATCTTTTCCAACATCATCAAAAGCATCTCCGCTCTCAGCTTTTGGCAGTCCATATTCTTCTATAAGCTGAAGAAGTGTCTGTATCTCAGTAATATGAGTCTGTGTAAAATGAACAGTCATATCACCGGATATCTTTATATCGTAAGTATCGGCTTCACTTCTTGAATCTATGCTCTTAAGTGCATATCGAATCTTTGACTTAAAGTCCTCTTTATTTATATCCCTTATCCTCTTATAATTACTTGCACAATTAGGGCACAGACACATATTCATCTGAGGAAGCTCCATGCCAAAATTAGATATCTCAACAGCTTCCACATTATCTGTAGGATTCATACATATCTGACAGAGCTTAATATTGTCATCATTCGTATACATTCCAATAGCATAAGCTCTAGCATTCTTTGGCGATTTGCTAACTCTTATACTTCTCCATACTTCCTTATAAGTTATAGGATCTGCACAGAAGAACTCTTCTCTAACATGACGCACAAGATTATCTATACTCTTAACCCTATGTATCGGAAAATCGTTAGATGTCCATGCATTTGCATCAAATGTATCATCATCTTCATCATATGAACTATCACTATCGGATACGGTCTTGCCAAGACTTCTTGCTAACTGATTCAGAAGAATCATTTTGTCTCTTCTTGGCATACTATCAACCATTGCAAATGCATCTGCTGTTGTGTCTGCAGCTTTCTCAGTAAAACCAAGGATAGTATATGCCTCCTTCATGGGAAGCACCTGACCATATATAGTATCATCGAGTTCATATTTAGACAGTTCATCTATTGAATGAAGCTGACCATCCTTACCATAAAGCCATCTGTAATATGAAAAAGTTCTCAGCAAGTCTGCCTTTTCTTCCTGTTCATAAGGATTAGTTTTTCTATAACTGACATATCCTTTTAGTTTCCTTGCATTTAACAAGATTAGCTTAAACAAAGCTGCTGACTTTCTTTTTGTAAGCTCTATATCGGAACCATCTTCGATATATGATAAGTTATCTTCAAGAAAAACAATATCTGCTTTAGGGCAGAACTCTCCCTTTGCTACCCAGTGACTATCTCCATGTCCTTCCTGCCTTCTGATACCATCTTCAAAAGGACTTATAATAACTCCCAGCTTATCGAAAGCATCCATAGAAATATCATTCTTCTCATAGAATTCAACATCAACGAAGTCAACTTCAAAGTCATATTCCTCATCATATAAGGTAAACGGAGCATAATAATCTTTCAGATTCACGCCTTCCTTTGATATTGGTAAGCTTGCATTTTCCGGGCATGCAAATATATCATCTTCCGCCTCTATCTTTATGATATATGCATCTTTCGCAAGTTCTTTTATCTCTTTCAGTTCACTTTCACTGTCTACTGACGATATAAGCTGCAATAACTGCTTCATATCTTCAAGATATTCAGGAATAAAATCATCTTCATTATCAAAATTTATCCTATCAGAGTCAGAAGCGTACTTTCTAAGTATCTTTTCCTTAACAAACTGGAAGTTATTAAACTCTGCAATCTGAAACCCATCAATCAAAACATCCTTGCAGCTATCAGCTACAGAGCGTTTAACTATAGCAGATGATACTATCTGTTTGTAATTACTTGATGAAGAAAGATAGAGCATTTCCTGTCCATCAACATATGCAGGTACCATCTTATTATCTGCATTTAGCACTATAGGTGCTTCTCTAAGAGTCTCCCAAGCTTTAGGTAATTGCCTTCTTATGGTAGATACATAAGCTCCGCCTCTTGAATACTCAACCCCGGAATCGTAATATTTCTCAGTATTATGATTTAAGAATCTGTAAAAATCCAATAAATCCTCAAAATTCTTACTATGGCTATCTACAGTTCTGCCACCAATCCGCTTCAGATTAAAAGCCCAGTCTATAAGTCCAAACTGCTTAACCTTAAGATCATCTGTAAGCCAGATGAAATATTCCATAAAGTAGGATTCTCTCTCATTGTTAATAGAAACAAACCTTGGTACATTATCAAAGCTCTCAGCAAAAAGTGGTCTATCTCTAAAAGTGCCAATCTCATGAGGAACAGGTATACGCAAATCTTTTGCTCTTGCATAATCTCCCAAGCGGTTAGGGAATATAGCTTCCTTTAGGAATACATTTGTAACCTTCTCTTTAAGTCCCGGAATCGTATTATTCTCTTCTTCATCTTTAAAAGCCTGCATCAATGTACGACGAATAAACATCTGAGTAATAAGCTTCTTATCCCTCAGTGTAATCATGGACTCTGCTATAAGGTCTCCCAATTTATCAAAAAGTGCATCATTAAAAGCTGATGGTGTCATCAGTTTTTCTCTTGATACTGCCGTTTCAAATGAACCATGAATAAGGAACGGAAGGTTTGTATTATCTCTCGTAGGGAAATATACCCACATATCCGTATCTTTCAGCTCATTTATGTTATCGCCTCGGCTGTTCAGCTTATATGCAACACTTACCTCAGCATCCGTCATCTTCTCATGATCAAATGTCTTCTTAAATCGAAGATACTTGCTAATCTCTTCCTTATCGTTATGACCACTTCCCTCAATCCTACAAGTTACAAGCCTTTCATCAAGCTCATCTTCTTTGAGTGTAATCATTGCATATTTATTTGTAGACCTATCAATCCAAAAGAGATTCCTGATTGAAGAAAGAAATAAAAGGATCTCCCCATTTAGGCTTTGAAGTTTATCAAGTACATCCTTCCCTGGTACAGAATACAGTTTTCCATCTTCATCTTTTTTCTTGAACGGTATAATAATCTTCGTGATATGGTCACTTTCTGTAAATGGAATAAACCCACCTTTCCCCTTCATCCTATCATTTAACAGTCTTTTCTCCATATCAGGAGCAAAATTATCCTTAAGCTCAACCGGTAAAAGATAACTCTCAATTCTAAATGCCTCATTATCAGAATAAATCTCCGGTTGATATGTATATTTGAATACAGACTTAAATCCCATTCCAAACCTGCCTATGGTCTGACCTGAAGATTTATCCTTCGTTCCCATAAGCATAGATGAGACACCTATTACATCTCCTTCATCAAACGGATCACCATTGTGATAAAAGATAAGTTTGTCAGGATAATATTCAATTACAACCTTGGTCGCATTCTCATCTTCAGCATTCTGCAATAACTCATATACAAAGTGATTACTATCCGAGTAATGTCCTGCGAGAAGTGCTTCATACTTCTCAGGATGCTCCGTCATAGCGTGCCATTCAAATTTATTATTGTCATATATAGATTTGTAATCTATCTTCCCCATAATCCTTCTCCTGTGCAGTCTACTCTACATGAAGTACCCCTTTCACGAGTAGATTTGTATGTATGTCGGCTTTAGAAATAGTTTCCTGCATTGTTTTTTCTTGATTCTCATAATCAACCTTGAGCTTATTAAGCTGCGAAGTTCTCATACGGATAATCTTTTCATCCGTAGCATTTTGTATCATTCCTCTAATAATAAGCTCTCTCTGGTGGAATGACTGTGATAACTGCTCTATACGGTAATCACACTCTTCTTTTACATCATTTGTATATTTTCCTTTTATCTCCACCCATCTATTATAGTGAAGCTTATCCATATCATCCCACTTGCTCTCATATGCTGGAGCATCTACCCCTACATCCGAAGCATACTGTAAGATTGATAATATATTCTTCTGGACATATTCGTTCTCACTGATAGCCATAAGCTTAATATCAGGTCGAAGTCCAACGTATCTCCATGCATATATAAGAAATTCATAATCTCCTGCAGGTATATCTTCACTTGATACAGATATACCTATCTCGCACGGGAACTTACTACTTTCATACTGTGCTGCCTGAACAACAAATGGGTGCATCTGTGTGAAGAATGCAACATCCCTGTTATCCTTGGCTGTGGCACTATCAAATGTAACAGATAAAGCCTGTTTATCTGATTTAAGATATGCATTCCAGAGTTTACTTGCTATATTGTTATTGACTATCTTAAGTTCTTTCAGGTTGTTAAGAAGCATCTGTCTCTTATCAGCAGATAATCTTAGTGTCTTTATCTCCTGCTTACCTCTCAGATACTCACCTTTTCCAAGGAAATCATCCATAAATACATTAACCATATTGTTGATGCTTTCAGGTGAAATCCATTCATTTTCAGCTTCCTGAACATCCTTATCGGCTATATAATTAGATAGGTCGAATCCAAAGAGAGTCTTCTCATCCTGTTCAAGTTTTCTCATCTCTTGAACTCTCATAACCTCATTATCAGCCATCTTTTCAATCTTCATATGACGTTCTTCTTCCGTAAGTTCGGAACTGAACATAATCTCCATGATCTGATCAGTAATATCTCCAAGTATCTCAGAACAGTCACCGATGCTGTCCTCAAATACGCCAATCTTACTAAGACATCTGTTATAGATAACAGAATCTATCGTATCATCAGTAATCATGTTATATATCTTAACGGTATCGCTCTTCTGTCCACGTCTGTCTATACGACCTATTCTCTGCTCGATTCTCATAGGATTCCAAGGAAGATCATAGTTTATCATAGTATCGCAGAACTGATAATCCAAACCTTCGCAACCCACCTCACTAAAGAGGAGCACATCAATCGCATCTTTATGGTCTCTTTCAAGAAGGAACCTCTGTCTCATCTTAAATCTATCTTCATCCGAAACAGAACCATCTACCTGTCCTACCCTTATGCCGTTCTCAACAAGTTTTTTATTAATATATCTTAGCGTGTGCCGGAAGGAACTAAAGATAATAACCCTATTGTTATCCTCTGTCTGCTTCTGTCTTATAACTTCAAGCATCTTATCAAACTTAGGATCATTCTCAGGAAGTTTTTCAACTAACCCGGCTATCTCGTCAGCAAGCTCAAAGAGAGAGTTTTCCTCATCACTATTTAAAGCATAATCATACTCGTATAATTCTCCATCTTCCTGAATCTGCCCAAGCCTTCTTTCAACCAGATCATTAAGGAATGGAGCGAGTCCATATATACAACTTGCAGCCTGACGCATGATAGTACACATCATAAACCTTACACTTCTGCTACCATGAAGCTGTGCAAGAGCATTTGACTCAAATTCTATAAGAGAATCATATAAATCTTTCTGAACACCATTAAACGGTGCCGTAACTGTAATTGTCCTTCTGATACAGAAGTCTTCAATATCTCTTCGTCTTGTACGGTTAATCATCGTATTAAATGAATGAAGAGATTCTATCTTTGTTACAATATCTATCTTTTCCTCTCTTGTTACTTCCTGCTTCTCAAGGAAATTATAGATAGTTTCAAAGTTCGGATGCTGCTGAATGACATTTCTGCCCCATTCTGTCGTGAGAATGTTAGCTATCTCCTGCTTACCCTCTTCCTGCCAGTTTTCGCCTTGATTTCTAACAATACGAAGAAGACTGTTAATGTAAGCATTTGGTTCAGACATAGTGGCAAATGTATCTTTATCTATTACAACATCCGGTCGAAGTAAGTTAAGCAATGTATATAAGTCATTCTTACTATTCTGCAAAGGTGTAGCTGTAAGAAATACAACTGCATCAGCATTTCTGCAAAAAAGTTCTACACCCTTGTAAGCCCATGTATTTGCATTTCTTATATTATGAGCCTCATCTACAATAACAAGATCAAACCTTGGAAATGGATCCAGTTCCTCCAGTCCAAGAGACTTATTCTTCTTATTTGATGTGGACTGTTTTCCTTTTACGGAATCTTCTCCAAAAAGTGAATAAGGAATAATAGTCTTTTTATGTCTGTCAGGCCACTCGCCATCTCTATCTGTCTCAGATATAGCTTCTAGGAGCTGACTACCATCCAACTGTGTGAAGTCCTCATCAAATCTCTTCATTTCAAGTTCCCACTTACGTTCAGCGACAAGTGGTCTTGGACATATGATAAGTACGGAATTGACACTTGATCTTGCTTCAAGCTCTTTTAAGATAAGACCTGCTTCAATAGTTTTACCGACACCTACATCATCAGCAACAAGAAGTCTTGGACTGTCTGATTTAATCATCTTAAGCGCTGGTCTGAACTGATAAGGTACAAAATCAATTCTTGCCGAATTAAGCGAATAAAGGTTGGTAGAACCCGGATTATATATCTGATATGCGGTAAGAGCTGCTTTAACATTTTCTAAGCTTAAGTAATTCTTCGCCTCTGATTCCTGCTTAAGCTTAATCTGCTCTCGATAGAAGGTACGAACCGCACCATCAATAAGTACAGAGAACTTATCTCCGGACACACCAATAACAGCACCTATCTTACTCTCATCACTTACAAGAGTAACAACGCTGCCGGCTCCTATTTCTGTATTAACAATATTTACTTCTTTAACCTTTGATGCACTCGGAGTTTCAGACTTTTCCTGCTGAATGTCCTTTTCTTCCTCAACATCATATATAAACTCATCAAGCTTTCTGGTTTCGTCATACTTTGCCCCAAAAGCTCCTAAAAGCTCAATGATTACATTTACATCATCCTTAACCTTCTGCTTTGTAATATCATTAGGCGTAATGTGTGCCCAGCTATTGCGAACCTCCTGCATTTTACGGATATATCTACGTTCTCGGTTGTTAATGAATATATAACCCGTTATCACAAACCAATTTCGATCTAATATCCTTAGTATGGCAGCAAGGTCAAGTCCCTTTATATCATGAATATTGTTAGCTATTACTGTTTCTCTCTGGAGGACACTCAAATGATTCATTACCAGATCATCCCACCAGTTATTTGTTATCCTTGGAAGAGTATTACTTAGCCAGTCCCCCATCTTCTCAGATAACTGAAACATATATTCATTCATTTTGCTGATAATATATGCATCCGTCACGTCTTTTGCACCTCCCGCTGTATATCGCCTACACGATATCTATCTCATACTTGTACTTCTTATATACCTTCTCTTCATCATCCATTTCAGCAAGTACAAGGTAATAATCTTTACCCCTTACATAGTTTCCACTCTTAAGAGTAAACTTCTCTACTATAAGTCTGTCCTTAGCATCTGTCGAACGCTCCTTCGCTATAATCGGAACATCAAATGAAATCTTATGTCCATCCTCATCTGTAAAGAACGCAATTAAAGACTTTGGCTTTATCACATCTGTAACTGCTTCCATCTGCATAAACTCAAGTTTAAATGTTGCTTCTGTAATCTTATAATTAAATGCAGATAGTTCGACATTTACATTCTTTGTTGCCTGATAACCTTTTGCTGTCCTTACTTTGATGACCGGCACAATCATTTCCTGAAGTGATGAACCGCCATGCACATAATTCTGACCGCCACCTCTTGAACTAATAATATCAGCCCCTACCGGCGTAGATACATATAACCTATTCAGCGCACTAAGATACACAAGGCTACGACTTATGAGAGCAGCTTCTCTCATTCCCTGAGTTGAAAGCAGATATCTCTTATTGACAAAGGACACATCACTCTTATCAGTCTTTATCTTGTCACTTTCTACAAGCTTATCTCTCTTATATATAAATCCATGATCTGCTGTAACAAGAAATCTGGTATTGGATACATATCCGGTAAGATTCTTTATAAGTTTCTGAATTTCAGCTATAGCTTCCTGACATGCATTAAATACTTCATTTTCTGTTGGTTGCTTCTCGCCTCTTGCATCTATCTGGTCTTGATAGATATATACAACATCCTTATCTTGGAACATATCTCTAATCTCAGACTGTTTAGCCTGCATAACAGCATCGAACTTATAGCAAGCCGAACGTGATACATGACTTTGAAGTATCTTCTGTCTTTCTTTTAAGTCTTTACCACAGTGAGAACCATCTACATGTATATCAAGTTCTGCTGATACTTCTATCTCCTTATTAGGAAGAAGCGAAGCCATTCCGAGCGTAGTTTCTGAAGGAAGCACCGAAAGCATATGGTTCATACTTGCATCACATTTAGGATCAAGCTCAAGATTCTCATAAAGCTCTCTTGCACACTCATATCTCATACCATCAGATATGATTACAATTACTCTTCCGGAACGACCATCCTCTTTCATAAATGGTCTTACATATGTTTCAAAGAATTCACTTTCTCTATCTCCAGAATATGTATTATATGCATCATCCGTAAGGCTCTGATTCCACTTATAGGAGAAATCATTTAAGTATTTATTGGTATAAATATTTTCAACAAGCTCTCTTATAATCTCTATATTTTCAGTCATTCCAATCCTGTCAAGATAGTAATAGAACTTACGATAATGTGTATCTATAAGATATGTACTGCTTGTATAGTCATCAATTACCTCCTTAATGGTAGGCTTATATTCAAGTAAATCTACATTCTTAATAACTGAGTATCCGTGATATAACATCTGATACCACTCTTCATACTGTGCAGCATAGTGATAGCAATTCTTCATTCTGCTCTCACATATATCCGGTATACTCATGCCTGCAATCTTTTCATCAAGCATTCCATCCTCTATCTTGGATATAATCCAGTCAATCAGGTTATCATCAAAGTCTTTAAATGCATCTGATGCAACCACATTTTCAAGAGGAATATCCTTTATGAGCTTCGATACTTTTATTTCAGAGGCAAGAAGTTCTGCTGCTTCATCATAGAATACTTTCGTCTCATCGTTATTCATAAGGTTTTTGACAAAAACAACACAGTCATTTGCCTTAGCAGACAAAAACTGTTTCCATACTTTAGGTATATTGCCAAGTGCTATCGTGTCAAGATATGTAATAACAACACTCGCAAAGAATGATTTAATATTTGGAGATGCATCCTTATATCCATAACTCTTTTCAAGCTTATTCCAAAATACTGAATCTATCTTATAATGCTCCATCTTACTGATGATGGAATTGTCCTCAAAGCCTTCAAGAAGGATAGCCTTAGCAAGTTCATCGATGCTTAATACCTTTATGCCTGCAAGTACACACATGATTCCTAAATCAATATTATCTACTGAATACTCTGTAATTCCATAAGCCATAAACTTCTTTACATTGCCCGAACTCCAGAATCTCTTATACTTCTTAATTTCATCCTGGAATTCATTCGGAATATTCATATCACCCATAAGCTGTACAAGCTTATCTGAATAAAAATGCTCAGAATAATAAAACATGTCAGCTAAGTGGTTGACTCTATCGTCAGGGCGTGGAAAAGGAGCATACAGCAGATAGTTTGTCTCTGTATCCCTCTCTTCAATCTGTAACTTTGTCTCAAACCAATTATTCTCAGTAACCTTCCATAGCTTGCTATTGCCATCTAACTGAATACTGTCGATTTCATCTATGTACTCTGCATCCTCGTCATACCAGAAAACAAGCTTACGTCCTTCGCCATTTAACAGATTGTTTAACTTGTTTTGTATTTCTTGTAAATCCATCTATTCACACCTCTGCTTGAACTATATGCCCAAAATTAAGCTCATCTTGAAGCAAGCCATATACATATGATGGACTCTCTCTGTACAAACCTGTTTCAGTATCTATGAGCTTTTCATATACTTGTGAGTCATATATAGTACGCATAGCAACATCATATTCTATACTCTGTGTCTCTGTTAGCATTTCAACAAGATCCTGCACCATATATTCAATCATTTGCTGCTCTTTACCCATAAATCAATCACTCACCTTTCTAAGTAAACTAATAGCCTTCTGTGTATGGAAAGAATACTGATTGGTAGTTTTCTTATAAATCATACCGCTAAGCATATTTTCAAATGTGATTACTCCATTCTCGTATTGCCTAAACAAAAGTGCCATATCATCATCTGCAATCGGACCTATAACTATGTCATATTTATTGTCAAAGTTACATTCAGGATTCGAAAAATCAGTAAATTTCTTACTTCTATTGTTTCTAACAAATCTTGCCCATTCTTCTGATGTCTCCGTACCAAAATCCTTAATGTTTAAACCTTCCATCTGCATAAAAGTGTCATCAATCTCATATACATTCAAGACTGGTGAACCACCGTAGATACGTGCTACTCGATTAGCCATTTTCTCAGCTTGTTCTTTCATAACCGTAAGATAAAATCCCTGTCCAAAATCTTTATAAGGTCTACACATAGCAAGATTTATCTCTTTTATATCTGTATTACTTCCATGATATAATAGCATCAGTAACCACCTCCATTGTTTCTACAAATCATAGTCAAATCATCAACAGCATCATCTATACTAAGCGTATGTTCAATATCATAATGCTCCTTAATAAACTCTATTCCTTTATGCTCATACAAGTAGATAAATGCTTCTTTTGAAGCAATATGAAACCTGTTAGCAAATTCATTTACACAGACAACTGTATAGTTGATTTTTTTCTTTAATTCACTCATGTTCAATCCTCCTCGTTTTATCATATTAGATACTATAATCAAATCAGATACTTCCAGTAAATCCATAATAAATCACACTCCAACTACATTTTTTTCGCTTGTTTAACATAACCAACAATTGTAGCCGTTTCCTTCCCTAATAAATTCCTCTTTCCTGAAGTATGCCTATTCGCGCTTGTCACATACTCCTTTTCAAGCAGTTTCTGAGTCAGTTCATCATTATATTTTGTATACGGAAGCGTATATTTATGGTTACTTCTTTCTATCAACTGATGATAAATCTCACTAAATTGTCCAAATATACTCGGCAATTCTTCATTACTAAATGAAGCAATTTGATTAAGGAATAGCTGATATTTCTTGTCATCCGGCAGCAATTTCCATGCCGCATCAGTTGCTTTTCTATCAATATTAAAGTTTAAATCACGTATAATCATTGCATCATCTATTGCAAGAGTATCCAAGTCATATAATTCTATAATTTGTTTTTTTTCATTTATATCAAATTGTTCTGAGTTTAATAGCATATTAATTTCAGAATTTTCGAGCTTTATTGAATCAATAGCCTCCACAAATTCCTTTGGATTATGCAATATAAAGTCTGTAACTAATGACGGTGCCAGAACTCTTATCTCTTGAAAAACCTCCAAATTAAAAGGAATATAACCATTGTCTATAAGAGCTTTAATTTTTTCTATCGAAAGACCTTCTAAACTTTCGGCATATTGTTCTATTTCTGAACTCCTAATAAGCTTAACGAAATTGTTAGTTTCAAATTTTGATGATGCAAGTATTTCATATAAAAATGTGTCAACCGGAATATCAGAAGTAACAGCTTTATCCAACTGTTCATAATGTAGGTTTAAATATTCTTCCAACGTTTCAGTTAAGCCAAAACTATTAAAATAATGATATAAATTATCCCAATTACACAGAATCCTATCATTCTCAAGAAGCACATCCCATATATCTTTAACCTCATTAAAATCACTGTCCTGAACACCTTTTCCAACGTCAGACAAGTCATCCCAGACTAATATTTGTTTAGAAACAGAATCCACACATTGTGAATGTTCACTTACCACACTTCTTTCAATAATATCTTCTATCGCTTCTTTACCCTCTTGAACATTTGTTTCGACACCTATGATAATAGTATTCAAATAATCTTCAAAATTTTCATGAATATACTTTAATACAGGCTCAAAGCCTATATCCCGCAATATACTATAATTCTTACGGCTTATTTCACTGGATAATTCTGGTTTTTTCCAGGTGATAAACTGACCTAACATTTTTTCATTAATAACATATCTGTTGTTTGTATAAATATCCTCTTTAAGCTTATCATCACCGTCTCTCAATTCAATATCAGTAAATTTAATATCCAATTTATCTAGAACACAAATTGTTTTGCCAATTTCATCAATCTCAATTGAATCGACAATGTCTTCATGCGCCAAAATATAGCTTGTTAATGTGTCATCACCATTATTACCATCTATATTAAGTCCGATAATATCATCAACATCCGCATATTTGATTATGTAGTTTAAATAAGTGAATTCTCTTTCTTGGGGAATACCCGGATCATTAATAACATCCCTCCATAAGTATTTATTATTGGCACACAGTTTATTAATAAAAATATCCATATGAATATTTCTATCAACATATGCTTTAATAAATGACATGCTTGATTCACTTCTGTCTGACAATTGTTCGAATAAATACTTGGCAGACGTAGTATCTGATTTTTCCTCTAATATATAGTCAATAAGTTTAAAGTTTAATGCCTCTGGCTGTTTTAATTCAAAGTCCTGAAGCATATCAAATATTCTACTGACTCTAGGCAAATCATATGTATAATCGAAATCTGATCTATGATTTCTTATTCCGAGAATAAAATTCATTTCGTCTTTGGAAATACTGTTAGGATGAAAATAATTAATATAGTTATCATACGTTTCATCTATATAACCATTTCTAAGCAGAAATACCAATAAATCATTTTCTCTTACTTTATCATCCAAAAATCTAACACCATATTTATTTATAAGCATACTCATAGATTCAGAACGTAAATTATATTGTTCTTTTTCTAATTCCTTTATTTTAAACCTGACTTTCTCTCTGCTTCTTTCTATGCCATCCTCAATATAATCCATTCTTGAAAGATAATCTTCATCTCTATCTTCATAATGCTTAGCTAAATCATCAATATAGTTATTACCAGATGAACCATTTTTATTGTAGTAGACTCTAAATCTTTTGTTTTTTAGAGACCGTATATCAAAGTCATCATCTATTATGTCGTTATAATACAAATTCTTATTATCAATATCTATTCTTTGAAATCCCGCCTCAAAGTTCGTTAAACTTGCCAACATGAGAGTTTTTATTTCTTTGATGCTTTTTAATACTTCACTATCTATAGAATTGAGTTTGTTTTTTTCATCGTCCTTTTGTGCATCTAATTCATCTATTCTATTTTTAATAAACTGTTTCTTATTTTTAAATGCCATCCTAACTATACTGCAATTCATTTCATCTTCCAACTCCGCAAAATCTTTTGGATGAAGATTCTTAAATATAATAAGCGCAAGCATTTTTTCATCACTTAGGTTAAGATTCTGGTTTTCTTGAAGCGTTTCTCTAAAGATACTAAACTCATTACAAATACACACCAAATCTCTCATATCACTTATGTATGGAGATACCATAGAAATAAATTTCTCAGAAATATCATAATAATGGTTATTCTCATTTGATATTCCAACTCTCAATTTATTTCTAAGAATATCAACAGAATTTGTAGAACTAATATATGGTACTACAGGTATAATGAAATCAAAAAATTTTGTGCGTTCTCCTTCATTTGGAAACATATCATCTTTAATGGAATAAATGAAAACAATTCTTCCTAAGTTTTCATATCCATTTAATATATTATTGAGTTCCCTAAGTGCGACAAAAATATTTGTATTGTTAAATCTATCAATATCCTCAATACAAACTATCTCAGTATTGGTTGATTCAAAATAATTAATAATTTCATCCAGGTTCTTGTTAAAAACTGATTGATCATTATTATCCGCTTCAAATTTGATATTATTAAAAAGATTTACCTCTCGAAGACGGTAACCTCTTCTAAACCAAAGAATAAAGTGATACAAGGATATCAGTAGCAATATGACAATACCTATCAGTGTCCATACCCCTGCATTATCAATAATCCCATCAAGGAACTCAACAACCTTGTCAGGAAATAAAAAGAATGCGAGTATGGAACAAACAAATGCAAACAATACCGTATATAAAATATTCGATATAATAGACACTTTACCTTGCACTTTTCTGTATCTACTTTTAGGAATTTTCGTTGCATCTACAGAATACAACAAATGCTTAAGAATTCCTCTTTCTAATTGATGTTCCAAGGATTCATCTTTATTATCTTTATTTCCTCTACTATTTTCGACATTTTCCTCTTCAATATCATTTTTATCAACATCGTAATCAATAGCAAATGCAGCTAAAGAAATTTTTATCATTTTACTGCTTTGATACTTCTTAAAAAAACTATTAATAACACTACTTTTACCTGACCCGTACGGACCTGATATGGCAATATTATGAATATCATCTTGTTCAAGCGCCCATTTCAAAGCATTAAAATACTCTTGTCCATTTTTAATATCACTTGATGGAGAAAGAGACTCATATCTATCACTCAAATTCATTTTGGAATCAGTATTATTATTGTATTCAGTTTTATATTCTTTTTTCTTTACTGATTTCACGTTAAACACCTCTTAAATCTTAGATAATAAATCTATAGTCTGCTTCTTTTCTCCTTCACCACCGACTTCAACACCTTGGAACTTAGCATAATTCACCTTCACTCCATCATCGAGATCAATGTCTATCCTCTGCATAGCCACATGAGATAAAGCCTGATAATATGGTTTTATCTCCGCAAGCTGCTTAATATACTTATCTCTTTTTCGTGTATTAGAGGCTCTATCTACAGCACTCTCAGTATTTGCAATAGCATATTCAGCATTCTTTAACGATGCTTCAATAGCATCCTGAGCTTTCTTTAAATACACTGAACGAATAAGCCCAACCGTATCGGGTGTATATCTATGCATGTAAATAAGACACTTAAATCCATTTTGCTTACCAGAATCAAAGAGCCAGTATATAGGTCTTTTTCCAGAACCAGTAACTGAATATGTACTACAGTGGTCTTTGAAGAAGTCATTTAAGAAGTAGTTTCTTATCACTTCTCTTGATGTATTTCCTTTATTACCAAGTGCTTTTGCTATGTAGTCCAGATTGCTTTCCAATGACTTATTGCCATACACAGTACGGATAAACTCTACAAATCTTGTAACTATATCATCATCAAAATATTCTTCATCTGTTATAGGAATAATAGCATCATCATCTGCTGCAAATGTTGTATATCTGGATGAATCAAAATCACCACCTGCATATATAAGTCCGGTTTCATCAAGAGAGTATCTTCCAAACATGCAACCTACTGCATATGAGATAAGTGACTTTATATCCCTTGATAAATCTGCTTTGCGTACAGTCACATCCTTATCCTCTACCTCAGGAGTTAATTCATCTCGAAGCCCATAAATATCAATAAAGATACCATTAAGTTCTTCTTCGTTTTTCTTAAGCTGTTCAAATCGTTCTATACACTCGTTTTCCCAGCAGGTAAAACATTCAGCTAAATCAATGTCATCTATATCAGTAAATAGCATTCTGTTATTAGAGATAACTGAAATTAGTGGATGTCTTTCAAAATCCCATGATGCTTCAAATGAATCCCAATCGGATTTAGATAATTCAATATTATGTTTTGACAAATTATTTACTATGCTATCCTCATTACCTTCAATATATGGTAAAGCTAATATATTCATAACCTGATAACTAATGGTCGGATTAGTTACTTTAAAAATTTCATTTGCAACTTTTGAATTCATAAATGCACAAACATATTCGTTAGTAATCTTCTTTTTGGCATAAACCGAGGAACCTTTTGAATCACTCAAATATCCATTCGGGAAGAATCTGCATGAAAAATCCCCCGAACTAATAGATGTCCATGTTACTCCAGAAACAAAATGATATTTTGCATTTTCAGTTCTTGCCCTAGTTAGTCCTTTTCCATCATCTATCCATTTCAAAACATAATAATTATTTCCATACCATTTCCTATAATCGCCCCCTTTGTTATAAGGAACCCAAACATTATTAGGATGTTCATCAAAGGACTTAACTGTTGTACAGAATCTCTTATAACTTATTTCATTCCATGAGCGTAAATATAGATTATTATCGCCAGTTATAATCCCTTGAAACGAAGCACAATAGTTTTCTAGTTTTTTTGCATTTTTAAAAACACTAATAAAATGTTCACTTATCCAATATGCTATTGGTTTGCCATCAATGATATTGAAATTATCTTGATTTGACTCATATAAATAACTATTATCTTTACCAATAATTGCATCAATTACTTTCTGTTCTTGGATTTTCATTCCGCCTTTAAAATTTGTCAGTCTAAGATATTCTCCACATCTATTATATTTCTTATTACACATGACAAAAGTGCATAAAGGTACCGTTGCCTCTTCAAAAGCTGAGTATTCTAATTGGATTAATGTTACAATTTCTTTATTATCTATAATTTTCTTTCTTGTCTCTTCATATGTTTTCAAAAACATCCAAACCATTGGCGTCATAAAACCTAAATAACCATCTGTTTTGCAATTTTCAAAATTTTTTATCATAAATATACTAAACATATCACTTGAATAATCTTTATAATTTTCAAGAACAAATGATTTTAATTTAGAATCAAATCGATTCATATATGGAGGATTAGTAACAACAGCAGTATATTGTCCACACATTACTATTGCTTGATTTGCTAATACAATCATAGCTTTAATATCACTTTCACTAATATAGTTTTCAAATGAAATTTCGTGGTTTTCTAACCACTCCTCACAATATGTTATGAAATTTTTGTAATCATATGTTTTAACACTTATAATAGAACCATATTCTTTTGCATCATAAAAAACACCATACAAATAATCAGCAATTTCTTTATGATTGCAATCCATCCAATCGAATGATGTTTTACTTATACTGTTACTCTCATCTATCACATGAATATGTGGACTAACATCTTTTATTAGTATTCTTCTATCATATTGTCTAGCCTTCATTAAAACTGCAAAATACGCTAACTGATAAGCACGTTTATCTATATCAAGACCATATATATTATTTTCAAGAATTGAATGAATGGCATCTCTTTCGTTATAACCGCATTCTTCATAAATCATCATCAATACATCAATCACGTAGACAATAAAATGTCCAGAACCCATACAGTTGTCTAAAACACTTATCTCTTCTGGTTTAACCTTTTCAGAAATATAATTAACAACTCCATTCTTTGGTAACACTAAATACTTTAGTTTTTCGGCTAGTTCACTTTGAGGATTTCTTTCTATCCAATACCTACCAACAGAATTATCAACTATATATTTAACTACCCAATCAGTTGTAAAAAGTTGAGTAGCAGCAGGTATATCTTCTTTTTTTATTGAACCACCTTTTAAAACATTTATCACCTTATTCTTGGGTTCAGTATTATAATATTGATAAAGCCATCCTATTATTTCTACTTGTCCTTTTTTTTCAACATTGAAATCATCTTCTTCAACATCATCAACGAGCATACGAACAACACCGTCGCTTGTGTATGAAATATCAAGTAACAGCTCCATATAATCATCAGTCTTTTCAAAAAGTCCAGGCAATATCTTATTAAGCTCATTACACTGTTTTACAAAGAGAAGTTGAAATGCATCATCAAATCTATTATCATCCTTTGCAGCTTGAATCTTATCTATCTCATCAGCAGACAGATTCAGGTCTACATCAAGAGAATGTGTAACAATATCCGGTGTAGAGCTTCCAGTCTCTGATGATAAAACTCTTACTCTTGTTGGGAGATAATCATTTACTTCCATGAATCTGATTGCAATAAGTCGGTTAAACCAAGTATATGCAGTTTCTTCAATGACCTGCTCAAACCCTTTTTCCTTAATTACATTAACAAGATTAGAACGCATCTTTAGTTCTTTACTATAAAGGCGAATCTCATCTCCAGCTATCGTCTTATACACCTCGAAATCTGCGCCCTTTTGGATTGGCTTACTACATTCATCTATGGTTATCCCATACATACCTGCCTTCTTAATAGCAGATTCTCTAAGTATCTTTCTTGATTCTATTGCAAAGTTTTTAATTGCAGTCTTATCCATTCCACTTCTCCATTTCCTATCAGCTAAGTCTGATAATCGTGTCCTTGCCAAGCTTACTCTTTAATTCTTTTCTTATCTCTTCTACAAAACTATCTATATCCTCTTCTGTTCTAATTGTATAAGCCTTATTTCTTGTAAGAGACCTCATAGTTACCGGAACTGTTCTCGGAGGTGTGACTTTTACTACAGGAGGAACTTCTGATGGATGTGTATCATCCCCACCTTTTTCAGGCTTTTGTAAACTCTTCTGGTAGAAGTCCTCCTCGGTATTAATTTTTCCTAAGAATATCGTAAGAAGAGCATTACTCTCATTTGGTATTCCATTTAATGCAGCTATATCATTAGTTGTTTCAAGCTTCTTTATAAGGTCTCCGAACTTAGTATCTACTTCCTTGGATAATCTGTCAGAATATGGTCTGCCCTCCGGAACAGACTCTTTAGCAAGTTTCTGATCTGCTTCTACACCTGGTCTGATAACTTCTGCATCCTTATCAAGTAACTCTGTGATAGCAGCCGCAAGCTTGTTTGCATATTCTTCCATCTTAGAGATATGTCGATATGGCTTCTCTACATGCTTTATCTTTCTTATCTGCTCAGCATTATCAATTATCTCTGCATCAGCTATATAATTCTTACTCTTTTCAAATATTGCATAAGCTTTACAAGCTTTCAGATATATAGCTTTCTGTGAACCACCAAGGAACTTCTCAAGGTCTATAAGGTCTTCCGATAATTCATCAAAATCATCAAACAGCTCATCTACTCTCTTATAGAAAGTCATAGGATCGCTTATTCCATACACATCATCTATAAGTCTGATTGCCTTTTCTATAACCGGCTTACCGGGAAGTTCTGAACCCTCTCCATATTCTTTTGCAAGCGTTCCAAGAAGATTCTGTTTCTTGTTTGTGCAGTTGGTTCTAAAATCACGCATAAGCGAATCAGTGTCATCTGTCATGACTGTTCTATTAAAGAAGTCCTTAATAACATCTTTTACAGATTTCACCCATTTAGGATTCGGAACTGCCTTAATCTCAAGAAGTATCTTTTCTCTGTATTCTCGTTTCGTTATATACTTATAAGCCTCATCCGCAGGAGTACTTGCAGGACTATATATAACGCTGTTCATCTTAAGAGATATAGAGCCATTCTTATAAAGTTTAGCTATAAGAAATTCTATATCTTCTTCTGTATAACCATAAGGAGCTATCATATACTTATCAAAAGCCTGCTTTATTGATAACTTAGCTCCAGTTCTATTTGCATACTGTACTGTTGCTATTAAATCATTTAGAGCATCTACATCTATATCCTCTTCTTCTATACCATCTAATGTAAGCTGAGTCTTGGTAGCACGAAGAAGCTCTAATATATCAGCCTGAGTTGGTTCAGATTTCATATCATTGATTTTGCTATACTGAGACTGTATAAGCTTAGCAAATGCTTCATTTATCCTTGATGATGCATCCTTTGAATTTGTTGATATCTTAGCGCCATGTACATATATATCAGCTCCATCAAGAGAAAACTTAATATAATCCTTTATACGCTTTGCCTTCTCTGTTCTCTCTTTTCTCTTAGCAGCAGAAATTACATCATAATCAACAAGATTTGTATAATCCGGCTTGTTAAGGAATGTCTCAATCTTCTGCATATCTTCGATTTCTGAAAGATACGGATAGGCATCAGATAATCTTACAATTACGCTCTTTTCTCTTGTTGACATTACTCCAAGCGCATATTCATCTTCCTGACCACTGTAAGCTGTCAGTATATGAAGTCCAATAGCTCCAGTCTGATTCGTATTTCTATAAAATCTGTCATCTATCTGCTGATTAAATGAGAATGAATGTCTGTTATCGTATTTATATTTATTATTTGTGAATACAAGCAACTCTTCAAATACAACTCTTGCTGTGTAATTAACCACATCGGAAGGATCCACATGGATAGAACGGATAGCATTTTCTGCTTCCTGCTCTTCATTGGTAAGGAATATATATTTATCCCCATTCTTCTGTACGAGGAGTTCATCACACAATACTCTGAGAGACTTCTCAATCTTTTTCTTTAATTCAAGCGTATCCTCTGACACTGAAGAAATCATTAGAGTTGTAAGATTCTCAACATTGCCATCAAAATTGTTTACATGCTTTATCATAAAAAGAACCTTAAGCAGCTCCACATCAAAAGCGTCCAGTCTGGAATTTCTCGCAGCCTGAGTAATAACTATCCTATGTGTATGATCTATGAAATCGTCTAATGCGCTGTAAAAAGCATTGAAAGGAATAAGAACACCTTCATCCTCATCCTTATATTTTTGAGCCGCCTCCTTAAAGAGTGCCAGCATTGAACGCTCGCCATCTGCGAGGTGCTTTCCGCTTGAACTATACTGTCTTACTGATGTAAGGACATTTCCAAGCAGTTTAAACTGATATGGAATAAATGGATATACTTCAACAAAATCGTCTGCATCCTTATAAAGTGGCATATCCGGTGTTCCGGAACTAAATGTAATAATATGCTTTAATGTATCTCCATGTTCGCTATAAAGTGCTTTAAGTACACCAACAGCCTTATCATCTTTATATAGAATACGCTTACGAATAACCTCATCAACATTAGCAGATGACAGAGCTATCCTTGTATCAAATCTACCCTGAATCTTAGAGAAATCATCACTCATAGTTTTGGTAATAGAATCAATATCCTGCTGACTTGTCACTATAACCCAAGCTTTTCCTCGGCAAGCTGTACCTAAATCCTCAGCAACAGTCTGAAGATTAACCATAAGTTTACTGTCATCAGCTATATACTGACCTATCTCATCTACAAGGAATAAGATGTGATGATTACTCCCCTTGCTTTCGCAGTATCTTCTTACATAATCCGCAAACTTTTCTATTGATAAGCTATATGAACTCTGTGCATTTTCTGCCCAGTTCTTGGCTTCGCTTTCGCTCATGATACCAAGAGATACAACTGACTCGATAATCTCATCTTGAATAAAATAATAATCCTCTCTTGACTCTTCCCAAGAAGAACCATTTACCTCTGCAAACTTCTCTTTAAACTCTTCATATCTGCCATCCAAATCAAGTTTTCTTTCAAACTCAGCAAGGAATGGGATTGAGCCACAATAACCAAGATGATCATTAAATACTTTCATAAATACATCTTTAATTGCTTCTTTATTCATCTTAGAGTCGGATTCACTCTTAGAATCTATATTGAAGAGAATTACATCTGTATCATCTGCAAGCGATGATATATTATCAATCTTGTCTGCAAGGCTCTTATCCTCTACCTTTACACCATCCATGAAGAAGCTTGCAGCAGTCTTTTCAGAACCGTTCTCATCGGTAACAGATTTATTTGACAGTATATAAGACAGAATCTTCAAGAAATGCGACTTACCACTTCCAAAGAAACCGGAAATCCACACACCCATCTTATCAGTCTTTCCATCAATGCCTCTCTTATATGCATCAAAGAATCTTGACATATATTTTGACAGTTCAGAAGTCACAACGTATTCTTCAAGCTCCTGATATACATTTTCTTCATCGGCTTGTCCAACTTTGATTACTCCCTTTATATCTCTGTCTATACCCTTATAAAACATATCTTGAATCTTCATTTGTAATCCTCCTAATCCACTAACGGAAATGCTCTATAGTAGTTTCCATCATTGATAGTTCCGAACAGTTCAAGCGTCTGTCCATTCCATCGTCCGGGATAAAACATAACAACCGGAACCTTATCAAGCACCTGATGCAAATTGTTAAGTACATTATGTGATCTGACAAAAGGGAAAGCCTTTCCTACTCCAGTCAGAAATACAACCGACTTATCAGGTGTATTATTAACTATATGATTGACTATCAGATTATCATCATTTGTAAGTCTGAGTAGTTTTCCTACAGCGTTATATAAATAATCCTGCCCCTTAGTTTCTTCAAACTTTATACACTTATCTATATATCCTCTTTCTTCAAGGATACCTATGATGATTTTATACAAGTCAAATTCTACTATCTGGAAGCCGTCAGCATCTTTGTTGTTCTGCTTTTCCAACGCTTTTATCTTTTCTCTCACCACAAGCTCATCGCATGGCTCATAGTCAAATACATAATATCTGACTTCATTTGCTACACCTTTGTTAGCAAGGAAATCTTCATCTGATATTCTGTCCCATATCTTATCGAGTCTTTCTCCTAAATCCATTTACTTATCTCCTGTCAGTGCGTATAAATATTTTTCCATATCATTTGACATCAATCCCTGTCTAAGTTCCTGCTCTATATAAGGCTTGATTACTATCTTTTCAGACTTTGAAGATTCTGAATTCTTGAGCAACTGAGCCTCAAGCATATATTTCTGAAAAGTCTGTTTTAATTTCTTGATGGCACTATCTGTCCACTTGGCGCATACATCACTTTGCTCCTGCTTACTACGAAAGAACATATTCAGATCTGAATCTTTAAGTGTCTCTTCTTCCATTCTTATCTTTTCTCTAAAAACCTCATACATTAGCTCAAAGAAGAGCCTGTCTGTTGCCATGATTGATATAAGCACTATCAGCTTTGATGTCATAATGTCCGCATCAGATATCATATACCTTAATGATTCTGGTAAACTCATAATGCGTTTACTGATAACACTAAACTCACGATTTAATCTATCCTCTGACTTTTGCTGATATAGATTATCGGAAATAACAAGATTCTTTACTTCATCTAAGCTCTTATCTTTTAATAACTTGACTGTTTCTTTAGTTTCTATATACCAAAACAGCTTACTTACGCTACCTGCACTATATTCCATGATTTTAACCATCCACTTTATCTATAATTTTCCTGATTCAATGTCATCAAATCCTGAAGCTCATTTATAACTACATCAGGTGATTTAATAACAACCTTTCCTCCAAGAGATATTATCCAACCCAAGAACTGATCACTTACAACCACATCCACTCTGGCTTCAAAGTGTTCATCATCTACTCTCATCAGATTAGTTTCTTTTCCAAACTGATCTATGATAACGTTAGCCATTTCATTCTTACAGAGAAGCGTTACCCTCTCTTCTTTTCCACCGAACATTCTAAAATGCTTTTTGGTATATAGTTCTTTATCTAACTTATCAAACTTTACTTTACCTTGACGTTTTTGGTCAGTTTCTTCTGTATGAAGCATCTTATCTACTCTATAGTGCTTGAATTCGTCAGCTTTTTTATCATATCCAACCAGATAATAATTCTCATCATCCCATAATAGCGCCCATGGACTTATATCGTAAAACGCCCCATTATGACGTAGCTCCATCTCGCCATCTACATTCCAGAAATAATACTGGAACTTTATCCGGTGATTATTAGCTATGGCATACTGGATGGCATCTACCGTATAAAAGATGCTTTCATTCATGTTCTTTACACGGTTTGAAACATAGACATCTCTATCTATGAGTTTTGCATCATAATTACTAGCCATATGCTCAAGCTTTTCTATCAGCTCCTTTGACTTCTTAGTAGTAATAAACTTCGAAGAGGCTATCGCATCTATAATTATGTGCAACTCTGCAAGTTCAAAATCTCTCGCACCACAATAGTAATATGTCTTATTTCCAACCAGTTGCTTAATTATCTCTATCCCAAAATCACTAAGAGCAGCCAGATCGTCATATACACTTTTTCTTTGTGCCTCAATATCATACTTTTCGAGTTCTTTGATAATTTGAGGCATGGTAAGTCCATGAGTATCGTCTGTCTGCTCTTGCATTATTTTAGCCAAATATAACAGCTTCAGTTTTTGATTTTTACCCCTCATAGCACTCTGCTCCTTATACCCATAAATACGAACAAAAACTATCTCTGATTGTACCATATTTTAGTGTATTATTAAAGGGACAGTTACAACAAAATGTTGCATTTTTACGCAATAAGCATACAGTAGAAAACTTTATAAATTATAGAAATAACCCTATCCCTATAAGCAGAATCCATAAAACAGTTTTTATTGTCCATGCCATAAGCTTAAATGGCCAAATAATCAAATTCACTAACAGCTTAATCATATGACACGCCTCCTTCTCATAATATCTTCTCTACACTCTTCATAGTATTTGCAGGTTACACAACAGCATTTGCAAGTCCTTTTCTTCTGAAGCCAAAACCAAATCCTTTGAATCATAGGCAACCTCCATTTAATCCCATAACACATCTCCATCAACCTTAAGTTTTTTATGACACTTAGGACATTTAAGTTTTTTAAACTCTTTTTCTGGAATTATTTTCATATTCCCCTGGCATTTACTACACTTATGCGAATATTCCATTATTTTTTTGTATTGCCCCTTTTCTCTTAAATCCCATGGAGTAACAAACTTATAGCCTTCAGCCGGAAAGGCAACTGACCATCTGCCTCTTTCTTCATCTTTCATTTTACCTTCTACTGGAAGATATACTGTAAGATCATCGCCAACTTCAATATTTCCACATTCCTCACAGAGTAAAACTGTCGAACCTGCATCTATCGCTGCATCGCCATGTTCTTCAAAGAATGCTTTTATTTCTTCTCCCAGTTCTCCATTCTTTATATTTTCAATAGTGTCTGAATAGACTTGTGGATATGAAAAACCGGCTCCATAATTAGCAAAAATCTTGAAATCACAATCTGGGCACTCACCTATAAATCCTCTTCCCATAAGAATCCTCCTCTCTATACTACGCCGATTTACGATATTTCTCAGGCATTCTCTCCTTAATAATCGCCTCAATGACCATATCTCTCTCATAAGCTTCCTGCATTTCTACTTCACTTGCTTCTTCACAAATATCAGCTTTACACTCATCAAAGTAAGAACATCCAAGACAGCATCCTCCGCAGTCCTTTTGTCTGCTCATCCAAAACTTGAATCTTTCCCACATATATCTTTCCTCCGACTATTTTTCTAAAAAGTCATTCTTTACTTTTTTCAACTTTTCTTGTTGTACCCATTATCTCAAATGTGCTGGTCGTTAAAAATGCCAGCTCTTGAAGCCAGTGTTTATGCGGTCTGCGAGGATTTTAAGGTTTATTTTTTATTGAATTTCATCATTTCCACTGCTATAATCAACTCATAAATCTCAAAATCAAATGCTACTATCACACAGGCGAAGTGCGTCCTGAAGGTAGTAGCATTTTTATTTCTGCTACCAATTCATACCAAGGGCGGATACGCCCAATGTGGTGTAATCATACCTGCCTAAGCAGGCACACCACCATAATCCACTCGTGGATTATGCATTTAGCAAGCATAGGGATTGTATATCAATCCCACTCAAAAACGAAAAACACCACTTTGTTTGTTTTTCATTTTTTCAAACAGCTTGTTGGTGGCTTCGCCCCCAAACCCCTAATTTACTTACAAGGAGAATATTGAAATGGCAAATAATACGAAAGGTATTTTTATTAGAGTTACCGATGAAGAATATGAGGAGCTTATACGCCAAAAGGAGTTTATGGAGTTTCCATCATATAGTGATTTGATAAGAATGTTTATAAACAATAATGTATGTCTGAAGATAGACTTCAATGGTCTTTTTGAAGTTGCTACACAGATATCCAAAATTGGAACAAACATAAATCAGATAGCCAAAGCGGTCAATGAATCACACAGCATTACTCCTTGGCAAATTGAAGTTTTGAAAAATAACATGAAAGATGTCCAGGAAGAAATGAAAAAAGTCATTAAAGAAAAAGGGAATCTTACAAAGTACATAGCTAGGGAAACATTTGGAGGTGGTAATCTTGGCAGTTACGAAGATTATAAGGGTTAAGGATAATGTAAAAGGCTGCATCAACTATGTAACCAATAAAGATAAAACAGATGAAGGTACTCTTGTCTCCTACTCCGGTTGTCACGAAGGATCCGCCGACTATATTTTCAAACTTGCCCTTGATGCAAACCGCCGAAAAATCCAAGATGAACATTGTATAAAAGCCTATCATCTCATTCAATCATTTGCTCCTTCTGATGAAGTTGGCGAGGAAGAAGCTCACAAGATAGGTATGGAGCTTGTAGACCGACTTTTCGGTGGAAAGTATGCTTTTGTATGCGGCACCCATACAGATCGAGGACATTTGCATAATCATATAGTCGTTTGTGCAGCTAATATGGATATGTCTGGAAGCAAGATAAATGATTGCCTCGCTCTATTGCATAAGCTCCAAATGACAAGTGATAACTTGTGCAGAGAACATGGTTTAAGCGTAATCGAAAAAAAGAAAGGGCGTGGAAAACACTATAAAGAATGGCTTGAAGATATCAAGAATCCAAACGGATCCAAGAAATCACAACTAAGGAATCTCATTGATGAACAAATAAAGCTGTCGAAGGATTTTGACGATTTTATATCTCATATGAAAGACGCTGGCGCTGAAATCGCATATGGTAATTCTAAGAAATATGGTCGTGTTACAAAGTACCGCTTACCAAATGCTACCGAGAAAGACAGATGGAATCGAGGCTATAATCTCGGACAGGGCTATTCTGATGATATGATTTCCAAGAGAATTGCCAGAAGGCTGCAAATCCTTGAAGAACGAGAAACTCTCCGACTGGAAAGGGCTGAAAAAAGAAAAGCTGAAAAGGCTGCTATGACAAAAGCCGATAAAGCCATAGACCGCACAAAGTTAAAGATAAATCACATGATAGATACATCTGACACTGAGATTTCCTCTTCTAATATCAAACTTCAGCAATGGAAGAATATTCAGGATGCAAGACTTGCCGAAAAACTAAAATCTGAACTTCGTGCAAAGTATGGAATCGACTATACTCAGATAAAAGCGAAAATCAAAGAACTCGAAGCTGAGAACAACAGAAAATCTGCAGATATAACAAGCAACAATAAATCAATGGTGAACTTCCGAGCTTTCATCGAGAATAGCAAAATCTATATGGACACCTATAAATACAGTCAGAACTATGAGAAGTCCAAGAATCAGGAGAGATACTATCAGGAGCATGATTCAGAACTAAACGCTTACGCTCATGCCATAGAAATGCTAAACCGTACCAAGATGGATCTAAGTCTGCTCAGAGATAAAGCCACAGGTCAGAGCTTTATTAAAGGCATGCAGGAGAAACTTCAAAAACTAGAAGAAATCAATTCTATACACGAACAAGATATCAAGAATAATCAAAAAGAAATTTCCGAACTTCGGAAGATTCAGAAAGAACTGGATATCTATCACAACCGGAATAATGATACTATCTCATAACTTTTTTCAGGAATTGTGCAATTTACTGTCAAGTTGCCATCAAGGACATTTGACATGAATTGTGCTATGCAAAAAAGACATATCGAAGTAGAACCAATTTTCAGTTCCGCGGCGGTATGTCTTTATTATCTTTATAGCATTTATTCTCTAACTGGCTCTTTATGCAAGAATATAACAGCTACTATAAGAATAACAGCCAACATCACCCACTGCACATAATTATCCAGTATTATAAACAGCGTCGATTCGTTCCACTCTTCTATAAACACTGAGATATTTAGGAAGATATCCGTAAAGAAATGAATGAACGATGCAGCAAGGATATTATGAGTATATAAGTACACTGAAGCAAATGCAAATCCCCATACTCCTGTCATTATAAATCTGTAAACTGCCTGCTCCATCGAATCACATTCTATTGCGTGAACTGCCCCAAAAACTATCATACTTATGATGGCATAAATAAGCCTTCTCTTAAAGGTCGGCTGCCCACCCTGATAATATCCTTCGCAGACAAAGGCTCTGAATGTCAGTTCTTCCCATAATCCTGTTGCCAGTTGCATAAGAAACAGACAGGAAACAACGATTGGAACTGTCGTATTCAGCCAGCTCTTTGCACCTATTATGGCATAGGTTACAACATCGAATACCACATAAAGAAGCATGGCAATATATGCAGGAACAGCCTTGCTGAATCCTTCCAAGTTTATCACACTTCTTATGCTTTCTTTCCTATACAGTTTTACAAATATAATAAGCTCTGCCACAAAAAATACTATTCTCTGGAGGCTTTTAGCCACATATCCGGGAGCACCATCGAAGTTATTCTGTATTTTCCCGGAGACAATATCAAACAGAATCAAAAACAGTATAGCAAGCAAAATGCCTATTATTCCCTTAAACCTCTTCATAGATTTACCATTCCCTTCACTAATATTTTTTCATATATGCTAAAAAGGTTCACTATACTACTATAATATATCGTTTCGCATTAAGGAATCCTTAAGAGAATTATTTTCCAGAAATGTTGCAATTTACGATCAATTTGCCATCATTGACAAACAACTGATTGCGATTGGTAGAGTTTTTCAAACTATCGTTAATTTCAATTTGCTGATACAATAAGCTCAATCACGTGAATAAAACGACAAGGAGGCGCTTATGTCAAAAGAAACAAGAACTTTTCATATTAACGGTAATGATTATTCCTTTGACTTCTCTGTATTCCACCGTTTCTTCGAAACATACCAAAAGAAAAATAGCTTTCTAATCAACGAAGCTGAACAGAATATAGCTGATGCAATCAGCGTATCAAAAGATACTATTCATAGTTGGAGATTTGAAAAGAACGCACCAGCAGATATGGATACAATACAGAAGTTAGCAGATTTCCTGGGAATAAAAGATTATCTCATACTACTTAACAAAAAGATTGGAGAAAATACTATGGCAGCAAATGATAGAATCCTCGATTCATTAAAAAGAATATATGATGCAATAATACTCTATCTCGATGATTATGATACTTCCTTCGCATACCTTAATCAGTTCTATGAATTCAAGGAAAAGAAATATTCTGATGAAGAAGCACGTAGAGAAATATACTGTATTGCAAACGATAAGCTACATGAAGTTGAGCTAGTTCTTACTCAGGAATATATCATTCTTCATAAACTTGATATATATTCAACTCTGGAAACCTTCGTCCACAGAGACCTATGCAATATATGGGATGAAAAATTAGAGTATGTATGTCCTGAAGGAATCCAGATATACGAGACAAACACCGGAATCAACTCTCACGAAGAATATGAAGTAGTATTCAACAGGCTTAATGAAATAATGAGCGAATACTTTTAAACACAAAAATAAGGCGTACCGCAGTCACACCCATAAAGTGTGGCCACGATACGCCTTTAATTTCATTTACATCATCAGCAGCATTCCCATAACTGTTACACATACTGCCAATGTTATATATCCTTCCTTCGTAATAAGCTTCCAAGGTTTGTATTTGCCCTCAGAACGACTCATATGAGTGTCTATAGTATTTCTACTAAAGAAATACATTACAAGCGTTATAAAGCCAAATAAAGCTACTGCAAATACGATAAACACTACCACCGCAGGTATCTCATCAAGCCTCATATAAGACATAAGAACATTTATTGTATTAAACAAACAATGCATAATTATGGTATATACCAGATTTCCGGTTGAAAGCCTTATTACCGCAAAGAGAAGTCCAAAGAAGAATCCATACATCACTGATCCGAATGAGAAATGTAATAACGCAAAGAACAGACTGCTTATCACAATTCCTGCTTTTACATCTACCTTGCTGTACGCACCAAGAATAACTCCTCTAAATACGAACTCCTCTACCACTGCAGGAACCACAGCAAATACCACCAATGACAGAATCAAAGGATATGTATTTACATCCTCTGCTGAGTCAGCTCCGGCACTTGATAGTATTCCTGCGAAATAATTGAGAAACAACGCTATTGGTATTCCACACACAGTTATAGCTGATAACTGCGCTAACTTTACTGGTTCTACCTTCTTAAGCTTAATCTCAATTTCACCCTTATGTTTTCTCCATAAAAAAAGTGAGAACATAAATGTCATAAAGTAGATAGACATCTGTGCTCCCACCATACCGAAGAAAAGTATTGTCATTATCCCGACCACCTCAAAGATGATGCAGAAAAGAAATGTTATATTTGCCATCTTCACAGCTTTATAGTCTGTCGGATTATCCTTTAGGCTCCTCCCCTTTTTCTTCCGCGATTCATCACTCACTGTTATCTTATTAAATGGCTTTTCAGCCTTTACATCAGCCATCATCTATTCCCGCACCCTTTCCTTTCTTCCCTAATTCTGGACTCCCTTTGTCGGTAGCCTTGTCTGATTTCTCTTTTACCTGCTTCTTCTTATGTTCAATCATATTCTGCAGATAATTTGTTATATCATCATAAGCTATATTATTCTGCTTACAGAACGCTATAACCGTTTCCTTATCCTTGAATTCGCCGATAGCTTGATCTTTGATAAGTTCCTTATCAGGCATCTTAATATCAGCAATAAGGAGATACTTGGCATCCTCAACATTCTTCTTGATTTTGAAATTGGAATACTTTGCTCCAGGAAACGCTTTACTTGCGCTTATCTGCTTCTTTTCAGCCTCGCGTTCTTTCTTTGGTTCTACATTATTGATACGATTATCAATCATGTTATAGTTCTGTTCTTCTATCTCCTCAACTTTTGCAAGCGGTTTATACTCTTCAAGTTCCTTAATGATTTCCTTCGCTCGAATGATAATAATATCGTTCTCATCACCTTCATCAATAGCCTCCTGAAGGTATTTCTTAAAACCATCAGTCTGACCATCCATAATACAAGCTGTTAGTTCTTCGACATGAGCCGAACAATCATCAACGGTGTCGTTATATTCATAAATATTGAAATCCTGTCCCCATTCATCAAGCTTTGCAGCTATATCATAAGCCCTTTTATAATCTTCAGATTCCCTTACCACATTCTGATCAATTTGTACATTGACATCAGCCTGACGTATAGTTGACATTTTTTCTTCAAGATACTCCTCCGCCTTTGGAAGATACTCCGCTAGCGTTCCTGATTCCTGTGGCAAAATGGGATTGATATCCACTTCTACACCACCGATACAGAGTTTTTCTTCATTCAGAAGATTAAACAAGGAATCTTCATGCTCATTCTCTCCACGAATCTCCACTACGACATCAATATCAGAATCTTCATTTTCGATACCTCTGCACCTGCTTCCGGTCAGAACCGCATCAATGGCTGTTGCATCAATATCATAATCTGCAAGAATGCTCTTTACTGTCGATAGTACATCCTGCTCAATTTCTGAAGCTGATCTATCATCAATCTTATGAAACAATTCATCTGTTTTAGCTCTGAACTGTTCAACTATTTCTGGAGCTAAAGCTTCAGTTTCGTGACTGTTCTTAACCTTATCATTTTCATTTCGGTCCACGTTATTAGAAAGCTCCTTGAAGTTTTCTACCACTTCATATGTATCTTCTGGCATTATGTGCCCCGACACGAGGCCTACCATCTGTGGATATATAAGTGGCTGCATTCTCTGAACATTTGCTGTTTTAAGCTCATCTATAATGCTGTTCACCACTTCATCAATCCTTGCACCACTGTCAGGGTATTTACCGCCATAGAGAAGCCCAAAGCTCTCATCGCATATCATATACTCCCAGTCCTGCCCATTGGATTCCACGGAAATGTATCTGTCGGCTATCTTTACTGCAAGTGCCTTTGTATTTTCATCGACGCCTTCAATGGAACGGTCATATACTGGCTCATTATTTTCATCCATATAAAGGACTTTTCTCTCTACTGAATCTGAGTTTCGTCCATGTACTTCCTCATTATCTCTCGCCTCAGTTTGCTGGCTTCCTCTCTCGGAAGTGCCTTTATCTCCGCCCATCTCTCGTTTATCTCCATTGACGCCTTGTGCATCGCTTCCTCGGTCATTTCCACCATCTCCGATGACACGAAACTCGCCTGAGCCTCTGGTGTGAGATTCTTCATCATTTCTTCTGTCTGATTCATTTCCTTCATGGCTAATACCTCCATTTTCTTTATTATCAACTACAGTTTCTGTTACCGCTTCTTTAATAGCTTCTCGCTTTTTCTTCGCATTTAGGTACATATCTTTCATAATATTGAGGTCCGATTCCTGCCTTGCCGCATAGTATTCAAAGTTTACTATCGAATCCTGAACATTTAGTGGAAGTGATTCACGTCCACCTTCTATCATTCTTTCAGCCTTATGGATTTCCTCTAAGGTGTACTGCATATCTGTTAGATTATCATCCATAGCATGTTTCAGAATAACCATATAATCTACGTCATCGACAGACTCAGGTTCCTCATAGAAATAATTCATATTAAGACGTTCATCTATACGGATGCTTAACTGCATTTCTATATCGTGATCTGATATGTAGGTGTCTATTCCGGATTTATCAAACAGTTCTCTGATGCCTTCAACTATCTTAGTATCCGTAAGGTCATTAAGCTCTGCATCAACTATGAACTTATCTGAAAGTCCTTTAGTTTCCTTAAGTTTAGGCAACTCGTTATACCCTACATCATTATCCCATTTGGACATACCATCCACCATGCCACTGTCAGCAAGTTCAGCGTATGCCTTGGCTATTCTGTTTCCATCTCTATCATTCGCATACTTATCTATCAGTTCAGGAGCAAGATAGCGTCCTTTATTGATGAATCTGTTCAACATACGACCAAGCGCCTTGTTTCTGTCCAAATCAACGAAGTGTACATTTACTTTATAACCTTGCAGCTTCGCCGGTAGGATATAATCCATAAGAAGCTTGTTCGCATCACTGCCGACTTTCGGAAGAACTATGTTTTTACCTTGCATAATTGCATCCAGGTACACATCACGCTCTACCATCTGTGACTCAGCATGAACTACGCCTGCACCCCAACCCTTATTGAATTCTGGAAAGAGCCTTTTTGCTTCATCATTATCAATAAGCATTGAATGATGTTCTTTTGAAATTGTCTCAACTATTGCGGAAGATTTCCCAGAAGCGGGAAGACCGATAACTATGTCAAGGCGACTGCCCTGATCGACAATATCATTGTACCGCGTATTTCCTCTTTCGTCAACGAGGGTTCTTCCATATTTGTCGGTACTCACAGAACCGTAATTGCTTAAAATATCAAAGACATGAGCTTCAATTTGATCTCTGTCCTTAAGCTGTATTGTAGGTGTCTGGTGTGATACACAGGAAGCTGCTGTCTTCATCTCTGGAGTTGAATTTATTTCTTCAACCGAGACATACTCACCTCGCTCACACCGTTTCAAAACTTTCTTCATTTCTTCACTCACGGGCAACCCCGTCAACGCTACTATCTGTTCAATATCTGCCATATATTTTCCTTTCTGCACTTAGGCATAATAAAAAGGCGTTACAAGTATTTCTACTCATAACGCCCTGTCGCTGTTTATTATATCGCCTGCTGATTCTTTCTATCTGTTATCAATGGTTCCTTTTTCTGAATATCAGATGAATTTTCATCCTTATCTTTCGCTTCAATCAAGCTCTTCTTTTCAGCAATCCTGTCAAAGATTGATGATACAACCACCTTATCAGATGTTTTATCTTTTGACTCTTTGGACTGACCTACCTCTTCACTCTCTTCTACTTGATTTGCACCTGTTTCATCCATATTCAGAAGGGCATTAAGTTCATTCAGTCTGTCTAATTTCTGAGCTAGTTCCTCTTCCTGTTTGAATGGTTTTGTTACCTCAACCTTAGCGGTCTCAAGCTGAGTCTCGGTATTGGCAAGCTGGTCCTTTGCCTTTTCAAGTCTCCCTTCAATGCTACCCAGAACATTATTTAGCCTTGTCATATTTCCGACAGGATCCGTTCCGACATCTATATGATAGGTCATAGCTCCCTTGATGCTGAGATCAAACTTTCTCTCGAATGCATCAAACGATACCGAAAGCTTGAAACCGTGATATTCTCCAACTCCCATAGGTACATTGGCATGTTTCATACCTCTGCACATTTCTATAAGAGCTGTTCCGGCATCTTTACGCTCAGTATAAGTTGTATTACCTATCCTAATCTCGAATGGTTCTTTCGTTTCTTCTTTCTTGTCGTTAAATGTGGAATTTTCTGTTTTTTCATCTTTTGTCGTATTTAAGGACAGAAATCCGGAATTTTCATCTTTTTCATCATTTTTCCGGATTTCCGGAATTGATGTCTGCTCTAGTTCTTCTGTCTTCACTCTCTCAGCAAGTTCCGCCTTACTTTCTTTAAGATGATTCATATCTATCTCATATCCTTGGATTCTACCTTTAAGGTCAGCTATCTTCTTCGGATAATTCTTTGATATATCATCTTCCAGTCTGTACTTTTGGCTTGTATGATTTGCCTTTAAGAGCTTCAGCTTCGATACCTGGATATCCAGATCCATCTTTTCTTTTATATATGGATTTCCCGTACAAAGTGCCTTGACTTCAGCATAAGTAAGTGCAGCTTCATCTACATCCTCACAGCTTCTGACCGGAGATTTGCTTGTCATTATCTGACCGATGAATTTCTGCTTATTCTCAATCACCTGCCAACTATATGAATCAAATGTACCCTCTGTAACATACCTAAAAATCTTTACCGGCTTTCCAAGCTCCTTATACATATTTCCCTGCCTGATGATACGACCTTCCTGCTGTTCAATGTCAGATGGTCTCCAAGGCACGTCCAGATGATGAAGAGCTATAAGTCTGTCTTGAACATTAGTACCAGCTCCCATCTTCTGTGTCGAGCCAAGCAAAAAGCGGACCTGTCCGCTTCGTACTTTAGCAAACAAATCCGCTTTCTTTGTTTCTGTATTTGCATTATGTATAAATGCTATTTCTTCAGGTGGAACACCCTTGGCTATCAGCTTGTCCCGTATATCCTCATATACAGAAAATGAACCATCACCTTTCGGTGTTGAAAGGTCACAGAATATCAACTGCGCACCTTTATTATCTGTTTCTTCTACATATATTTCATAAGCCTTATCTACACATGCTGCCGCCTTAGAATTTTCATTTTCCAGAAGCATATCTGAAATAAGTCTCTGATCAAGTGCAAGCTTACGTCCATCATTTGTGATTTTAAGCATGTTATCGACTGATGCATCAACACTTCCACTTCGTACTCTCTCTGCCCTGTCGGCAAGTGCCTTTACCATTTCCTTCTGTTCTTCAGAAGGTTTCAGTACTACATTCTCAAATACAGCATCTGGAACATCCAGTTTCAGCATATCAGGAGTTTTAATATCTGCACTTTCCTTAAATAAGGCTATAAGCTCAGGAAGATTAAAGAACTTGGCAAATCTCGTCTTTGCTCTGTATCCCGTACCTTCCGGTGCAAGCTCTATTGCCGTCTGCGTTTCACCAAATGCCGATGCCCACGCATCAAACTGAGTTAGATTCATCTTCTTAAGTGTATTATACTGAAGATATCTCATATTGGTATAAAGTTCGGTCATGGAATTACTTATCGGAGTTCCGGTAGCAAATGTAACACCTTTTCCTCCAGTCAGTTCATCCATGTACTGGCACTTTGCGAACATATCTGAAGACTTCTGTGCATCAGTCTGAGCTATACCTGCAACATTACGCATCTTGGTATAAAGGAAAAGGTTCTTGTAGTTGTGCGATTCGTCCACAAAAAGTCTATCCACGCCCAACTGTTCAAAGGTAACTACATCATCTTTCCTGCTTGTATCATTAAGCTTTTCAAGTTTTACCTTTAACTGTTTTCTGGTTTTCTCCATCTCTTTTATGGTATATCTCTCACCTCTTTCAGCCTTGGCAAGTGCTATGGCTTCCTCAATTTCATTTATCTGAGCTTCTATAGTAGCAGCCTGTCTCTCGGTAGAAAGTGGTATCTTCTCAAACTGGGTATGACCTATAATAACAGCATCATAATCACCTGTCGCAATCCTTGAACAGAACTTCTTTCTATTGGCAGGTTCAAAATCTTTCTTTGTGGCTACAAGTATATTTGCTCCTGGATAAAGCTGAAGGAAGTCAGCTCCCCACTGCTCGGTAAGATGATTCGGAACTACAAAAAGACTCTTTCTGCATAGTCCAAGCCTCTTGCTTTCCATGGCAGCCGCAGCCATTTCCCAAGTCTTTCCCGCGCCAACGCAATGGGCAAGTAATGTATTATCACCATATAACTCATGTGCCACCGCATTCTTCTGATGAGGTCTCAAAGTAATCTCCGGAGACATTCCCGGAAATACAAGGTGTGAACCATCATACTCTCTTGGTCTTGTGGAATTGAAAAGCTCATTATACTTCTTTACAAGAGTCTCCCTTCTTTCAGGATCAGCAAATACCCAATCCTTGAATGCTTCTCTTATTGCTTCTTGCTTCTGACTTGCAAGTGTAGTCTCTCTCTTATTAAGGACTCTCTTTTCCTTACCATCCTCTATGATAGTATCATAAACTCTGCTGTCCTTAAGATTAAGGGAATCCTCTAAAATCTTATAAGCATTTGCTCTTTCAGTACCATAGGTGGCATTTACAAGAGGATTGTTTCTGTCGGCATTCTTACCTCTGATGTTCCACTGTCCTGTGATATCAGAATACTGGACACCTACTATACTCTGACTCCATCTGCTGTTAGTGAGATATTCAGGAGTCTTGAAGGTTTCCTTCATGAACTGTTCGTAATACTCCGGCTCTATCCATGTAGCACCAATCCTTACCTCAATCTCAGAAGCATCAAGGTCCTTCGGCATAACCTTCTGCAAAGCCTGGACATTTATACTGTAATCAGAATCCGATTCAGCCATTGACTCAGCTATCCGAAGCTTATCCCTTACATTTCCGGAAAGGTACTCATCTGCAGTCTCCCATCTGTCTGTTTCGGGATTCTTATATATAACACCCATAAGGTCTTCTGTTATATCTTTCTCCGTCTTTCCTGTCAGCTCTGCCATAAATGGTACATCGACACCTGCCTTCTCATTAAGAGATACCGCAAGAGCTTCACTGGCTGTATCCACGCTTGTTACAACCTCGGCCTTCTTTATAGTTCGCTTTGTGAACATATCAGCCTTATCAAGGAAGTTGCCATCCGCATCGAACTTCTCCAATGAGGCAAGAAGTGAATAACTTGAATCCTGGCTGAAGGCACTCTTATTAGTCCTTGAATTGATACGACCGAACTTCTTCTCAAATGCGTCATATAACTCATTCAATTCTGTCTGCTTTGCTTCGATTGCATTATCAGAATACTCCTCAAGCTGCATATCAATAAGATTTCTGGTACAATCTCTGATTCCAACCATCTCCTTGATACGCTCCAGCTTGCTGTCAGCCATATCCACAGGTTTCATTACCGAATTCTCACGATAATAAAGCTCATTATCTATTATGGTATAGCTGAAATTCTTTACGCTTGGATCCGCAGGAATAGTTCTGTCCTCAAGGTCATTCTCTACATCATCAAGAGTAATCTCTGGAAGGTCAATAAAGCCATCTATATGTTCAAGTGCCTCATTTAGTTGTTCCGAAAAGCTCTTTTCTGATGGTTCATCTGGCAAGCATGCACTCTCCATTCCAAAAGGCCCTGATATCATTTCCATGTGACCAACTATCATTTCCGGGTGGTCAGCGAAATATGCATTCATCTGTATGCCATCTGCATTCTCTTTTGTATGAATCCAGTCCGGTTCATCCTTAACAAGCCTATCTCTCTTTTTGAATATAAGAATATCAGATGTAACCTCTGTTCCGGCATTAGCCTTAAATGCAGTATTTGGAAGTCTAACAGCACCAAGAAGCTCAGCCCTTTCAGCAAGAAACTTACGAACTGACTCATTCTGCTTATCCATGGTTCCCTTTGAAGTGACAAATGCAATAACTCCACCAGGTCTCACCTTATCAAGTGTCTTTGCAAAGAAATAATCATGGATAAGGAAGTTATACTTATCATATTCTTTATCCTGAACCTTATACTGTCCAAAAGGGACATTTCCGATAGCAACATCAAAGAAGTCATTCGGATATGTTGTCTTTTCAAATCCTTTTATCTGAACATCAGCCTTTGGATATAACTGTCTTGCGATACGACCACTGATACTGTCCAGCTCTACGCCATAAAGTCTGCTCTGCTCCATACTCTCAGGGAGCATACCGAAAAAATTACCAACACCCATTGATGGTTCAAGAATATTACCCTTTTCAAATCCGAATCTTTCAAGTGTATTATAGATACCTCTTATGATATCAGGACTTGTGTAATGCGCATTAAGAGTACTCTCCCTTGCCGAAGCATATTCTTCTGGTGACAGAAGATTTTTCAACTCTGTATATTGGGAAGACCAGTTACTCTTTGTTTCATCAAATGCATCTGCGAGCCCGCCCCATCCAACATACTGAGCAAGAATCTCCTGTTCTTCAGTAGTGGCAGTTCTGTTCTCTTCTTCAATCTTTTGCAATGTATTTATAGCAAGGGCATTTCTCTGAAACTTCTCCTTTTGAGTGCCTTCACCAAGATGGTTATCAGTAATGTGATAATTTTTACCATCTAGCTTTTGGACTTTTCGTCCAGAAGTTTCCTCTTCGCTGCCAGCGAATTCTATGCCTTCATTCAATCGTTCGAGCGCATTATCCTGCATTTCGAGCGCATTTTTGTCCACTGAGCCAGAATCCGTTATATTATTAGAGGTTATACCTTCATTTTCTATATCCGAATCTGTATGCTCTGTGCTGACACTTTCTGTATGCTCCGAGCTAACAGAATCCCGTTCTCTAACCTTATCCCATACATCATCGGGAACAGAAACAAGGCTATCAAAATTAAGATAATTCAGTTCATACTCTATAAGTGATTCAAGGCTCTCATACTTTTCTGTATCAAGCTTCTCGTCATCAATGAACATGCTGATACTATAATCAGTAAGATCCGCCGACACCTGAACTGTATGCTCGATTCCAGTCTCTTCATCCGTAACTTCCGTATAAGCAAGCTCCACATTGGACATATCCTTAAAATCAACTTCATGTGAAAATTCATCAATACAGTAATCATTTATAAGGTTTATAGCCTTATCAAGTAATACATTTTCCGAATCAGCTATATCCGCCTGTGCAGCTTCAAGCGCTTTTCTATCATGTTCCTCTTTCTGCTCCGGAGTCAGATATCTGTTCTCAAATACAAGCTGTTCTATTCTCTTGGATACAACATTCCAGCTAAGTAGAACCTTTGCATAAGGCTCCATGATGTTACCCTTCTGAAGTTGTATACCCTTTGCATCATAATCCTCATAACTGTGCCACGATCCGCTTATAGCACTTGTACGACCTCCGGTTCCATACTCCTTCTTCAGAAAGTCAGCCAGTTCCTTTCTGTCATGACCTTCCATCACAAAATCATATATACGGAACTTCCCTCCGGCAAATCCGCTGCCACCTGAAAGAACACTGTCAATCTCATCCTGAGTGATAAAGCTTTCCGACATTATCTCAACTGAATCCTTAGTAGGAAGCTCCCTCTTAGGTCCAGCAAATCCAGTTATCTTATCCGCCAATTCTCCTGGTGAAGGAGTAAGTCTCCATTGCTGTTCTATTTCGCCACGTCTTAACGCTTCAACTCTATCCAAAATGTCATCACGGATAATAGCAGCGCCCTCTTGTGTGGAAAGTATTTCTCTTATCTGCTCTGTTGAATCAGGATAATTATTCTGCTTAAGTTCAAAGCCTTTAGGTTTCTCGCTTATAGCATCTCTGTAAAAAAAATAGATATTATCAGCAAGTTCAGCTCTGTAAGTCTGTTCAGAGATAAATGCTTCATTACCGGTAAAATAATCACCTGCTTCTATGATATTTCTTGTTCTGCTCTCAACATCATCCCATGTCAGATACACATCGGGACTGTTCACAGCACTGCGACCATGGGATATGCTCATGCCATCAGAGTTGTACCAGACAGATATATCACTTCCATTTATTTCAAAGCCTTTTCCTCCGGTACGATATTCCTTTTTGAGAAACTCAGACATATACTCAGGAGTATGTTCTTCTCGGTATTTCTCGAATATCCTTGCCCTGCTATCCTTCTGACCGCTTCCAGTCTTCAGAATCTCCGCTATATCTTCATCGGAAATAGAAAAAGCGGCAGGAGTTTTAACATTTGTCTCTGCTTCTGCCGCCAGTATCGTTCCCATCTGTTCTTCAAGCAATGGGAATAAACTCATCTGCTCATATTCAACTGAGGGATTAAGTGTACTTAAAGAATCCGCTTCAAGCTCACTGCCCATTATAGGCTGTAAACGATCTCCCTCAGAACTATCTCGTCTGCTCTGTTCACTATCGAGTTGCGTCTGCGAACCCATTCCATCTGATCTGCCGCTTTCAGTTCCTCGGTTACTTCCTCTTCCTTCATCAGATGTTCTATTATTCTCTCGGCTCTCTCCTCTGCCTGCTTCTGAATCGTGAGGCAGTGCTCCAGAAGTGTTCCCATCAGGAGTTTCCCGTTGTAGATTCCTTTGTGGTGTTCCTTCAGAAATGTCCGTCTCAGCATTCCGTACTTCGTGAGTGTCTCCTGTGGTTCCTCCGGAAGTGTCAGGTTCGGTATCTGATAATCCCCTTCCTGTCTGTAAGTTATCTCCATAGCTTGTACCTCCTTCTTTAATCTCATTATTAGTTACAGGCTTCGTAAAAGCCTCATTTTCAGTTTTTTCAGTGTTTTTGATGAATATCTTGTCTGCGTCTTCACTTTCACGCTTTAAAGCATTATAGTGATGTTCTGATTCATTTTCAAGTCCTTTATCATAAGATTTTTCAGTTTTTATTTTTTCAGTTATTTCTTTAGCAAATGTTCTGTCAATCTGCGCTTCGATATTTTTATCTTCTTCCTTTTCTGCCCTTTTCTCCAAAACTTCAATTGTACGCCCTATCTCCATAAGGACAGGCTCGCACATATCGGTTGTAGCGGTTCCAAGAACCGACAATGTTTCAGGAGAATCAAAATCGGTAATATAATCAAAGTTCAGATCTCCCAGATATGCGTCCGCTTCTTCATCACATCTTGAAAGCAGAGAATACGCAATACTTGCTCCAAGAGTCTCTCGAAGACGCATTTTCACATTGAATTCATCAAGACCGGAAAGACTTGAACTCTCCTGCACTTCAATAAGATCATTTACAACATCCGGAGCATATTCTGCTGCTATCCTATTTGATAATTCAATAAGTCTGTCAGCAAATGGTCTTGCTTCATTTGTTTTTCCGTAAATGCCTTCAAGTCTCCTAATAACGTCAGTCTCATAGTTTTCCTGCATCTCCCAGAGCTTCGGCAGCACACCATTTACTCTCGATCTGTGAACATCAGATACATCGAACACATATCTAAGCTTTGGTCGTTCAGAACTGTCATCTATAAGAGCAATACCCTTTGCACCACGATTTACCCAGCAATGCATACGATTATTCCACAGCTCAATAGGTGCACAAGCCTTTGCATCAGGTCTCTGCGCATAAACTAGAAGCTGATCACTAAATGAATAGCGATAGTTCCTTGACGCTGTTTTTAGAAAATCAACCCAGTCGCCAGGGCTGCTCGATACACGTTCAAATGTATCCTTGGCAAGACGAACTATCTCGTCAAATCTGTTAGCCATAAATGCCTCCTTATAATAGTTTTTTATGTTCTATATATTTAAACTTTCGATAATAATCTGTTTAGGCAGAAAGTTATGACAGAAATAACTGCTACTGAATGTTATTCTCTTATCTATATTTCCCCTGTTATTGAATAGCATTCTTTGTTCAAACATCAACAGTTCCAACTGTTTATTTCTGAATAACTGTTTCGGTGCCGAATCATTAAGCCAAGTATTACTCATAATAAGTGCAAATGGCTTGTCGAATGATAATGCCCTTTCAAATATCTTTCTTTTTCCCGTAAATGGTGGATTCGATACGATAACATCCCATATTAGGGGTTCATATTCATAAAAATCCTGTCCATAATCTATATGAGAATAAATCACTTTATATCCTGCTGCTTTAATCTGTTTAACAAACTCTGAAGATTCTTTATCAAAAGGACACCATACGATGCTTCCGGGTGGTATATACTTGATAATGGGTTCTACCGCATAGGGAAGCGTCATGCACTCATCATTTCTTCCAGCAGAATAAAGAATTTCTCTGCTATCCATCAATCTCCTTTCCACGAAAAAAAGCGCTACAAGTATTTCTACTCATAGCGCCTTATCGCTGTATCTTTAATATTCTGTTATAAAATATGTATTCTACTTTCTTATACTATTCTTTGCATCTTCTTCGGAAGAAAAAAGCCTGCTTTCATGAACTCTTATTCCTCCACCAGAATCAACAAACTTTATAATATACGAGCCTGCAATATGCTTTGTAATCTTCACCTTTCTGATAAAACGGTTTGATTCTACAATATATGCAGCATCTCCAACTTGATATTTCTGTGCCATAAACCTCACCTCACAGGTTCATTAGAAACAGTTTACTTGGATTATCTTCCGGTATTATGTTCTAACGATCATCTCGACAAATCTCCGTTTATCACGTGCCTTAGAGAAAAAAAATGAAATTTAAGATTTTCTATGAATAATCCAATCTCTTTCTGAATGGTCTTTTTCCGCGTATTCACCATAATTCAAATCAGCAAAATCAGCCATTGAATAGTCAATAGTTAATATATCGGCTAATGAAACTATCTTTGCTTCATCTTCTTTATGAATGTCACCGCATAAAAACTGCCAATACCCGTCTTCATCATGTGATACATAAAGTATTGGCCTTTGTTTATACAAAACATGACAACAAGTAAAACAGGCTGTATCTAGAGAATCATAAAAAGGAATATTTATTTTCATTATTTTACACCTTTAACCTTCTGTTTTTTTCACTAAATAACTTAAAGAGATAAATTCATAACAAGCATTTAGCCCTGCTTAGATATGTCTGCGTAATTATGACTCAATTCAAGTTCTTTATTGACTCCATCTGGCAGCTTAAGCTTATCTCTAATAGTATTCATCATTGATAAATATCCATTCCACTTAAAGCCAAGTTCACAAATCATACAGTCACCCGTCTGAAATTCATATCTTTCAAAATCCCACGAACCGTTATATGACAAAAAATTCTCAGTTATCAAAATCGCCTCATGGAGTGCTTCAGCATTTTGTGACGATAATATTATTTTTCCTTCACAATACTTGTCTTTTTCAATTTTATGAATTCTATCACCAAGATTTTGAAGCATGTCATTTATTTTAATATCTCTCCGAGTTGGAACTTTCACTTTCTCAGATATTTTTCCCTCCATAATCAAATCCCCTTTTACCGAACTATCAAGTTAACTTCCGGAATAACTTACTATCGCTTCACCTCAATATATTTGAATTTATTTTAAGCTATCACGTTTTACCTTCTTAAGCCTTACTATCATTACCATAGGAATTTCTTTGTTGGTTTTAAAACATTCTTCATAAAATCC
>CADANF010000016.1 GCA_902789175.1 uncultured Lachnospiraceae bacterium
TCCTGTAATTTATTATTTTGATGAAGAAGAACAGTGGCTTTATGAGTTGGAAACAACAGTTGAAGGGAACGTTGCTACTGCTGTAACAACACATTTTTCTAAATATATTCTATTAAACAGAAAAAAATATGATGAATTCCTTGAAGGGGAATTTGAATGGAGAGATGATTGGGGAGAAGAAGGTATCTATAATTTGATTGATATTAAACTACTAATTGATGATTCGGGAAGTTTAAAAAGTAGATATGATAATGAGAGTGATATTGAATTGGAAGGAACGGATCCGGATAATAAAAGGCTTGAAGCTGCTAGAAATCTTGTTGATAGAGCAGATGAAAACACGTACATAACGATTTATAAATTTGATGCTTTACTAGATGATATTTCAAATGGTCCAATCAGGTGTGATGAAAATGGAAAAGAGATTTTAAAGGGCTATCTTCAATATCAAGAAGTGGAATCAGAATATGATAATGTTTCTGGAATTTTCGACTCTAAAGGAAATACATATTTATATGAAGCACTTAATGAAGTTGTTGATGGTCAAATATTGTATGAAAATAAATATCCCAAAAGAGTAATAATTATTTTTACCGATGGGGAAACTGAAGGTTGGATAGATAATGATCAGATAATACGAATTGCTGATCTGTTTGGAATAACAATATATACAGTAGGATTAAATGCCTATAATGATGAAACTATTAAAAAATATGAAGAAAAATGTCTTATTCCATTGGCAGAAAGAACAGGAGGAAAGTATTATTCAGTTTCAAACGCAAATGATATAACAGAAGTATTTAAAGAAATAATAGAAGGTATAGACATAGCTACTGATTCTGATAAAGATGGAATTCCTGATTCATATGAAGATGAAATGCTTATGTTTAATGGTAGAAAAATAAAATTGGATAAGAATAGTCAAGATACAGACGGAGATGGTGTCTTTGATGGAAATGAAATTCAGTTAAAGTTTATATATAATAAAGATTTTACAAAAGTAAGTGTAATTGGAAAAGCATATTCTAATCCTTGTAATCCTGATACGGATGGCGATTTTGATGTAGATGGAATTGATCCAAATCCGACATCTTTTCAATTAAATGGGTGTATGAATCAGAATATTATAAAGTTGGATCAATTAGCCAAAGATTATATTATTGAATCGCAATTAGAGATTGGTTGTATTGAAACGGATATAGATATTTGGTTAGTATTCGATTTTTTAAGGCATTATAACAATAATTATAAAAAAAAAATATGGGATAAGGTAGGTGGGTATATCGATTCAGGTTTCATAGAGTATGTAAAAATGAATGATTATAGCTTGTACTACTACTTTCAAGAGCATAAGGATTATATTGCAAATGACGATGGAGAGACTGGAGATTTATATCATTTTGCAGCAACTATGACAGGGATTATTTACAATTCAAACTTATCGGGGGGAATTTCATATGGATTAACGCCAGAGAGCATTATAAATGCATGTAATGGATGGGCAGGAGATTTACAGACGGCGATGGTTGATGCTATATATGCAGTAGGTAATAATGCAGACTATAAAACTTATAAGGAAGCAATGGATTGTTTAATAGCTCCTAATGATATTGAAGAAGTATATAATAAATATTCTAGTTTGAATGAGCTGTACAAAAAAAATATTGATATTCATTTTAAAAGAGAAGATATGTATTCTGATATAGATGCACATAACCTTTTTAAATTGATAAAAAACTATGGAACTATTGGTGCAGTAGAGGATTATTTTACTTATGGATATAAAATAAGGTTTTCTACATTTATAGAGAACAAAGATTTAATAAGCTTATCGAATGAAGTTTTGGTATACACATGGCCTAGATTTGGTATACATATTTGGCCTTTATTTAAAGATTATAATGATGAAGCAATAGAAATGCCGGTTTCACTATCTATGGCAGCAAGAAATGCCTATGTTCAATACATATTTGGAAGGATAAAGGATGAAGAGTAGAATATATAAACTTACGATTGTTATTTTAATTATTATTAATATTTCGACATATATTTTAATGTTTATGAATTGGAATAATGGTTCAAAAAAATGTTGTGAATTTATGTTTGATAATGAGAGATATCAAGTAGAATGTTATGAAAACGAATCATATAAATATCCATTAGGTTCTAGGAAAGCTTATGTAAAAGTTTATGACACAAAAGAAAGAAAAAGGATATTGTGTTATGGGACAATGATTAATAACATGGGGATGGGACTTGATTCTGATAATTTTAAGATAACGTACAATGCAGATAGAATTATTGTATCATTCTGTGATTACAAGGATAGAGAAGTGGATAAATACACATTGATTTTAGATGAATGATAAAAGGTGATTTTTATGGAAGATAAAAAAAATAAAATTAGATGTATTGGTGCATTAATCATAATACTGATAGTTCCAAGTTTTTATATGCTTAATATTTATAAAGATAATCTAAGGAAAAAACAATGGATTAAAAAGTATAGTGATGATGGTGTGTATAAAATTGTTATATGTACTGTGGGACATATAGATGATTATGACGATGTTGTTGAATTAGAGATTACGGTTGTTGATACTAAATGTAATTCTAAGAAAAAATTTTATACATATGTGAATTTGTGGAAAATTAAGTATAGAGATAATTGTAGTATTGATTTTAAAGATAAATATTTAAATATTATTTTTGAAGCTGAAGAAGATAATAGCAAAGATCAATTTAGAATTTATTATTCAGAACTTAGATAACAATTTATAAATGACCTTAAAGAGAAAGGTTAAAAGAATGATAGTGTCATAAAGTTGACACAACCAGCTCCAATAGTATAAAAGATGCGAAAGAATCGTGCCAAAGGGCATTCTTAGCCCGCTGGCACGATTACTTGAGCATCTACACTATTGGAGCATTTGTTCGTCTATTATATAACGCATCTAACTATTATATATAACGCATCTAACTATTATCTATTTGACATCAGCGATTCTTTAAGCTATCTTTAACTAGTGGAATTTTGTCTATTAGAAAAAAGTAAGGTGATAAAGTGAATTTTTTTAAGTATTATAAGGAACAGGTTAAGGTTATAAGGGAGAGAGACCCGGCTATACATAGTAATAAAGAAGCCTTGCTTTACCCGTTTTTCTGGGCAATGTGGGCATATCATAAGGCTCATAAGCAGTACCTTAAGGGGAATTATTATAAGGCTCGTAAGATCTCGCAAAAAGCAGCCAGAAAAACAGGGATTGAGATACATCCAGGGGCAGTTATTGGTGAAGGATTTTTCATCGACCATGGAAATGGAGTTGTTATAGGTGAAACAACCATCATTGGAAATAATGTAACCCTTTACCAGGGTGTTACCCTTGGTGGTACAGGTAAAGAGAAGGGAAAACGTCATCCTACCATTGAAGATAATGTAATGGTCAGTGTGGGAGCAAAAGTTCTTGGTTCATTTACTATTGGGGCTAATTCAAAAATAGGTGCAGGATCTGTAGTTATCAGAGAGGTTCCGCCTAATTCAACAGTAGTTGGCGTTCCGGGAAGGATTGTTAAGCAGAATGATGTTAAGATTCCTCGACTTGACCTTTGTCAGGTTGATCTTCCGGATCCTATACTTGCAGCCATCAATGCTCTTCAGCAGGAAAATGAAACCCTTAAGCTTGAACTTTCTAAGATTGAGGAAGAAGAGATGCTTCTTACAAAGATTGCCAAAGCAGTTGAAGATAAGGCAAAAATCAACGAAGAACATATTAAGAGCAATGAAGAATTAATAAGAAAACATGAGACAGAGATAAAAAACAACGAGGAAAATATTAAGAAAAACCGCGCTGATGTAGATAAGGAGAAAAAATGAAGATCTTCAATACTTTAACAAGAAAAAAAGAAGAATTTGTGCCAGTACAGGAAGGTAAAGCAGGTATTTATGTCTGTGGACCTACAGTATATGATTTCATCCATATCGGTAACGCAAGACCAATGATCGTATTTGATACATTAAGAAGATACCTTGAATTCAGAGGATATGATGTAAATTATGTATCAAACTTTACTGATGTAGATGATAAGATCATCAAACGTGCTAATGAACAGGGAGTAGATTCTACTGTTATTTCTGAGAAGTATATTGAGGAATGTAAGAAGGATATGGAAGCCTTAAATGTAAGACCTGCCACAACTCATCCTCAGGCTACAAAAGAGATACCTGATATGATTAAGATGGTGCAGGATCTTATTGATAAGGGTCATGCTTATGAAAAGAATGGAACAGTTTATTTCAGAGTCAGAAGCTTCCCTGAATATGGAAAGCTCTCACATAAGAATATCGATGACCTTGAGTCAGGACATAGAGATGAAAAACATGCACTTAAAGTAAGCGGTGAGTCAGAGAAGGAAGATTCTCTTGATTTCGTACTCTGGAAACCAATGAAGGAAGGTGAGCCTTTCTGGGAGTCACCATGGGGTAAGGGCCGTCCAGGATGGCATCTTGAATGCTCAGTAATGTCAAAGAAGTATATAGGTGGAACTCTTGATATACATGCCGGAGGAGAAGATCTTATCTTCCCTCATCATGAAAATGAGATAGCTCAGTCAGAAGCAGCAAATGATACTACATTTGCTAATTACTGGATGCATAATGGATTCCTTAAGATCAATAATGAGAAGATGTCTAAATCTCTGGGTAACTTCTTTACAGTAAGAGATATTTGTAAGAAGTATGATCCTCAGGTATTAAGATTCTTCATGCTTACAGCTCAGTACAGAACTCCACTTAATTTTTCTGATGAGCTTATGGAAGTTGCTAAGGCAAGTCTCCTTAGAATCACAAATGCAGCAAAGAGCCTTAATGATGTTGTAACATCGGATAAGAAAGACGGAGCAGCATTTGACGATACAGCTAAGGAAGAACTTAATTCATATATTAAGAAATTTGATGAAGCAATGGATGATGATCTTAATACAGCAGATGCCATTTCTGCAATCTTTGAACTGGTTAAATATTCCAATACAAAGATTAAAGAAGGTATCACATCAGAATATGCTTCAAAGTTATATGAAACATTAAAGACACTTTCAGATGTTCTTGGACTTAAATGTGAAGTTAAGGAAGAAATCCTTGATGCAGACATTTTAGCACTTATTGAAGAAAGAACAGCTGCTAAGAAGAATAAGGATTTTGCCAGGGCAGATGCGATAAGAGATGAACTTCTTAGCAAGGGTATCATTTTAAAGGATACAAGAGAGGGCGTTAAATGGCAGAGAGTTTAGATCCGGGCCTTTATTCACCTTTAACTTTGGCTTATCTTGGGGATAGTGTATTTGATCTCTATATTAAGTCACATTTTGTAAAGGCTTCAAATAAACAGGTTGAGAAATACCATAAAGACGTAATAAATGTTGTAAATGCCCGTCATCAGGCCAGGTTCATGGATACTTACATGGACCAGTTAACTGATGAGGAGATAACGATATTTAAGAGAGGCAGAAATGCTTCAGTTCATACAAAAGCAAAGAATGCAACTATGGCACAGTATAAGAAGGCTACAGGTTTTGAGGCGCTGGTAGGTTATCTTTATCTTAAAGGAGATATGGAAAGGCTTCAGTGGATCGTAAATCTTATACTTAATATGCCTGATGCAGAGGAGTAATAAATGGGTAGATTTGATTCGGATAATAGGGATAGAAGAGATAATAGAGGAAATAGAGACAATAGAGATAAAAAAGAATTTTTCAGATCATCTTCAAATGAATCTGAGGAAACAGAGCACCTTGAAGATGGCAGATTTGTTGAAGGTAGAAATGCCATAACAGAAGCTCTTCGTGCTGGTAAGACAATTGATAAATTATATGTTCAGGATGGACTTCGTGATGGGGCTATCTCTACTATCGTAGCAAAGGCTAAGAAGCAGGGAACATTTATCAATTTCCTTCCTAAGATCAAGCTTGATCAGATGGCTGGAAATAATAAGCATCAGGGTGTCATTGCTGCAATCTCTGCTTATGAGTATTCAGAGATGGATGCTATCTTTAAGCATGCAGAAGAAAAGGGACATGATCCATTTGTATTTATCCTTGATGAGATTGAGGATCCACATAATCTTGGAGCTATCATAAGAACAGCTAATATATGCGGAGCAGATGGAGTCATCATACCAAAGCATAGAGCAACAGGTATAACAGCAACTGTTGTCAAGGCTTCGGCAGGTGCTATCAATTATACTCCTGTTGTAAAGGTTACAAATATCGGACGTACTATAGAAGAATTAAAAGAAAAAGGCATGTGGTTTGCCTGTGCTGATATGGACGGGGATACTATGTATAATGCAAACCTTACAGGTCCTATCGGTCTTGTTATAGGAAATGAAGGAGAGGGAGTTACACGTCTTGTAAAGGAGAAATGTGACTTTGTTGTTTCAGTTCCTATGGAAGGTGAGATCAACTCACTTAATGCTTCAGTTGCAGCGGGAGTGCTTGCTTATGAAGTAGTTAGACAGAGAAAAATGTCTAAAAAATAAGTTTTGTCACTTAAATGGGGGGAGATATGACAGACTTTTCTAATTATTCAGATAATCAACTTATAAAAATCATAAGAGAAGGAAATTCTGACAGTGTCTATTGTGAGGAATTCCTTCTCAAAAAATATAATCCACTTATAAAAAAGGAGATACGTTTCCTGTTTCTTGTGGGAGCAGATACTGATGATCTGACTCAGGAGGCCATGATAGGTCTTTTAAAAGCAGTGAGAGAATATGATCTTGATGGAAGGGCTGAGTTTATTACTTATGCTACTCATTGCATCCGTAATCAGATCAAGAGTGCTATCACTGCATATCAGAGAAAAAAACATACTCCACTTAATTCTTATATATCTTTATATTCCAGTAGAAATGATGATGAAGAAATGGCTCTTTCCGATGCTATTGGTGATTCAAGTCAGGTGAATCCGGAAGAACTCGTAATTAAACAGGAAAAATATGAAGAAATGTTTTTAGCTATCGATAAAAAGCTTAGTCCTCTTGAAAAGAAAGTGGTAAGGCTTTATCTTGATGGCCTTTCTCATGCGGATATTGCTAAAGAGATCAAACGAACAGAAAAAGCTGTAAATAATGCTTTAACACGTGTTCATAACAAGTTGAAAGCAAACTAAACACAGTTTATACACAGAAATTATGATATAATAGTACCGGGTTTTTATGTATTTATTGTGGAGGTAATTGAATGATCAATTGGCTTTCAAGCTATAACTATGATTTTGATATTGTCTCATTATCTATTCAAATATTGTTGTTAATATGCTATTGTGCAAGAAAGAATATGCCTGTCAGACAGAACTATAGTTTCTTACATGCAATGATGGCAAATTTTTTGGTGTCTATTTTAGATATAATTTCCTGTGAACTTCTGGCTGTCTGGCAGCAAATTCCGGTTGTTTTTTTATATTTTTTCAATATGGCATACTTTTTCATGTTCGCAGTAAGAGTATGGTATATGTTTGATTATGTTGTTGAAATAACAAGGGCATATCGATGGGTTACCAAAAAAGACAGGTTCCTTGTGGCTTTGCCATGTATCCTGTATTTGGCTCTGGTGATTACTAATCCGATACATAAAGGTATTTTTGCGATTGATAGTGTGAAGGGATATCAGAGTGGATTTTTATATAAAGGTTTATATCACCTTTCTTATTTCTATATCGGTGTTTCCTTATTAACAGTATTAAACAGGATCAAGAAGCTTTCTAAAAGGATAGTGCTCGGAACGATTTCTTTTAATTTGGTTCTTCTTGTAGGCCTTATATTTAGAAATGCATTTCCGAAGACTCTTGTTATGGGAGTTTTTAGTACCTTTTCTATCTTTATAATCTTTTTGACTGCTTTAAATCCGGATATATATTATGATCAGGAAACTAAAGTATTTAATAAAAAAGCATTTGAAACCATTATTACTGAAAATCTTTTCAAGAAGTATTCATTTCATTTGATCGTTATCAAGCTTAGAAACTTTGATGCTTTAAAGACAGTCTATGGTATCAATCAGATACTTGCAGCAGTAGAGTCTGTGGGAGATTGGCTTTCACTTCAGTTTCCTATGGTAAATGTATATTATTTCGGAAATGGAATATTTATACTAAGTTGGCGTAATACAGCTGACTTTGAAGAGAAGATAGAAAAGATAATTACGAGATGCACAGAGCAGTGGGTTGCCAGAGAAACTGAAGTTACATTTTCACCTGCGATAGCAGTCATCAAACCGGAAAATATTCCGCAGAAAGCTGTGGATATCATTGAACTTATTGAATATGTTATCGATAACAACATGGATTATCAAGATGGCGGATACTTGGTTGTTGATGAGATGATCGTGGGTAAGATGAAGCGTAAGAGAAAGGTTGAAAAAACTATCGCCAAAGTTCTTAAGGAAAACAGAATGCAGGCCTATTTTCAGCCAATCTATTCAACAAAGCAGAATAAGATCGTGGGAGCTGAGGCTCTTGCAAGAATTATAGACCCGGAAATGGGATATGTACCACCTAGTGAATTTATCCAGATAGCTGAACAGAATGGTTCTATCATGGAGATGGGACGTCAGATATTTGAAAGGGTTTGTGAATTTATAAGCCAGTACGATCTAAAGGCTATGGGGATGGAATTTGTAAATGTAAATCTTTCTCCTGCCCAGTGCTTAAATGAACATTTAGCGGAAGAATTCAAAAAGATAGCAGAGAAATATAATGTTTCTCTTAACATGATAGATTTTGAGATTACAGAAACATCCATAGAAGATCTTCTTAAGATTCAGGCTCAGATGGATAATCTAAAAAAAGAAGGAGCAACATTTTCTTTAGATGATTTTGGAACCGGAACTTCTAACATCACAAGACTACTCAGTCTGCCTCTTTCTGTAATAAAACTTGACATGTCCGTCGTTTGGTCATATTTTAAAGGAGCATCCAAAATTCTTCCGGATCTGGTAAACATGTTCAAAAAATCCAATCTCCGCATTGTTGTAGAGGGGGTAGAAACCAAGGAAATGTGCGATACTCTGGCTGAAATGGGATGTGATTATGAACAGGGATATTTTTTCTCAAAGCCTATTCCTGGCGAGGATTTTATCAAGCTGATCAGTAAGGAGACAAAATGAAAAAATGAAAAATCCATTAAAAAATATTGACAAGAGATACCAGAAGATATGTATCTATTCATCACTGACCACGATAATTACAGTGATAGTGCTGTTTGGTTTATATAACAGCCTGCCATGGTTAAGAACCTTTGTTAAACTGGTAAATGCCATATTAAAACCGCTCATACTGGGACTGGTTATCTGTTATCTGCTTCTTCCACTGGTTAAATTATTTGAAAAATTACTGATGAAGAAGATAAAGAAAGAAAAATTGGCTAGATCTTTATCGGTAATTATAGTACTTATAGTCGTATTCAGTATTATATCTGGAATACTTACAATCCTTATCTGGACTGCCACAAAGCAGATCACAAATATCAATATGAAGACCATTTCCATAATGATGGAAAATATCAAGAAATCTTTTGGATCTTTATATGATCAGGTTGTGGATGTGTTAAAGAAACAGAATTTTGATGTTTCTACTGTAACAACAAAGATAACAGCATCTATTCCGGCATTTTTATCAGGTGCATTTGGAACAGCATCAACACTTCTTTTTGCATTTATTTTCGCCATATACTTTATGCTGGATGGAACGAATATTTCAAGATACTGGAAAAATGTTGCAAAGGCTGTTCTTAACAGAAAGACGATAAATCTTCTGGAAGAATTAGCTGGTGAATTAGATAAATGTTTCTCAGGATATATAAGAGGACAGGCGTTGGATGGACTTATCATCGGGGTCGTGAGTACTGTGGTACTTCAGCTTATAGGAATGCCATATGCCGTGATAATCGGACTTGTGGTAGGAGTAGGAAATCTTATTCCTTATGTAGGACCGATACTTGGATATTGTATGATTATCCTCATTAACTTAGTAAATTATAATCCTAAGATGATGATAATCGGACTTTTGACACTTCTTGTTTTAATGTTCCTGGATGGAAACCTTGTAAATCCAAAGCTTCTTGCAAATGCCATACATGTACATCCGCTTCTTGTTGTGGCTGCACTTCTTGCAGGCGGTGCAATTGGTGGCGTGTTGGGTATGCTTCTTGCTGTTCCTTCAGGTGCATTTTTAAAGCTTCAGTTTGAGAAACTGATCAGATACAGAAAGCAAAAAAAGGTTGAAAAAGAAGAAGAATTCTGCGAAGATGTAAGTGTTGAAGTTTTTGACTAAAGAAACGATAGGGTTAAACAGGAGGGGAAAATGTCTGATAATAAGTATAACGATCTCGAGATTGAAGAGGTTATCTTTAAGAAAGAAGATGAGCAGAAGTCTGATATAGGAACTGCAATTGATAACCTTACCTATCATTACATAGTATTTTGTAAAGATGGAGAGATTTTTGCAGATGATGGAAAAGATGTAAATCTTATCCTTGGAATGATGAAGAATGGATATGATCTTAGTGGCTATTCAGTAGCAGATAAGATGGTCGGAAAAGCCGCAGCTATGCTTTTTGTAAAGAATGGTATAAAGAATGTATATGGAAGAGTAATGTCAAATGAAGGTTTTGATTATCTCATGAGACATGATGTAGATGCTTCCTATGGAACTCTTGTAGAGGAAAACACCCATGATGAGACCGAGTTGCTTAGTTTGATCAAACAGGCGTAGAATGTCAAAATATAATGGACTTTTAAAGTAAATCACATCAGATAACAAACGAACGCCCCGATAGTATAAGATGTTCAAGTAATCACGCCATATGGTACGATTCTTTCGCATCTTTTATACTGTCGGGGCTGTTTTATTTGTCCTTGATGAATTGCCGCCGCACACTCGTGACTTTAGTCGAGTGAGGCTTCACAGTTAAGGCTGAATATCCTTAAGTGACATTAAAATGGTAAGTAACAACCGTGAAATAACAAAAAAAATAAGCCGCCAACCGGAATCGAACCGGCGACCTCAACATTACCGATGTTGCGCTCTACCGACTGAGCTATGACGGCGCAGTTTTTGACCTGCCAAACTATCTTATTAAATCTTTAGGTTTTTGTCAATAAGAATAAGACAATTCATATGAAAAAAATGAATAAAAAAGGGGCGTTTTTTTCATTTTTTTTTGCAATAAATGTCATGCTGTGCTATCCTATATCTAGTTGTGCATTAATTTATGTAAATCAAAAGAAAAATTTAAAGGGATAAAAAAGTGAAGAATTATATTAAAAAAACGGTAATCCTTATAATTTCATTAGCGGTGATGTTTGTGGCTGTTTTTGGAAATATAAAGAATCAGTGGGGAGAGATATATGCAGCTGAGACTGCAATAGTAAAACCAGGAACAGAGATGCTTCGAGTAAGGAAGACTCCTGGTGGAGATATAATAAATGATAAATATGGAGATACCGTATATCTATATGGCGGTCATAGACTTACAGTTCTTGATAAGTCGAATTCTGCCTGGTACAAAGTAACATTATCATATAATGGAGAACAGATCACAGGTTATGTAAGTACTGACTGGATCACATTAACAGAAAATACTGATACTTCGAATAATAGTTCCTCTGAAAATAATATGTCAGATGATGAGTTTGAAGTTTATCTTGATAATCAGGGATTTCCGGAAAGTTACAAACCATACTTAAGAGATCTTCATAGACTTCATCCTTCCTGGATATTTAAAGCATATAATACAGGACTTGATTTCAATACATTCTATGAAAATGAAAGAAATAAACAGGGACAGATAAAGAATCTTGTTCAGGGAACCAGTTATGAGCCTCATTATAACTGGAGATCTACAGAAGTAGGTTATAATGCAAAGACCAATACCTGGTATTCTTATGATGGAGACTGCTGGTATGCTGCTTCAAATGAACTTGTAAAATATTATCTGGATCCAAGAACCTATCTTTGGGAAAATTTCATTTTTGTATTTGAATCACTTTCATATCAGAATGGACAGAATCAGACAGCGGTTGAATCAATCCTTAAGGGAACATTTATGGCAAATGCTTATCCTAGGGGAGAGAATAAGAAATTTTCACAGCTTATTATGGAAGCTGCCCAGTCCACTGGAGTAAGCCCTTACCATATTGCATCCCGTATAAGACAGGAGATGGGTACAACAGCTGGAGTTTGTGCTACAGGTACAAGTTCATCATTCCCGGGAATATTCAATTTCTATAATATAGGTGCATTTGATTCAGCTGCAGGAGATGCGGTTTATAACGGACTCAGATGGGCTGCATCTTCAGGATCCTATGGAAGACCATGGAATTCAGCAGTAAAATCCATTTATGGTGGTGCTCAGTTCATTGGAGAAGATTATATAAATGTTGGTCAGGATACACTTTACTGTCAGAAGTTTAATGTATCTTCATACATGACATACTATCATCAGTATATGACTAATATTCAGGCCCCTAGATCAGAAGCTTTAAGCCAGTATTCAGCTTATGCTTCAAATGGACTTCTTGATTCAGCAATCGTATTTAAAATTCCGGTATTTTACAATATGCCGGATTACACTGAAAAGCCTTCAGATTCAGGAAATCCTAATAATTTTCTTGCAAATCTTGGCGTATCTGGATACAGCCTTACACCATCCTTTGGATACACAACATCTAATTATTCTCTGATCGTTCCAAATAACGTAACTCAGTTGACTATAACAGCTAGTCCGGTTGCTTCAACTTCTCATGTTCAGGGTACCGGTAAAGTAAATGTCAATGTGGGAGAGAATAAATACATGGTAAAATGTATCTCTCAATCGGGAGTTTCAAGGGTATACTGGATAAAGGTAGTACGAAAAGAATCGGCAAGTTCGGATTCAGGCGGATCAAATTCGTCCGGAGGTAATGGGGGTTCCGGAAATAATAGTGGTTCCGGAAATAATAGTGGTTCTGGGAATACTGAAACAGCGAAGGTTCATAGAGGTGACCTTACAGGTGATGGAAAGATAACGGCTCTTGATATAGTTAAGATACAGCGTATCATAATCGGACGCGATAAACTAACTGATGAGACGAAAGCGCTGGCTGATGTAAATGGAGACGGAAAGGTGTCTGCTCTTGATATTGTAAAGATTCAGAGACATATAATCGGACGTGAAAAGATCAGCTGGTAAATGGAGGAAGAAAAATCATATGAAATATAAGTTGTTTAAAAGATTCAGTGCATTATTAATTGCGCTGTGTTTAATAGTCAGTGTTATTAATATCAGTTCAAAAGATAAGAAAGTACTTGCGGCAGATGTAGATGTAAGCATTTCACTTTCATCATCTTATATAAGTATTGGAGATTATGTTACTGCTACATTTTCAGTAAGCGGGTCATCAATCTCGGCAGGAACACTTTATGTTGGTTATGATTCCAGTGTACTTTCATATGAATCCGGTACAGGTATGATATATGGCGGAGGCGGAAGTCTTACAATATCATTTACAGGGGAGGGAAGTGCATCAGCTACATTCAGAGCTGAAGCAAATGGTGAAGCATCAATTTATACCTCTGGTGAAGATTTTTATGATATAGAGGGTTCAGCTCTTGGAGTGAGCCATGCAGGAGTAACAGTTACAGTAAGAACTGAAGAGCAGACTACAAGTGCTCCAAGTAATAATGATGATCCAGAGCCATCAAATGATAATACAGAAGAAAATACAGATAAGAGATCTAATAATTGTTATCTTTCTTCTCTTATTGTTAATCCTGGTGAATTAAAGCCTGCTTTTTCTTCATCAACAACAGATTATACAGTTGAGGTACCCGAAGATACAAAAAGTATAACTGTAAGCGCTGAGACGGATGATTCTAAGGCTTATACCAGCATCAGTGGCGCTGATGACCTTAAAAAAGGTCAGAATACAGTATGTGTTACAGTAACAGCTGAAAATGGTGCAGTTAAAAATTATTACATCACAGTTAATTGCGGTAAGGTTACTGAATATACCGATGTTACAATTGATGGAAAGAAATACAAATTCATTCAGGAAGATTTTCAGAATGTCCCTGAAGGATTCAAGGAAAAGCAGATCAAGTATAAGGACGGAGAACTTAAAGGTTATACATCAGCCGGTGGTAATATAGATATCATTTATCTTGCTGATGAGGCAGGAAATAAGTCCTGGTACATATATGATGGAGCAAAGGATAAGTTCTTTAAGTATTTTGAATATTCATCAGCATATAAGAGATATATAATCATTGAAAAACCAGAAAATGTTACACTTCCAGAAGGTTTCAAGGCTACAACTATTGATCTTGGCCAGGGAAATGTACCTGCATTTGTTGATGATTCAGATACAGGAATCTATCTTGTATATGCAGTTGATGTAGATGGTAAAGAAGGATTTTATTATTATGATACAGTTGAAAAATCTTTCATGAGATATATCAACAGAGAGAAAAAAGAACCTGAAGTTGCTACAGCCAGCAGTGCTGAACCTGCTCCGCTTTATGAAAAAGAAGAAAAGCCAGAATATGAAGGCGTATTTACAAGAGAGAATTTAATAAAAATCGTTATCGGAGTAACAGCTCTTTTTGTGATAATGTGTATTGTGGCTATAATCTTTATGATAAAGAATGCAAAGCTCAGTAATGAGATCGCAGGCTTTGATGAGGAAGAAGATGAGCTAAGCAAAGTCGCTGAAGAAGATGAGAAAGAAGATAATGAGAAAGAAGAGGCGCCAAAGAGTAAAGGCTTATCAAAGACTGAAGATACATCAAAGGCCGAAAATGTCAGCTTGAATAAATCTGAAGATGTTAAGATAAAAGAAGATGCAGATATTGAAAAAACTGTAGATGCTGCAGAAATTACAGCAGATAACATAGCTGAGGATACAGTGGAAAATGTTGCTGAGAATACAGTAGATAATCCGTCAGAAAAGAGTTCGCCAGTAAGTGATTTCATCGCTGAATTACATCAGGATGATGCTGCTGAATCAAATGCGAAGACTGATGATACAGCAAATGAAATACTTGCTGATATGGAAGACGCTATCAATTCTTCTGATGATTCTGTTCCTCAGTTTGAAGTTGAAGCTCCTAAGTTTGATTTTGAGTCTGTCAGCAAAGCTACAGAAAGCGGTAACTCTCTCGTAGAAGAAGAAACAAAGAAAGCTTCTCAGGATATAGAATCAAAGATAGGTATTCCAGAAGCAAATATCAACGGAGATACAGGAAGCATAGTTCTTGAAGAAGCACTTGACAATAACAGTGGTGTTCACGTTGATTATCAGGTTGAAGAGGAATCATTTGAAGAGAAATTAAGAAGAGAAGCGGCAGAGAAAGATCATGGTTTAGATTCAGCTTTTGACTTTATGAATGAAGATAAATAAGTCTATTGATTTTAGAAGTAAAATGCTGATATAATACATCTTTGCAGGTTACGTAATTTATTATGGCCTTGAGGCAGATAACCTTGAGGCCATTTTTTATTCTATATAGCGGAGGAACCAGGGATGGCAGAAGAAAGCACATCAAAACATTTTATTGAACAGATAATCGATAAAGATCTTGAAGAAGGAAAATATGAGAAGATTGTTACTCGTTTCCCTCCAGAACCAAATGGTTATCTTCATATCGGTCATGCAAAGTCTATACTTCTTAACTATGGACTTTCAGTAGAATATGGTGGAGATTTCCATCTTAGATTTGATGATACAAACCCTACAAAGGAAAAAGAAGAATTCGTTAAGTCTATTGTGGCTGACGTTGAATGGTTAGGAGCTGAATTTAAAGGCGGTGTCCTGTTTGCTTCTGATTATTTTGATAAAATGTATGAGATCGCAGAAAAGCTTATCATGAAAGGAAAGGCTTATGTTGATGATCTTAATGCAGATGAGATAAGGGAATATCGTGGAACACTTACTGAGCCGGGTAAGAACAGCCCATGGAGAGATAGATCCATTGAAGAGAACCTTCAGCTTTTCCGTGATATGAAGGCTGGTAAGTTTGAAGATGGTGCTAAAGTTCTTCGTGCTAAGATTGATATGGCATCTCCTAACATCAACATGAGAGATCCTATCATCTACCGTATTGCTCGTATGACACACCATAATACAGGTGATAAATGGTGCATCTATCCAATGTATGATTTTGCTCATCCTATTGAAGATGCGATCGAAGGAATTACACATTCAATCTGTACTCTTGAGTTTGAGGACCACAGACCTCTTTATGACTGGGTTGTTACAGAGGCTGAATTCCCTCATCCACCAAAGCAGATAGAATTTGCGAAGCTTTATCTTACAAATGTTGTTACAGGTAAGAGATATATAAAGAAGCTTGTAGAAGATGGTATAGTAGACAGCTGGGAAGATCCACGTCTTGTAACTATTGCCGCACTTAGAAGAAGAGGATTCACACCTGAATCACTTAAAACTTTCATGAAGCTGGTTGGTATTTCAAAGGCTCAGGGTTCTGTAGATTATGCAATGCTTGAGTACTGCATACGTGAAGATCTTAAACCAAAGGTTCCTCGTGTTATGGCAGTTCTTGATCCTGTTAAGCTTATCATTGATAACTACCCAGAAGGAGTTACAGAGGAGATTGAAGTTGAGAATAATAATGATCTTCCAGGTGCTGGTACAAGAAAAGTAACATTTTCAAGAGAGCTTTATATTGAAAGAGAAGACTTTATGGAGGAGGCTCCAAAGAAGTATTTCCGTATGTTCCCTGGAAATGAAGTCAGACTTAAGGGTGCTTATTTTGCTAAATGCACAGGCTGCGATAAGGATGAAAATGGAAATATCATTGCAGTTCATTGTACATATGATCCTGAAACCAAGGGTGGTGACTGCGCAACCCGTAAGGTAAAGGGTACTATCCACTGGGTAAATGCAGCTGATGCAGTAAATGCTGAGGTTCGTCTTTATGAGAATATCATTGATGAAGAGAAGGGTAAGCTTAATGAGGATGGCTCACTTAACCTTAATCCAAATTCTCTTGTTATCATGAAGAATGCCAAGCTTGAAGCAAGCCTTGCCAATGCTAAGAAGGAAGAGAAGTTCCAGTTTATCAGAATGGGTTACTTCTGTGTTGATATGAAGGATTCAACTGAGGATCACCTTGTATTTAATAGAACAGTAGGCTTAAAGAGTTCATATAAGCCACAGTAATAGATTTACATGCCGGAATGTGAAGAAAAAATCACAAGCTGGCATGTATTTTTTTGCTTAAAAATTTCATTTTAGACTTGATTTTTTTTTGAAAATTAGTACAATGATAGTTGTGTGTTAGCACTCAAAAGTATTGAGTGCTAAAAATGAAAATGAGAAGAATCCGGCAAAAGATTAAAATTTTTTAACCGGATTAAAATAAGCATTAGGAGGCATATATAATGAATATTAAACCATTAGGCGACAGAGTAGTATTAAAGCAGGCTGAAGTTGAAGAGACAACAAAGTCAGGCATCATTTTAACAGGTAATTCTAAAGAGAAGCCACAGTACAGCGAAGTTGTTGCTGTAGGTCCTGGAAAGGTTGAGGATGGAAAGCTCATCCCTATGACAGTTCAGGTTGGACAGAAGGTTGTATTTTCACAGTATGCTGGATCAGAGATCACTCTTGGTGAGGATAAGTACACAGTAGTTCGTGAATCAGATATCCTTGGTATCATTGAGTAATCAAACAACATAACAAAATTTTAAGAAATACCAAATGATAAAATTACAGATGATTTTTAGTTTTATCAGGTATTAATTTTGAAAAAGGAGATATTAGAAAATGGCAAAGGAAATTAAGTACGGTGCTGAAGCTAGAAAGGCACTTGAAGCAGGCGTAAATAAATTAGCAGATACAGTCAGAGTAACAATCGGTCCTAAGGGAAGAAACGTTGTCCTTGATAAGTCATATGGTTCACCACTTATCACAAACGACGGTGTTACAATTGCAAAGGAAATCCAGCTTGACGATCCATTTGAAAATATGGGTGCTCAGGTTGTTAAAGAAGCAGCTACAAAGACAAACGATGTAGCAGGTGATGGTACAACAACAGCAACAGTTCTTACACAGGCTATGATCAATGAAGGTATGAGAAACCTTGCAGCTGGTGCTAACCCAATCGTTCTTAGAAAGGGTATGAAGAAAGCAACAGAAGAAGCAGTTAAGTCTATCCTTGAAATGAGCCAGCAGGTTAATGGAAAGAACCAGATCGCTAAGGTTGCTGCTATTTCAGCAGGCGATGAAGAAGTTGGAAATCTTGTAGCAGACGCTATGGAGAAGGTTTCTAAGGACGGTGTTATCACTGTTGAAGAGTCAAAGACAATGAAGACAGAACTTGACCTTGTTGAAGGTATGCAGTTCGACAGAGGATATGTATCAGCTTACATGTCAACAGATATGGAGAAGATGGTTGCTGAACTTTCAGATCCATACATCCTTATCACAGACAAGAAGATCTCTAACATCCAGGATATCCTTCCTATACTTGAAGAGATCGTAAAGTCAGGTGCGTCCCTTCTTATCATCGCTGAAGATGTTGAGGGTGAAGCTCTTACAACACTTATCGTAAATAAGCTTCGTGGAACATTTAACGTAGTAGCTGTTAAGGCTCCTGGTTATGGTGACAGAAGAAAAGATATGCTTCAGGATATCGCTATCCTTACAGGCGGTACAGTAATCTCATCTGAGCTTGGTTATGAGTTAAAGGATACTACATTAGATCAGCTTGGACGTGCTAAGTCAGTTAAGGTTACAAAGGACAATACAACAATCGTTGATGGCGAAGGTTCATCAGATTCTATCAAGGAAAGAGTTGCTCTTATAAAGACTCAGCTTGCAGAGACAACATCAGAATTTGATAAAGAGAAGCTTCAGGAAAGACTTGCTAAGCTTGCAGGTGGTGTTGCAGTTATCAGAGTTGGTGCAGCTACAGAGACAGAAATGAAGGAAGCTAAGCTCAGACTTGAAGATGCTCTTAATGCTACAAGAGCAGCTGTTGAAGAAGGTATCATCTCAGGTGGTGGATCAGCTTATGTTCATGCAACAAAGAAGGTCGCTGAGTTTGCAGCTACACTTTCAGGTGATGAGAAGACTGGTGCAAACATCGTTTGCAAGGCTATGGAAGCTCCACTTTTCCATATCGCAGCTAACGCTGGTCTTGAAGGCGCAGTTATCGTAAATAAGGTTAAGGAATCTGAGGATGCAATCGGATTCGATGCTTACAATGAAGAGTATGTTAACATGGTTGAATCAGGAATCATTGATCCTGTTAAGGTTACAAGAACAGCTCTTGAAAATGCTACATCTATCGCTTCAACACTCCTTACAACAGAGTCAGTTGTTGCTGATATCAAGGATCCTGCAGCAGCAGTTGCAGCTCCAAATCCAGGAATGGGCATGATGTAATTTACGTCTCATCCGACAGGATGGGAATTAGGTGAATTTACGTCTCATCCAACAGGATGGGAATTAGGTGAATTAACGTCCCATACAACGTATGGGAATTAGGTGAATTAACGTCCCATACAACGTATGGGAATTAGGTGGATTGACGTCCCATACAACGTATGGGAATTAGGTGAATTAACGTCCCATTAATATTTTTTAAAGAGAGAATTAGTTAATCTGATTCTCTCTTTTTTATTTACCTGATTTAAGATTTAAGATATAATACATTTTGGGTTTTTGACTTTTTGTATAACGAAAGAAGATATGTGAATGGTTGAAGAAAGTATTCTAAAAGAACTTATCAAAGGTGCTATAGATGCAAGAAGCAAAGCTTATGCCCCATATTCAGGTTATAAAGTTGGAGCAGCAGTGCTTTCTTTAGACGGAGAGATCTTTACCGGATGTAATATTGAAAATGCATCTTACGGACTTACAAATTGTGCTGAAAGAACAGCAATATTTAAAATGGTAAGTGAGGGGAAATATGAGATAAAAGCTATGGCAATAATTGGTTCAGGAGATACCCCAGCATTCCCTTGTGGAGCATGCAGACAGGTCATAAGTGAATTTGCCAGTGGCGATACAGAAATTTTTGTGCTTTATTCAGAAGATAAATATGAGGTTTATAAATTAAAAGACCTTCTTCCTCATACATTTAAATTAGATTAAGGAGTAATCAGATTTGAGAGATTTAGCAGCATACGAATTAGTAGAAAGAAAGGAACTTCCTGAATATAACGGAGTCGGATATGTACTTTCTCATAAGAAAACAAAGGCAAGAGTACTTGTTATTGAAAATGATGATGATAACAAGGTATTTAATATAGGTTTCAGAACACCACCATCAAATTCAAAAGGTGTGCAGCATATCATTGAACATACAGTTCTTTGCGGATCTGATAAATATCCGGCTAAAGACCCGTTTGTAGAATTAGCAAAGGGAAGCCTCAATACTTTCCTCAATGCCATGACATACCCGGATAAGACAGTTTATCCGGTTGCCAGCTGCAACTCAAAGGATTTCCATAATCTTATGGATGTATATCTTGATGCAGTATTCCATCCTTTTATTTATCTTAAGGAGGAGATCTTTAAGCAGGAAGGATGGCACTATGAACTTGAAGATAAGGATGCAAGCCTTAATATAAATGGTGTTGTTTATAATGAGATGAAGGGCGTTTATTCATCTCCTGACAGTGTGGTAGGACGTACTATCGCAAATACTCTTTTTAAGGACTCAATTTATAGTAAGGATTCTGGAGGATTCCCGGATGATATCATTGAACTTTCAAGAGAAGAGTATCTTGACTATCACAGGAATTATTACCATCCATCTAACAGCTATATCTATCTTTATGGTGATATGGATGCGGCGGGAGAACTCGAATATATCGATGAGGAATATCTTTCAGATTATGAATATCTCTATGTTCCATCAGAGATAAGTGAGAGCAAGCCATTTAAGGCTCCTGTTTCTGTTAGAAAGAGCTATTCTATAGCAGATAATGATGAGACTGAGAATAATACATATCTTACATATAATGTGGTAGTAGGAAACAGCTTGGATAAGCTTCTTACTACATCATTTGATATTTTAACCTACGTTCTTCTTGACGCGCCAGGAGCACCTCTTAATAAAGCTCTAATAGATGCAGGAATCTGCGCAGAGGTTGAAAGTTCATATGATACAAGCACTTTGCAGCCGGTATTTTCAATCATTGCACATAATGCAGATGAAAAGAATGAAGAAAAATTTAAGAAGATAATAGAAGACACATTAAGTGACCTTGTAACAAAGGGAATCTCTGAAAAGTCTTTAGAAGCTGCTGTAAATAAATTTGAATTTAAGCATAAGGAAGCTAATTTTGGAAGATGGCCAAAGGGACTTATGATAGGACTTGACTCATTTGAAACCTGGTTATATGACGACAAAAAGGCACTTTATCTCTTTAGTCTTAATGAGGTATTTGATGAGCTTCATGATTTGGTTAAGAAGGGCGGATATTTCGAAGGACTTATAAGAGATTACATCCTTAACAATAACTATAAGGCTTTTGTTACTGTGGTACCTGAAAAGGGCTTAAATAAGAAGCATGAGGCTGAATTTAGAAAGAAATTAGATACTTATAAGAACCTTCTTTCGGATTCCGAGATAGAAGCCATTGTAAATGATACAAAGCATTTAAAGCAGTATCAGGGTGAGCCGACTCCGGCAGAGGATCTAGAGAAGATCCCTCTTCTTACGCTTGATGATATTAAGAAAGAGGCAAGAAAGCAGAAGAATAAGGTTGATACTATTTCAGATGTTACAGTAGTAAGCCATGACATTTTTACAAATGGAATTACTTACCTTGATTTTAATTTCAGCATTAATGATCTTGATGTAGAGATGTATAAGACTGCATCCCTTCTCTGTGAGATCTTTAAATATGTTGATACAGACAGCCATACAATAGATGCGCTTTCAAATGAAGTTGATAATACAACTGGTGGTATCGGATTTTCAACAGGTGTATTACCAAGCTTTAAGAATGATAAAGTTACTCCTTATATCTACTTCGCAGCAAGAACCAAGTGTCTTGATGAAAGAATAGAAGATTCTATACGTCTCGTGAAGGAAATTCTTAAGGAGTCCCATATCACAGATAAGAAGAGACTTATTGAGATAATCAAAGAAACAAAGTCTTCAATAAAGGACAGCTTAGTTGAGTCAGGTCATATCACAGCCTCTCAGAGAGCCCTTTCCTATATTTCACCTGTAGCATTTATCAAGGAAAATATGGAAGGCCTTACATATTATAGATATTTAGATGATCTTGAAAAGAATTTTGAGGAAAGATATGAAAGCCTTTGCGAGAGCCTTAAAGAAGTATTAAGGCTTATGATACGTAAGGAAAACCTTATTATTTCTTATACATCTGATAAGGATCCGGTTGAAAGACTTAAAGATATAATTCCTGAATTTACTTCATTCCTTTCAGAAGAAGGAAAGAGAGAGGGAGCTAATAGTTTAGAACTTTCGATTAAAAATGAAGGCTTTAAGACAGCAAGTAAAGTTCAGTATGTTGCAACTGCCGGAAATTATATTGAAAAAGGATATAAATACACGGGTGCCCTCAATGTACTTCAGATGATATTTTCTTATGATTATCTCTGGATAAATGTAAGAGTAAAGGGTGGAGCTTACGGTGCTATGTGTGATTTTGGAAGAAGCGGATATGCATATCTTACTTCTTACCGTGATCCTAATCTTATGGAAACCTATAAGATCTATAAGGAAGCTTATAAGTATGTTGAAACATTTGATCAGTCAGATAGAGACATGCTTAAATATATCATTGGTGCAATAGCAAAGATGGATACGCCATTTACACCATCATCCTATGGAACATTTTCATTCAGCTGCTATCTTACAGGAATAACAGATGAAATGCTTCAGCAGGAAAGAGATGAGGTGCTTAGCTGTACTAAGGAAGATATAAGAGCTCTTTCTGGTATCATTAAAGCAATCACTGATTCTGATATCATTACAGCTGTTGGTGATGAGAAACTTATTGAAGAAGCAAAAGATAATTTTGGATCAGTAGAGAATCTATATTAAGATGGACTCCCTTTTTTAAAAGATTGCAGAGATCCATCAAGAGGTGACAAATTTGGAAGAAAAACAATTTAAATCAGGTTTTACAGCAATAATCGGCAGACCAAATGTTGGAAAATCAACACTTATGAATGCTCTTATAGGGCAAAAGATTGCCATTACATCAGGCAGAGCCCAGACCACAAGAAGACGTATTGAGACTGTTTATACAGATGACAGAGGACAGATCGTATTTGTTGATACACCTGGTATCAATAAGGCAAAGACTAAGCTTGGAGACTATATGCTTGAAAGTGCAGAAGGTTCTCTTCGTGCGGTGGACTGCATTATGTGGCTGGTTGAACCTTCAACATTTATAGGCGCAGGAGAGAGAGCTATAATTGAAATGCTTTCCCGATGTCATGTGCCTGTGATCCTTGTAATTAATAAGATTGATGCTGTTAAGCCTGAGGAAGTTCCTAAGGCGATAGATAAGTATAAGAGCGAGCTGCCATTTGCAGATATCGTTCCTGTATCAGCGATCAAAAACAAAAATACAGACGAGTTATTAGATATCATTTTTAGTCATCTTCATGAAGGTCCTATGTATTATGATGAGGACACTGTAACTGAGGAGACTGTAAGAGATATAGCATCTGAACTTATCCGTGAGCAGGCGCTTAAGCTTCTTGATAAGGAAGTGCCTCACGGTATCGCGGTCCTTATTGATTCCATGAAGGAAAGAGAAGGCCAGGATATAACTGATATTGAGGCGACTATCATTTGTGAGAGAGATTCTCATAAAGGAATAATCATTGGTAAAAATGGTGCCATGTTAAAGAAGATAGGCTCAAGAGCGAGAGCAGAGATCGAAGATATGCTTGAGCAGAAAGTTAATCTAAAAATCTGGGTAAAGGTAAGACCGGGCTGGAGAGATAACAATATGCTTCTTCGTGAATATGGCTATGATAAGAAAGATCTTAAATAAAGATTAATAATTTGCAGAGGTTTTAAAATGGAAGGTGATATCGTCGTAAGGGGCATAGTCCTTACAGCGGCATTATATGGTGAATATGATAAGAGGCTTGTGCTGCTTACAGATACCCTGGGACGTATCACTGTTTTTGCAAATTCAGCCAGAAGAGAGAAGAGTCCCTTAAAGGCCGTGTGTCAGAGCTTTACCATGGCCCGGTTCAGACTTCGTCAGGGAAGAAATGCCTATACACTTATATCCGCGGAGATTGAGAATTCATTTAGAGAAATGGCTCTTGATATGGAAAAAATGTGCTATGGCGCTTATATGTGCGAGCTGATGGATTTCTTTACTCATGAAGGAGTTGGGGCTGCGGCAGAACTGAATCTATTATATGTTTCATTTCTTGCTCTTTTGGATAACAGATATGATAACAGGCTGATAAAAACTGTGTTTGAATTAAAGACTCTTGATATTGAAGGTATAGGACTTCACATGGGGGCCTGTGTCATATCGGGAGATAAAGAAAATATACATCATATTGATTATTCTCTTGGAGGGGCAGTATGTGACGGGTGTTTAAAGAGAGCAAAGCATCCTATCAGGATTTCTGCCGGAGCACTATATACCATGAGATATATACTTTCATCAGGAATATCAAAAGTGTATAATTTTAAACTTGAAGAACATTTACTTAAAGAAGTAAGTGATCTTACTACGGGATATCTTAAACGAAATGCAGATCGTGAATTTAAATCGCTTATGATACTTGAAAATATCACCGAATCAATGTAGAATCGTTTAGTATGATTAAAAGAGAATAATTTAAAGAGGTATGAGGTTAAAATGAAAAGATTTAAGACTTTTACCTGCATGGTACTTATGTGCCTGATGGCATTATCATTTGCAGCATGTGGAAACAAGGAAAATGAAGACCAAAAAGATGAAATTGATTATTGTAAAGATGTTAAAGAAAATGAGATAACATTTTATTCTGATGGATCTATTCTTGAAATAGCTGTTGTAGATATGTCAGATCTAAAGGATACAGCAGATCTTTCTGATTATGTGAAGACTCAGGTGGCTGGTTATAATAAAGCCGCTGGTGTCGATAAGATCAGTCTTTTGCAGTTTAAAGAAGAGGGAAAAACTTATAAAACTGCTATCAAATATTCAGATCTTGAAACATTTAATAAATTTAATGGATATGATTTCAAACTTTCAATTTATAATTCACAGGATATAGATACCATTACCGGAACATCAGCAACACTCACAGATGCTGAAAATGGAAAAACTGTAGGCTCAGCAGAGATAAAGAACGAAGGACTTATGATGTTTACATTTGATGAGAAATATCTTGTTAAAGTAGAGGGTGGTAAGATCCTTTATACAGCTCATGGCGCTGAGAAATACGGCGACGGTGCTCTTTATAACGAGACAGAAGATTTAGCAGTAGTATTATTTGAGTTCAAGTAAGGAAAGACTTACTTATATATAAGAACAAGAAACTTAAGGAGAAATGATATGGAAAAGACATTGGAAAAAATCGTAGCTCTTGCAAAATCAAGAGGATTCGTATATCCAGGTTCTGAGATATACGGTGGTCTTGCTAATACATGGGACTACGGAAACCTCGGCGTTGAGTTAAAAAACAACGTAAAGAAGGCTTGGTGGAAGAAATTCATCCAGGAAAATCCTTACAACGTTGGTATTGACTGCGCAATCCTTATGAACCCACAGACATGGGTTGCATCAGGACATCTTGGAAGTTTCTCAGATCCACTTATGGATTGTAAGGAATGCCATGAGAGATTCAGAGCAGATAAGATTATTGAGGACTTCGCTGCTGAGAACGGTATTGAACTTGAGAGTTCAGTAGATGGATGGACAAATGAGCAGATGGAGCAGTTCATTAATGAACATAATATTCCATGTCCAACTTGTGGAAAGCACAATTTTACAAGTATTCGTCAGTTTAACCTTATGTTTAAGACTTTCCAGGGCGTAACTGAAGATGCAAAGAATATTGTTTATCTCAGACCTGAAACAGCTCAGGGTATCTTCGTTAACTTTAAGAATGTTCAGAGAACATCAAGAAAAAAAGTGCCATTTGGTATCGGCCAGATTGGTAAGTCTTTCAGAAATGAGATCACACCTGGTAACTTCACATTCCGTACAAGAGAATTTGAGCAGATGGAATTAGAGTTCTTCTGCAAGCCTGATACAGATCTTGAGTGGTTTAGTTACTGGAGAAACTTCTGCTATCAGTGGCTTCTTAACCTTGGTATCAAAGAAGAGAATCTTCGTCTTCGTGATCATGATAAGGAAGAGCTTTCATTCTATTCTAAGGCAACAACAGATATCGAGTACGCATTCCCATTCACAGACTGGGGCGAACTTTGGGGTATTGCTGACAGAACAGATTACGACCTTACATGTCACCAGAATGTATCAGGTGAGCCTATGGAATACTTTGATCCTGAAACAAATGAGAAGTATATCCCATATGTAGTTGAGCCTTCACTTGGTGCTGACCGTGTTACACTTGCATTCCTTTGCGAAGCTTATGATGAAGAAGAACTTGAAGGTGGAGATATGCGTACAGTGTTACATTTCCACCCGGCTATCGCACCTGTTAAGGTTGGTGTCCTTCCACTTTCAAAGAAGTTAAATGAGGGTGCTGAAAAAGTATTCGCTGAACTTTCAAAGAATTGGAACTGCGAGTTCGATGACAGAGGTGCTATTGGTAAGAGATACAGAAGACAGGACGAGATCGGTACTCCATTCTGTGTAACATACGACTTCGATTCTGAGACAGACGGATGTGTTACTGTAAGAGACAGAGATACAATGGCTCAGGAAAGAATTAAGATTGAAGATCTTACACATTATTTAGCAGAGAAGCTTGCTTACTAAATAAAATATATATGACAAGCTTGCATGAAAAAACACACAATGCAGGCTTGTTATTTAGAAATTGTTACAAAATAATTTAATATTTTGTTTCTTTAGTGTGTGTTTTATGCTATAATTTCGATAGTTGCGGGATAACCAAAGTCTTGCTCTTTAAACGAAGGGGGAAGAAGAGAGCCCGTTATCAAATAATCATTCATATATAGGAGGATTTATACACAATGGCAAAATGGGTATATATGTTTAGCGAAGGCGACATGACCATGAGAAACCTGCTTGGTGGTAAAGGTGCTAACCTTGCTGAAATGACAAGCATTGGACTCCCAGTTCCACAGGGTTTCACAATTACAACAGAAGCTTGTACACAGTATTATGAGGATGGTCGTAAGATTAACGATGAGATCATGGCTCAGACACTTGAAGGTGTTAAGAAGATGGAAGAGATCAACGGAAAGAAGTTCGGAGATCTTACAAACCCTCTCCTTGTTTCTGTTCGTTCAGGTGCTCGTGCTTCAATGCCAGGTATGATGGACACAATCCTTAACCTTGGTCTTAATGATGAAGTAGTTGCAGCAATGATCGCTGGTAACCCAGACCCAGCTTTCGAGCGTTTCGTATATGACTCATACAGAAGATTCATCCAGATGTTCTCTGATGTAGTTATGGAAGTTGGTAAGAAGTATTTCGAACAGCTTATCGACAAAATGAAGGAAGAGAAAGGCGTTAAGTTCGACGTTGAACTTACAGCTGCTGACCTTAAGGTGCTTGCTGAGCAGTTCAAGGCTGAGTACAAGAACCAGTTAGGTGAAGATTTCCCTTCAGATCCTGTTACACAGTTAAAGCTTGCTATCGAGGCTGTATTCCGTTCATGGGATAATCCTCGTGCTAACGTTTATAGAAGAGATAACGATATCCCTTATTCATGGGGAACAGCTGTTAACGTAATGCCTATGGTATTCGGTAACTTAAATGATCAGTCTGGTACAGGTGTTGCATTTACTCGTGACCCAGCTACAGGTGAGAACAAGCTCATGGGTGAGTTCCTCATCAATGCTCAGGGTGAAGACGTAGTTGCTGGTGTTCGTACACCAATGCCTATCGCTCAGATGGAAAAGGAATTCCCAGAAGCTTATGCAGAGTTCATTAAGGTTTGTGATATCCTTGAGAATCACTACCATGACATGCAGGATATGGAATTCACAGTAGAAAACAAGAAGCTTTACATGCTTCAGTGCCGTAATGGTAAGAGAACAGCTCCAGCTGCTCTTAAGATCGCTTGTGACCTTGTTGATGAAGGACATAAGACAGAAGAGGAAGCTGTTGCAATGATCGATCCTCGTAACCTTGACACACTCCTTCACCCACAGTTCGATGCTGCTGCTCTTAAGGCTGCAACTCCTCTTGGAAGAGGTCTTGGCGCATCTCCTGGTGCTGCTTGTGGTAAGGTTGTATTCACAGCTGATGATGCTGTTGAATGGGCTGCTAGAGGAGAGAAGGTTGTACTTGTAAGACTTGAGACATCTCCAGAAGATATCACAGGTATGAAGAGTGCACAGGGTATCCTCACAGTTCGTGGTGGTATGACATCTCACGCTGCCGTAGTTGCACGTGGTATGGGTACATGCTGCGTATCTGGTTGTGGCGATATCAACATGGACGAAGAGAATAAGAAGTTCACACTTGCAGGTGAGACTTTCAATGAAGGTGATGAAATCTCTATCGATGGTACAACAGGTAACATCTATAAGGGACTTATCCCAACAGTAGATGCTACTATCGCTGGTGAGTTCGGCCGTATCATGGCTTGGGCTGACAAGTATAGAAAGCTTAAAGTTAGAACAAATGCTGATACTCCAGCTGACGCTAAGAAGGCTCGTGAGCTCGGCGCTGAAGGTATCGGTCTTTGCCGTACAGAGCACATGTTCTTCGAAGCTGACAGAATCGCAGCTTTCCGTGAGATGATCTGCTCAGATACAGTTGAAGCTCGTGAAAAGGCTCTTAACAAGATCCTTCCATACCAGCAGTCAGATTTCAAGGCTCTCTATGAAGCTCTTGAAGGAAATCCTGTTACAATCAGATTCCTTGATCCACCTCTTCATGAGTTCGTTCCTCACGAGGAAGCAGAGCAGAAGAAGCTTGCAGAAGACCTTGGAAAGTCACTTGAAGAAGTTAAGGCTATCGTTGAATCTCTTAAGGAGTTCAACCCAATGATGGGTCACAGAGGATGCCGTCTTGCAGTTACATATCCTGAAATCGCAGTAATGCAGACAAAGGCTGTTATCAGAGCTGCAATCGAAGTTAAGAAGGAGCACCCAGATTGGAACGTTAAGCCAGAAATCATGATTCCACTTACATGTGAAGTTAAGGAATTTAAGTATGTTAAGAAGTTCGTAGTAGAGACAGCTGATGCTGAAATCGCTGCTGCTGGCGTTGACATGCAGTACGAAGTTGGTACAATGATCGAAATCCCAAGAGCTGCTCTTACAGCTGATGAGATAGCTAAGGAAGCTGATTTCTTCTGCTTCGGTACTAACGACCTTACACAGATGACATTTGGTTTCTCAAGAGACGATGCTGGTAAGTTCCTTGATGCTTACTATGATACAAAGATCTTCGAAGCTGATCCATTTGCTAAGCTTGACCAGACTGGTGTTGGTAAGCTTATGGATATGTCACTTAAGCTTGGCCGTCCAGTTAACCCAGCTCTCCATGCTGGTATCTGCGGTGAGCACGGTGGAGATCCTTCATCAGTAGAATTCTGCCACAAGATTGGTCTTGATTATGTATCATGCTCACCATTCCGTGTTCCAGTTGCAAGACTTGCAGCAGCACAGGCAGCTATTGCGGAAGGAAGGAACTAATTGACGAAAGGTTGTTTTTACTGACAATCATGGTTACAGAGGACGATATGCGAGACTTTATCGAGCATTCAGATAAGTACTATGATTTTAAGACAACTGAACCAATTAGAGTCGATGTATATATCTGATTTCGATTAGATGAAATAATAGAGGACTAAACAGTCGTTTATCTATAAGATAAGGCTGTTTGGTCCTCTTTTTTAATGCTAATAAAAAGCGTTTTGTACCCAGTCTTTGTCTATGGATGATTAGTGTAAGGAGGAAAGATGTTAAAGTTACGTTTGCAAGGAACAAAGAATGATATTAGATGGTTCTTAAAGCTTCTTAGCAGGGATAAGCGGTTTGATGTAGAGAACACATCCACATTCTTTAGTAACAAAGGAACAGATAGGTATAAGAGATTATACACAGAGATTTATCGCAAGGATAAAAGAAATAATGATGAGAAAAAGCCTCAGCAAGAGGATAGCCATCATAGATATTATGGCTCAGGCTCATCATTTTTCTAAAAGATGAAAGAAGGGACAACGTTATGTGTAAAGTTATAGCATTTGCTAATCAAAAAGGTGGAGTGACAAAGTCAACAAGTACAGAGAATATTGGTATAGGTCTGGCAAGGCTCGGTAAGAAGGTTCTCTTAATAGATGCAGATGGACAAGGATCTCTTACAGCAAGCCTTGGTTTTAGAAATCCTGACAGTATGGAAGTCACGCTACCTACGATTCTGGAAAGAATCATTGAAGATGAAGAAGTTAATCGTAATGAGGGACTACTGGTTCATGAGGAAGGTATATATCTTATGCCTTGTAATATTGAATTATCGGCTCTTGAAGTATCAATGTCGAATGTTATGAGAAGAGAGTATATCTTAAAAGAATATGTAGATATGCAGCGCGAAAACTTCGATTTTATACTAATTGATTGTATGCCAAGCCTTGGTATGATAACTGTAAATGCCCTCACGGCGGCTGATTCGGTCATTATTCCTGTGCAGGCTTCCTATTTACCGATAAAAGGATTAGAACAGCTTATAAAGAGTATTTCGATGGTTAAAAAGCATCTGAATCCAAGTCTCGGTGTGGATGGCATCCTGATTAGTATGGTGGATGAACGCACAAGGTTCTCCAAAGATATAATTGAGCTTCTGAAAGAGAATTATGGCAACGCTATCCATATATTTAAGAGTATGATACCAAAATCTGTCAGAGCGGAAGAAAGCACAGCAGAAGGTATAAGCATATATAAGCATGATCCCAATGGTAAGGTGGCAATAGCTTATGAGAATCTTACAAGGGAGGTGCTTGCAAATGTCTAAGAAATCGAGTGCCACTAAAGTAAAATTGACAGATGTTAGTAGTCTTTTTGGTAATTCAGAGCATATTAAAGATGTGGATTCAACGAAGGAAGAGATTATAGATGTATCTCTTTCTGATTTACATGAATTTGTAGGACATCCTTTTAGGGTTGTTGATGATGAGAAGATGGATGAGACTGTCGAAAGTATAAAAAAATATGGAGTAATCGTTCCAGGGATAGTCAGACCACGAATTAAAGGTGGCTATGAGATTGTATCAGGACACAGAAGAAAACATGCATCTGAGCTTGCAGGTCTTAAAACTATGCCGGTATTTGTCCGGAATCTGACCGATGATGAAGCTACTATCGTTATGGTAGATAGTAATCTTCAGAGAGAAGAGATACTTCCGAGTGAAAAGGCAAAAGCTTATGCGATGAAATATGATGCTTTAAGACATCAGGGATCTTCCGGTGATGGAGATAGTTTAGAGTTAATGAGTGATGAGGCAGGTGAATCAAGAAGTAAGATTCAGAGATATATATGGATATCAAGACTGAATGACGATTTTCTCGAACTTGTGGATACAAAAAAACTTGGAATGGCTCAGGCAGTAGATATATCATTTCTTACTTCAGAAGAGCAGAATATTCTATATGATTTAATATGGGAGCTTAGTATATATCCTTCCATGATTCAGGCTGCAGAGATTAAGGCATTAAGTCAGAGTGATAAATTCGATATTATGGCTATAAAGGCGGTTCTTATTGGAACAATCAAGCCTAAGAAGAGAAATATTACTATCAAAGCAGATAAGATAAACACCTTCTTCTCAGATGAATATACTGAGGATGATATTACAGAGATTATACTAAGGCTCTTGGAGAAATGGAAGTCTGGAGAGGAGTAAAGGCATGAGTGAAAAGCTTATATTCGACTATTACTACGGTAAAGAAGCCGATCAATTCACTTTTTATAGGATACCTAAGATGCTTATAAAAGATAAACGTTTTTCAGGATTATCCAGTGATGCCAAGATACTCTATGGACTAATGCTTGACAGAATGTCTCTGTCTATTATGAATGAATGGCAGGATAATGAGGACAGGACATATATTATTTATACAATAGATCAGATATCAGAGGATTTGGGATGTGGTAGAGATAAAGCTATGAAGACATTAGCTGAGCTTGATGCTGGTAAAGGCATTGGTCTTATCGAAAAAGTTAGACGAGGACTTGGATTAGCAGACATAATCTATGTTAAGAATTTCGTCGGCATAGAACGGATTCAGGATGAAAATGAGATTGAAAACAAAGAAAAAAATGATGAAAAAGAGTCTGCAAATCCGCATAAATCCACAGAAGTCGGAAATGTCGACTTCAAGAAGTCGGAAAAATCGACTTCAAGAGGTCGGAAAAATCGACTTCAAGAGGTCGGAAAAGCAGACTTCAAGAAGTCGGAAAAGCAGACTTCAAGAAGTGGGGAAAACAGACTTCAAGAAGTCGATAAAACCGACACAAAAGATACTAATACTAGTTATAACGATTCTAATTATAACAATTTAAGAGAGACCAATCATATCATATCTAATCAGGAGGGGCGTTCAGTTAAAAATGTAAATAACATGCAAATCAACTCACAAAAACTGATGGATGAGATGGTTGTTACCACATGGTTAATCAAAGACAATATATCTTATGATGATCTTGTGGCTGCACATCCCGTGGACAAGAAACGTATAGATGAAATGATTGAGATTATGGTGGATGTAATCGTTTCTAATTCTGATACTGTAAGAATAGGGAAGGAAGATAAGCCAAGGGAAATAGTAAGGTCAAGATTTGAAAAGCTAGATTTTTCATCTATGGAATACATATTAGGATGTCTCAAGGAGAATACAACTAAGGTGCATAATATTAAAAATTATCTGCTAACAACCTTATACAATGCATCTTTGACGATTGATAATTTTTATTCTGCTGAGGTTAATCATGATTTATATGGATGTAAATAACTTCTGTTCAAGTTGAACAGAAGTGAACAAAGGAGGATTTTTATATGCCAGTATTTTATACTAAGCCAGTACTTAGAGATTTATCACAAGGCGCAAGAATTGCTTATGTAAGACAATTCAGACATATGACTCAGGAAGAACTTGGAGAGAAGATAGAAATGTCTCCGGGAAGGCGAAGAAACAGAATTTGCAGGTATGAGAGAGGTACAAGAAATCCAAAGGATGACAGAGTTGAGAAGATGGCTGAGGTTTTGGAAATAAACGAGGCAATGATTAAGAGCTATGATTTCAAGGATCCGATGGATATTGTTTATATTCTTCTCTGGCTTGAAGATGTATCACCGGATTATATCTTAAAATCTTCAGGAGCTGAATCTTTTGTGAATAACACTTTAACATGCATCAAGAAAGCTCTTAAAGAGTGGCAGTCGGTAAAAAACAAACTGAAAAAAGGAGAGATATCAGAAACGGAATATACTGAATGGAAATTAACACATATATGGGAGTAGAGATAGATTATGAACAAATCAGCTTTAGTTACATTGGAAATGGATGTCAATGATAATGGTAGGGATGAGTTTCCAGAATATCTGCGTCAGATGATTCTTAATTATCTTAAGTATAATAAAGAATTTGATGTAAAGGATATATTGGCTTTAACATTGTCTGAAGATAATAGTCAGAAATCTCTTTTATACGAACATCTGGAAGAATTAGAGGATATATATCTTGATTCGAGAGATTTTAAAACAGAATTAGAAAAATATATGGTAGAGAAATTGTTTCCGCTTTTTCGTTTATTTGGGAAGGACTGGATTTCGGATGTAGATCAGCTTATAAGAGAGTTCTATATTTTGGATGAAAAGGGACGGGCAGAGTTGCTTGATATAGTAGAGGTTTATAAAAAAAGGAATACAGATCCGGAAAGGGATGAAGAGGTGAAAAAACTTAAGAGGTGGAACAATGACAATAATACTTAGTGATGATGTAGGAATTAATATAAAAAATATCAGAAAATGTCGCTGCCTTACTCAGAGAGAACTGGCAAAACTATCAGGAATAAATGAAGCTACGATACAAAAATACGAATGTGGCACAAGAAAACCTAAGGATGAAAATCTAAGGAAAATTGCTTGTGTTTTACAGATGGATTATATGATTTTCAGGGGATACAAGGCAGAAAAAATTTCCAAGATTGAGTTGGAATGTGATTTGGATTATCTTTTATAGGATAATGCGTTAACATAAAAAAATACAGCGATAGGGCGTCTATGAGTAGCAGTACTTATAGGCGCCTTTTTTAGTTGGAAGGAGACGATATGTGGAACATGGATCAGATTATTAATCTTCCCATATTAGTTAAGGTCATAATTCTTGTCGCAGGAATGTGTGTAGGAATTGGCTTTTTACTATTCGAAGAGGCTAATGATAAAAAGAAAACGAAACTTCTGGACGAAAAGTCCAAAGGTTGAGATGAAGGGAGAATTATATGGAGAGGATCAGATCCCCTGATAATAGTACCTTATGGACTATAAAGGATAAATACATCACAGAAAACAAGGAGCATTACTATGGTCGATGAATTAACTAATGAAAGTTTTCAGACTGGTAAGGCTATTGTGACAATTAGTGTTGATCTTATTCAGGCTATTGCTGAAGCCTGCAAGAAATCCGAAGAAAACAGAAAACTGAGTGCGGAAACAAAGGAAAGTGTACTCAAGAAAGTTGTTGGTTTTGTGGCAGAAAATTATAAGGAGACACATGGCTCCCTCAAGACATTCAACAGAGATGGTAAGGAAGTAGCTCATCTTGATGTTACTGATGAGAGGACTGCGGATATCATCAAAGATGTTTGTAAAAAGAGTCATATTCCGATTGATATGAAGGAGAAACCAAGAGCTGATGGTACGTGCAGCTACGTCGCATTCTGTGAAGTGAAGAATGTTGATCAACTTACAGGGATTTTGAAGATGGCGTCGGAACAGGTATTAGAAGAACAAAGAGCGATGACCAAAGAAATTGTACTGACTAACGAAGCTGATGAACCTATATTCTCGCAGGAATTCGTAAAGGATACAGATATAGATTATGAGAAACTCGCAGAGGCAGGTGAAACTGCGGTAAAACTTGAAATAAAGGACAGCCAGGGAAAAGTTCTCGACAAGGATAGTTTAGTTCCTGGAGAGGATATTAAAAATAAGACAAAGGAGAAAGCTAAAAAGCTAAATCCTAAACAGAAGAAATCTCTTAAGGATACTATCAAGGATAAAAAGGAGCAGGTGGCTAAGAAAGATAAACAGAGACAACGTGAAAAGGTTAAACAAAAGTCAAAGAATCGGACGAGGTAGCGCTTATGAACGGTAATAAGATTATAAGCGGTATTCTTAGTGACTTAAAGATACTTCCAAAGAAAGCACTTAAGCCATATATGAGAAATGGGAAGATTAACAAAAATAAGGTCGCTATAGATTTGATACCTTTCTCGATTCTGTTTTATTTTACAAACAAGTATTTGCAAGCAGTATGTGCAAGTACAAAGACTGATGCTTTTGATAAATGCATTGAGGCATTCACCCTTATCTTTCAGGTGCCACCAGTTGCGATACCATGTTTTAAGGCATTACCTTTGATTGGTGGAATTGCAGCAGGCGTTATTTTTAAACTATATCTGAATTCAAGAAAGAAAAATGCAAAGCAGTTCAGAAAAGGTGAGGAGTATGGTTCTGCTAAATGGGGAACAGAAAAGGATTTTGATCCTTATATGGACTCTAACAAATGGAACAACATACCACTTACGGCTACAGAATGGCTGAGGATGACAAGACCACTTTTCCCTAAGTATGATAGAAATAAAAATATACTTATTGTCGGAGGATCCGGCGCAGGTAAAACGAGGGGTTTTGTTAAACCAAATCTAATGCAGATGCATAGTTCATTTTGTGTTACAGATCCGAAAGGAACAGTTTTGGTCGAAACGGGGAAGATGCTTCAGAGAGGTTATTATCTTTTCTATAAAGACCTTACCAAAGCACAGAAGAAACAGTATAAGAGTTATCCAAGAGATAAGTCAGGTAGAGTTTTATCTAGGAAGACTGGAAAGCCTATCCGTATACCATATAAGATTAAAGTATTTAATACAATCAATTTCAAAAAGTCACTACACTATAATCCTTTTGCATATATAAAGACGGAGCAGGATATATTAAAGTTTGTTAATACACTTATAGCAAATACCAAGGGTGAAGGCGCTCAGTCAGGAGAAGATTTCTGGGTGAAAGCAGAGAGACTTCTATTTACGGCACTTGTGGCTTATATAGTCACTTATTGTAAGCCAAGTGAAAAAAACTTTGTTTCTCTGCTTGCTATGATTGATGCCTCCGAAACAAGAGAGGATGATGAAAGCTTTGAAAATGCGATCGATTTGATGTTTAAGGATATTGAGAATGGTAATGAGGAAGAAGGCATAAAAGCGGATCCTGATTCATTTGCAGTACGACAGTACAAGAAGTATAAACTTGCAGCTGGTAAGACTGCAAAATCAATACTTATCAGCTGTGGTGCAAGGTTGGCACCATTTGATATCCAGGAGATTCGTGAAATAACAGCGTATGATGAACTTGATCTTGAGGATATAGGTATTCATAGAACAGCGCTTTTCATTATCATTTCGGATACGGATGATTCTATCAATTTCCTTGTTTCAATTATGTACACTCAGCTTTTCAATCTGCTTTGTACTCTTGCTGATGATAAGTATAATGGAAAACTCCCGGTACATGTTCGTTGTATCTTAGATGAATTTGCAAATATCGGACAGATTCCGAAGTTCGATAAGCTAATTGCGACAATACGAAGCAGGGAAATTTCAGCTTCAATCATCCTTCAGTCAAAGGCTCAGCTTAAGGCTATATATAAGGATAATGCCGAGACAATTGAAGGCAACTGCGATACTTTTTTATTTCTTGGTGGCAAAGAAAAGTCAACATTAAAAGACCTGGCTGATGTGCTGGGCAAGGAAACAATAGACACTTATAATACCTCGGATACAAGAGGTAATAATCCGTCCTATGGTCTGAGTTATCAAAAATTGGGACGAGAACTTATGAGCCAAGATCGTCTGGCTCTAATGGATGGCGGTAAATGTATTTTACAGGTGCGTGGTGTAAGACCATTCTTCTCAGACAAGGTCGATATAACCAAGCATGACATGTATAACGAGCTTTCAGATGCAAACCCGAAGAATGCTTTTGATATTGCTAAGTATGTTGAGAATTATGGGATTCCAAAGAAACCGAAGGATACAGAGTTTGTAGAACTCGATACAGATGAAATTACATTTCCAGATGACCTTCTTAATGTAGCAATAGAAGAAGTTGCTGCAAGGTGTGTAAATGAAGCTATGAGTGAACAGAGTGAAGAAGAGTAGCTCTGTTTTTTTATTGCGGGAATGTTCCGCTTATCAATAACAAATTATAAGGAGATAAAACAAATGATAACATCAGTTATTACGAAGGGAGTATCACTCTTTTCAGCAGCAAAGGCAGCACTTGCCTCAAAAGTGATTGGATGCGTGGCATCACTTTATATCGGAACTTATATCAACCCGGACACTTGTCCTGAGTATGTGAAGAATAGCAGACTTGGAAGACAGGCAGTAGCTCTCCTGGATTATACAACCTTCCTTCAGAGTGGTGTTAAGGCTCTCAAGGTTGTTATTATTGCAGTTGGTGGTGGCCTTGCAGTTTTAGGTGTAGTAAACCTTCTTGAAGGATATGGAAATGATAACCCAGGTGCTAAGTCACAGGGCATGAAGCAGTTCATGGCAGGTGCAGGAGTCATGCTTATCGGTGCACTTCTTGTTCCAAAGCTTTCAGATCTTATTCCAACAACATTATAAAAGGCATATCGATATATGAAAAATCATAAAAGATATGCCTTCTAGTGGTCAAACCTCGCAAGTAAAACCACAAATATATTATAACATGTTAGAGTTATGAAATGTACGAAAATGTAACTATAATTAGCAAATATACGGCAGTCATTACATGGTAGTGGCTGCCTTTTTTGAGGAGATGAAATATGTTTCAGATTAATCCTGTGCTTCTTGGACTATTCGATAGTGCAGTTCAGAAGCTTATGAATGGATTCAGAGACATATTCTACGAGCTTGCTTATGCAAATCTCGATAACATGCTTACTGATTTGAATGAGAAAGTAGGCACAATCAGTACGGAACTTGCCACATCACCGGACAGTTGGCAAGGTGGTACGATATGGACACTTATAGAGAAGATAGCAGAAAATGTAGCACTTCCTGTAGCAGGAACAGTCTTTACATTTGTTGTTCTTTGGGAACTGATATCCATGCTTATTCAGCCAAATAATCTAGCGGATATAGACTTTGTATCAGTTCTTATGAAATGGCTTATAAAGACTATTGTTGCTGCGTGGTTCATATCGAATTCACTTACCATATGTAACTGTTTCTTCGGACTTGGTGCAAGTATGGTCACGAAAACGACCACTACGCTTAATACGATTACAACGGAGAATACGCAAGGTTCCACATTACTGCAATACTTAACGGATAACTATGGTGATCAGGATGAAGATGCAGAAAGTGGTGATGTATCAGGACTTATAAGTCTGACCGTTTCTACTTGGTTTATAGACTTGATTATAAAGTTCATGGGAATACTCATCACGATTATTCTTTATTCTCGAATGATTTCCATATATTTGCATTGTGCGGTGGCACCATTACCTTTAGCCACTATAACGAATGGTCATTTGTCTAATATTGGGCAGGGGTATCTGAAGAATCTCTTTGCACTTGCAATGCAGGCGGTTTTGATGATGATATGTGTGGCTATATATGGTGTGCTCGTAGCTCATGTTTTTGATCCAACGACAATAGCTGTGGATCCGGATAATGGAGTAACGGCGATAAAACTACTGACGAAGGCATGTTGGAGTACAGTGGGTATTTCAATATTGCTTGTATATACCATGTTCAAATGCGAAGGAATCACGAAGCAGATATTCGCAATTCAGACTTAAAAATCTGTATGCTGGCTGCACACTTCTGGACTTTTCGTCCAAAGGTTTGATGCATGGAGAAAGGAAATATAAATGGCTTATGTAGATGTTCCAAAGGATCTTACGAATATCAAGACCAAGTTTATCGGTAATTTTACCAAGAGACAGTGTGTATGTTTTGGACTTGGTATTATAGTTGGATTCCCAGGATATTTCATTATAAGAAGCTTTGCAGGAACAACTCCGGCGTTTTATTCGCTTATCGCGATTATGGCGCCATTTTTTCTTTTTGGAATTGTAGAAAAAGATGGGTTGCCGCTAGAAGCTTACTTAATCAATTTTATAAGACATCGCTTTGCCTATCCTCAAATTCGTCTAAGTGAAGTAGAGAATATTTATGAATATTATGATGAATCAATGAAGCGGGATAAGGAGATAAAGCGAATAGAAAAACTTAATAGGAAAGGGGTGAAGAGGAAAAATGGTACGACCAGTAACGCAGGCATCAAAAAGCACGCCCGTACAAGGAAGTAAGAGTAAGCCGGTTCCTAAGGGAGCGAAAAATCCTTCCTACCAGTCGGCATATCATGGTGAACCTGCAAATGATCCACTTACAAGATTCTTCACCTGGATGATAGAAAAAGTTGATAAGGCAAAAGTGCCTAAGAATACACTTGATACGCTTCCGTTTGAACAGATATATTCAGACGGGTTATGCAGGGTTAAGGGTAAGTATTTCACCAGAATGGTACAGTTCTTTGATATAAATTATCAGCTCGCGCAGAATGATGAAAAGCAGCATATATTTGGGGAGTATTGTCAGTTTCTCAATTACTTTGATGAAACAATCCATTTTCAGTTCTGCTTTATCAATCAGCGTGTAGATATGGAAGAGTATAAAAAGGTCATATCAATTCCAGATCAGGATGATGAATTTAATGTGGTTCGTAAGGAATACGCAGATTATCTGAGAGACCAACTTGAAAAAGGTAATAATGGAATTGTTAAATCAAAATACATAGTTTTCGGTGTTGAGGCTCGTGACAGAAGGCAGGCGGTATCAAGACTTGCAAAGATAGAGTCAGACATTATGAATAAGTTCAAGATAATGGGATGTAGGGCACTTCCGATAAATGGTATCGAAAGACTTAAGATAATGCATGATTATATGAATCAGGATAGTCTTGAAAAGTTCGCACTACACTCGTTCAGAGATATAGCACAGAGTGGTCTTACACCTAAGAACTATATAGCACCGACATCATTTGATTTTAGAGCAAAGGATTATTATAAGATTGGTGATATGTTTGCTACGACAAATTATCTTATTATTTCTGCTCCGGAGTTATCGGATGAAATGTTGGCGGATATCCTAAATATGGAAGATGCGTTAAGCGTAACAATGCATATCGACGCAATGAATCAGACGGAGGCTATGAAATACATAAAGGGTAAGCTTTCAGATATCAATAAGATGAAGATTGAGGAGCAGAAGAAGGCTATTCGTTCTGGTTATGATATGGATATTATTCCACCAGATATAGAAACATATTCTGAAGAGGCTCATGGTCTCTTGAAGGAAATGCAGTCGAGGAATGAAAGACTGTTTAAGGTCACATTTATTATCACATCATTTAATGATAATCTTCAGAAACTGAAGGATTTCAGATTCACACTTTCAAATAATATACAGTCAGCAAACTGTGTTCTGAGAAAGCTGGATCATCAGCAGGAACAGGGATTCTGTTCATCACTCCCAATAGGTAAAAACTTCATAAAGCAGAACAGATTTCTTACAACAAGTTCAACTGCAGTATTTGTTCCATTTACGACACAGGAATTATTTATGGAATCAAAAGAAAGCCTTTATATGGGACTTAATTCACTCAGTAATGGAATGATTATGGCTGATAGGAAGCTTCTTAAGAATCCGAATGGTCTTATCTTAGGTACTCCGGGTAGTGGTAAATCATTTGCTACAAAGAGAGAAATACTTAATACATTCCTTGTAACTATGGATGATATTCTTATCTGCGATCCCGAGGCCGAGTATTATCCTCTTGTCAACTATCTTGGAGGACAAATTATAAAGATAGGGCAGTCATCGAAGCAGTATATCAATCCATTGGATATAAATTTGAACTATTCTGATGACGATGATCCGGTATCACTGAAAGCAGACTTCATACTTTCATTTATGGAATTGGTTGTAGGTGGTAAGAGTGGTCTTAAGCCAGAGGAGAAGTCGGCAATCGACTTTGCGGTATCAAGGATTTACACAAAGTATTTCCAGAATCCTACACCGGAAAATATGCCAATACTTCAGGACCTTTATGATGAACTTCTTTCACATAAGGAAGATGCGGTATCACAGCATATAGCTCAGTGTATGTATCTGTATGTAGAAGGTTCCAATAACCTCTTCAATCACAGAACAAATGTTGACCTTAATAATCGTATTATTTGCTTCGATATCAAGTCGCTTGGAAAGACGCTTAAGAAGCTGGGAATGCTTGTAGTTCAGGATGCTGTATGGAATCGAGTAACAGTAAACAGAGAGCAGCATAAGTACACAAGGTTCTATATTGACGAATTTCACCTCCTTTTGAAGGACGAACTTACTGCAGCTTATTCTATGGAAATCTGGAAGAGATTCCGTAAGTGGGGAGGAATTCCTACAGGCATAACACAGAATGTTAAAGACTTCCTTGCTTCAAAGGAAATAGAGAATATTTTCGATAATTCAGACTTCGTATATATGCTTAATCAAGGTGCTGATGACAGAGATATTTTAGCTCAGAAACTGAACATTTCACAGCATCAGATAAAGTATGTTACAAATGTCGGACAGGGCGAGGGACTTATATTCTTTGGAGATATAGTTCAGCCGTTTGTTGATAGACTTCCGAAGGATACAGTCATGTATTCACTGCTTACAACAAAGCCTGCAGAAACAAAAACGGAGACTGAAACACAAAAAGAAAAATCGAATAATGGAGAGATAGCCGTAGGTAACTCTTCTGAATAAGGAGGAAGCCTATGAGTGTTGAATTAAAAAGTAAAACTTCCGAATCAGCTTCAAAAATGCTAAAAAGTGCTGAAACTAATGATAAGTTGCAAAGTTCTGATGGTGGTTCAAAAAGTACTCTAAAGGCAGGATTAAGAGAAACATTTGATATAACGGAAAATTCTGCCAGAAGACATGCCAGGAATAACGCGCAGAAATATTATAATGAAGATCTGAGTCTTGCAAGTGAGGCTCTGCTTGGAACAAACGAGGATAAGGTTATAAATCTTACTGACCGAGAAAGGGTACGTGAAAGTATTCATGATATGGTTGATCTTCGGACAAGTGGAACACTCAGGTCAGAAGGTGGTGACAAGCTGATAACTGCGTCTAAGAGAAGAGCAAGAGCTGAGGCACTTCGAGAGGGAAGAGAAAGTTCTCTCCTTGAAGGAATGGATGATGCTAATGCAAAAAAGCTTCGTGATAATCGTAAGAAGATGCAGAGCAAGCTTAGAAAGAGTTTTGAAGTTAAGACAGAAGTTAAAGGTGGAGTGGTTAGCGACCTTAGAGTTGAGCGTTCGGTTCAGGATAAGCTTACAGATACACCGAAACATAGCCCATCGGATTTAGCTGACAGTATCGGAAAGAGAGCATTACATTTTCTTGATGATACGGCAGATGGCGGTGATGCAAACAGTATACAGAATGCCTGGATAGATACAGCGGATAAAGGTGCTGAAGGAGCTTCAACCATATACTCTATATCGCAGACAGCTAAATACTGGAGGAGAAGTAAAAATGAAGCGGAGATAGCAAAGCTTTCAAAGCAGAGAGATAAGATTAGAAAGAATAATTACAGAATGCAGTATAAATCTGCTCTTAAAACAGCTAAAGAAAGTGAGCTTTGGAGAAACAGTAATTTTTATGAAAAATCCCTTCAGAAGAAAGCTATAAAGCGTAAGTATATGAAGAATGCCATAGCTGAATATAAGAAAGCTAAGAAGGCAGGCTCAACAGGAAAGGTTACATATACAACCGGATTAAATATATTTGATAAAGCGAAAGCGGGTGCAAAGTCCATAGGGCAGCATCTGCTTCAATTTGCAAAGTCCCCGGCGGGAAAGATAGCTATTACAGTTACTCTCGTTGTGGGGCTTATTGTTTCGCTCATAAGTGCAGCCGGACCAATGTTACTTATGTCATTTGGCGGCGATGAAGACTATGTGAATTCACAGACTAAGATAACTGGAGCAGGGTTTCCAACAGAAGTTGAACAGTGGAGAACATTTGTTACTGAGCGTATGAAAGCGTATGGCTATGAGGATTTTGTAAATGCAATCCTTGCAACAATACAGCAGGAATCTAATGGAATATCCTCAAGTTGTGGTGGAGATCTGATGCAGAGTAAGGAAAGTGGATACTGGACTTCGGGAACTCCTGACGGATGGAATTCATATACAACAGAACAAAAATCTATAGATGCTGGTTGTAGATACTTCATAGATGCTCTTGAAAAATGGGGCGTGGAGAAAGCGGATGATTATGATGGACTTCAAGTTGTTGCTCAAGGTTATAATTACGGTCTTGCTTTTTTGGACTGGATGGTAACTCAAGGTGAAACCAAGTGGACGCTTGACCTTTCTACAACTTATTCTCAGAAGATGGCTTCCCAGATGGGATGGAGTTCCTACGGCCATAAGGAATACGGAGAGGAATGGCTTGCAAAGTATAAGGCTGGAGGAATCACAGGTGGTGGAGCTATCGTTGAAGAAAAAGGACCTGGTGGAGTTGTTAAGACTGCTCAAGGACAAATAGGAATTACTGAGAATCCGGCAGGTTCAAATACTGTTATATATAATACCGAATATTATGGTTCGGAAGTAAGCGGAGATGCATATCCTTGGTGCTGCGTATTTGTATGGTGGTGCTTTAACAAAAGTGGAAATGCTGAAGCATTTTATGATGGTGGAAAGGTTGCTGGATGTTCTGCTGTTCATACTTGGGCACAGAATGGTGGCTATATCATCAGCGGTGGTGAAGCAAAGTATGGGGATCTCGTTTTGTTCAGTACAGATGAGCATATCGAGATTGTCGTAGCCAATAATGGCGATGGATCATATACGACCATTGGTGGAAATACCGGTTCGGGTGATAGTGGTTCGCAGTCAAATGGTGGTGGAGTGTTTATGAGAACAAGATATATAAGCGGTGATTTTCCAATAACGCTTTTTATAAGACCACCTTATAGTACGGATGATGATTAAACTTTTGGACGAAAAGTCCAGAAGTTGGAAAGGCTTAAATATGGTTACAGAAAATGAAATGAAAGAGAAGCTAAAAAAGCTTCAGGAAGCAAAGTCTTTGCAGGAAGAGAAAACAAAAGCTGCAAATGAAGCTCTTACAAAGGCGAAGAATAGATGTAGCAAGGAGAATGCAAAGCTAGATAGCATTAACGGAGAGATTAACAGAATAGATGGTTATCTCTTTAGAAAAGTAACATTAAAATACGGCATTAATAATTTTAAGGAATTAGAAGAGTATCTGCAAAAACATAGGACAGATACAAGTGAAGTGATTGATGTCGAAGATAATAAAGGAGATTTGAATTAATGAAAGTAAAAGTATTATTACTCAGTATGACGATGTTGCTGTCATTTATTGGTTCAAGCGTCTTTAGCTTAAAGGGAGATGATTCCAGAGCAGTAAAATATGAGAGTACTGAAAGTGCAACTACGGAAGACGAGGTAAGAGAAGATGCTTCTCATGCCGGAGAAACGACGGAAGATAAAGATTCTAATGAAGAAAATAAGACAACAGAAGAGAAGAAGACAGAGGAACCTACTACTCAGGAAGTTCCAAGTGTAGTTGTGCCAGAGATTTCCGATACCACAAAAGATCCTGAGGTCGATACTACAAAGGGAAAGTATAAGATTACAATTACTCCTGAAGAGGCTGGATGGTTCAATGATACAACCAACATAGTTGTAAAGTATGAATATTTATCAAGTGTTTTGGTAGAACCGAAGATAGAAAAAGTTGAGGCAAAGGCAGGTTCAAATGGAACATGGGTAGATATCACTGATGAGATGAAATTCGAGGTTAATGAAAACTGTACTGTGTATGTAAAAATTACTGATCAGTTTGGTAATGAGTATGAAAAATCGAAGCTTATCAAGATATTTGATACAGTTGCTCCGACCCTTAACGCTGCAGTAAACGAGGGACTTCTCACAGTTATGACTTATGATACTGAAAGCGGCGTAGATGTTGTTTATATTAATGGATACTCATATACGCCTGATGAAAATGGAATTGTATCAATCAGACTTGAAAAGTTTGATGCGACATATCAGAACTTCTATGTGTATGCACTTGATAAGGCTGGGAATCCTAGTACTGTATACACTATAGCAAATCCTTATTGGACGGATCCTAACGCTGAAACTGATGACGATGATGAGGAAAAAGAAAACCCAGCAGATTCGCTTCCTGATAATGCTACACCTCAGACTACGGGGGAATCCAAGGCAGAGGTAACATCTGTAACTGATGAGGATGGAGAGGATATTACTAATGAAGTAAAAGGAAAACAATTTTATTCCATCATAACAGCTGATGGACAGCAGTATTTCCTTGTTATTGATATGACGGCAGCACAGAGCAAATCAACAGATACGGAAAATACAGCATTTGCTGGAGAAGGTTCTGTTACCAAGAATAATAATCCTAATAATGGAACAGTATATTTTCTTACTTCTGTGTCAAATCAGAATCTGCTTAACTTTACAAATGATGGTGAACAGACACTTCCGCATAATTCAGTTGCAACGGCAAATGGCATAGATCCATATACTATGACACCGATTGCAAAAGGTACTGATACAAAGGAAAAAGTTGTTGAGGATGCAACAGAATCTGATGCTGAAGAGATAAAGAAAGAAGACAAGGGTGAATCAGGTTCAGGAATGCTTATGTATATTATTATATTTGGTGTTGTGGCTGTAGTGATTGTAGGCTACAAGCTTATGACAGCTAAGAAGGGCAAGCCGGAGCAGAGTGATGATTCTATGTATGGTGAAGATGATGATGTAGAGGAAGAACCAGTACCACTCAGCGAACTGGATGAAAGAGAAGAATAATAAAGTATGAGAGAGCAGGGAGAAATCTCTGCTCTTTCTATTAAAAAAGGAGAAGACAGATGGATAAAGAATTATTGGATATTTTACAAGGTAAAGATGAAACTACTGAGCCTAAGAAAGAGTTTAAAGAAATCACCCTCAAGTTTGGTAAGGGCTGTGTCGGTGATGAATTTCAAGGCAAGGATGGAAATTCCTACAGACAGATAATGATTCCTCCAAATGAAGAGGTAAAACAGCCATGGCAGACATTTGTTGTAAAGGCAAATCAGGTACATGAAAACCAGTATGGAAAGGGTATGTGGTGTAAGCTTCCTGCAGATGGTAGCACAACTGTTACAAAGAGTGTAGCCAAAGGCGTTGATGAGCAGGGGAAGACAATCTGGGAAAATGAGAAAACAAAGATTCCAAACAAGGAACTCAAAGCTATGGTTGAATCTTATAAGAGTAAAGAAAAGTCACAAGGTGATTCTCTTCTTGATAAGATTGAAAAGAAGGCACATCAGGCGTCAGAACAGAATAAGTCCATAGAGCATTCTCAGAACAAGAACAGAAATACAACGCGCTAGGAGGTTCTAGAATGAAACTTATTATTAGTGAAAAGCCGAGTGTTGGAAAAACCATTGCTGATGTTATAGGAGCTACAGAGAAAAAAGATGGGTATTATGAAGGTGATAATTATATTGTTTCATGGTGTGTTGGACATCTGGTCGAACTTGCACAACCACAGGAATACAATGCAGTATATGAAAGATGGACTTATGACACATTACCAATAGTGCCGGATGAATGGAAGTATTCGATAAAGCCAGATACTAAGGCTCAATATAAAGTCTTAAGGGAACTGATGCATAGACGTGATGTAGAAGCAGTTGTATGTGCAACTGATGCAGGACGTGAAGGAGAACTTATTTTCAGACTTGTCTATAATATGGCAGGATGTAGTAAGCCGATTGAAAGACTTTGGATATCATCTATGGAAGATAGTGCTATAAGAGATGGAATGAATAATCTAAAACCTGGAAGTGAATATGACAGACTCTATAAAGCAGCGCTTGCTAGACAAGAAGCTGATTGGCTTGTTGGTATAAATGGGACAAGACTATTTACAGTTCTTTATGGTGGAAAAACTCTTAAGGTTGGAAGAGTTCAAACACCTACACTTGCAATGCTCGTAGATAGAGAGGCGGAGATTGGTTCATTTAAGAAAAAACAGTATTTTATTGATCATATTCTTATAAAGACTCAAGTGAAACCTGGAGTGTATGAGGCCATAGATGCAATTTCTGACAGAATAGATACAAGGGCTGATGCAGATAATCTTCTTGCAAAATGCAAAGGAAATACAGCAGTTGTAACATCTATTGTTAGAGAAGATAAAAAGATGTCGATACCGAAGCTGTATGACCTTACATCACTTCAGAGAGATGCAAATAAGATATTTGGTTTTACTGCTAAAAAAACTCTTGATCATACTCAGACACTTTACGAAAGAAAACTTGTTACATATCCAAGAACTGACAGCAGATTTCTTACAGATGACATGGAAAACACTGCAAAAGTTGTTATAGCAGCGATAAAGCGTTCTATACCGTTTATGCCTGGAGTTTCCTATGATCCAAACATAAAACCTGTTATGAATTCTAAGAAGGTTTCAGATCACCATGCTATTATTCCAACTGTTGAGATAGCAAATGCGGATTTGAATACTCTTTCAGAAGATGAAAAGAAGGTTCTGTATCTTATAGCTGCAAGACTTCTTGAAGCCACAGCTGTTCCTTATTTATTTACCACACAAAAAGTAGTATTTGAATGTGGCGGATCTGAGTTTACAGCTAAAGGAAAGGTCGTTAGAGATATCGGGTGGAAGATATTTGAGGAAGCTCTTAAGGAAGTCTACAAGACCTCAAAAGATTCAGATGATGAATCCTCAGTAGAACAGAAGCTACCTGATGTAAAAGATGGCGAAGTCTTCGATAATATTGATGGAAAGATATCAGAGCATTTCACAAAGCCACCAGCAAGATATACAGAAGCATCACTTCTTACTGCTATGGAAAAAGCTGGTTCAGAAGATATGGATGATGATGTGGAAAGAAAGGGACTTGGAACGCCTGCAACGAGAGCTGATATCATTGAGAAATTGGTTAAGGATGGATTTATAAAAAGAGAAAAGAAGAATCTTATTCCGACAGAGAATGGTATAAAACTTATAACTGTTCTTCCTGATAAAGTGAAATCAGCAAAGTTGACTGCTGAATGGGAAAACTTCTTGTCACTTGTTGCAAAGGGAGAAGCTGAATATGATGATTTTATTTCCGATATTACCGATATGGTTGAAGAGCTTGTAAATACATATAGTCAGGTTCGAGAAGAGGATAAAAAGCTTTTTTCAAATACAGAGGTTCTAGGAAAATGTCCGAACTGTGGTGCAGATATAGTTAAAGGTAAGTTTGGAGCATACTGTAAGAGTAAGTGTGGCATGATGCTTGGTAAGATTATGGGTGTTAAAGCAACGGATGCACAGATAAAGGCTTTGCTTGCAGGAAAGAAGGTATTTATAAAGGGTATCAAAAAGAAGAGCGGAGATGGCACATATGATGCGTATCTTACTCCAGAGGAAATTGTTGACTGCTCTTACACTAGAGATGATGGTACAGAGATTAAGGGTAAACAGTTTAAATATAAAATGGAATTTCCAAAAAGAAAATAAGAGTTATTACATTTATTATGAGGTAGGCGTAGTCCTGCCTCTTTAATTTAAGTAAAGGAGATGGAGAAAAATGATAGATAACTATACTTATATTCCAGGTGCATCAACAGACTTCTTTAGTGATGATGCATATAAAGAGAGAATGGCTGCATACATTAAGGGAATACGAAAGTACAAGCTTAAGGAAAATTCACAGCCACAGAATAAAGCAAATAATACAAAAATTGGAGGTGGATTAGCATGATGAGTTTTGACGATATAAAGGATTCGGTTATATGTAAGGTTGTTAATACCGATAATAATAAAGATAAGTTGGAGGGTAAACCGCAGGAAAAGATTGAGGATATGACAATTATGTTTGCTACGGTAATTGCTCAGAAGGAAGGAGAGAGACTCACACTTCCTATTACAAATGAGATGATGAATGATATGGGAATAGATCAGGCACAACTTAAGGAAGCAGCACTTGCAAATATCTCAGAACAGAATTATTCATTTAAGAGTATGAGAGATGTACTTATAGATTCAATGTTCCCGGACGGAGTTCCAGAGAATGATTCGTTTATAGAAATGATGCTTCCACCAGAAAGTCCTGATATGCAAATGTATGTTCTCTCTAATGAGTGTAATGTAAATGGAGCTGCTGAGATATTTAATAAGAAAGCTATGGATGAGATAGCAGATAAGCTTGGAGGGGATTTTATAGTTCTCCCAAGCAGTGTGCATGAGACAATCGTTCTACCTTATAAAGAGGATATGGAACCAGCTATGCTTGAAAGTATGGTTCAGGAGATAAATGAAGGTGTTTTGAATGAGAATGATAAATTATCAGATCATGTATTCCAATATGATTCAAAGGAGCATGAACTTGTTCGAATGGATAAAATGGAATCTCGTCAGAAAGAAAAGGATAATTCTAAAAACATTGATGATTTAAAGGGAGACAGAGGTTCTGAAAAGACTGATAATATAAAAGTAGATAAAGTTGAGAATAACAAGACTGAGAAAAAACATAGTACATCTCTTCAAGACAGAATATCGAAGAAACAGGCAGAGGTTAACAAGAAAGAAGCTTCAAAACCTCAGCCTTCAAAGAAAAAGGATGTATCATTAGATTAATTCATCTATGGAATTCTTTCATATAGAGGGTGTCCTTGGGGCATCCTCTTCATCGTTCATACAGCTTTTTTATCTGTAATGTTATGGTGTTATGGTACTAGAATATATGGTATATTAGAAAAGTAACAATGAAAATTATATTTGAATATATCGTTTTAAGTGCAAGGAGTTTATATGATTGAGTTACATGGATGGTTAGCTATTGGGGAAACATATAAAGATGAGGATTTATTTCCGCAATCTGAGATTGACAGGATTAACAAAACTGTAAAAGAAATCATTTTAAATTGTGATTATAAAATCACATTACAATATTCAAATGGTTGCGCATATATTAACACATTGCATTGCTCAAATCATCGAACACCAGAAGTGTATACGATAATCAAAGCATATAAACATATTTCAGAGGTGGCTACAGGAAGCTATGGAATGATTTATCTCAAAGACGATGAAGATAAAGATCATTATAATGATTTTCAAGTATATGTTTTCAAAAAGGGGAAATGCATACAAAGAGATGATATAGACTTTTCTCCGTGTATTCCAACAATAGAAGATGAAGTGATTAGATAGATTTCGGGTTTATTTACTAGTGTAGAATCTTTAACTTACAGGATAATGAAATAAGCAAATTGGGGTTTATGGAGGAAAAACAATGCGACGCAGTGATAGAGAGGTTACAAAGTTCTCAGACATAATTGCAATAATTGAAAAATGTGATGTGTGCAGACTTGCTTTGAATGATGAGGATTATCCATATATACTGCCACTTAACTTTGGAATCAATATTACAGAGGATAATAATTTAGAACTTTATTTCCATGGAGCATCAGAGGGAACAAAACTCAAACTAATTGCAAAAGATAATCGGGCAAGTTTTGAAATGGATTGTGAACATAATTTGGTATCGGAAATTGAACGTGGAAGCTGCACAATGGAATATCAAAGTGTGATTGGGCATGGACATATCGAGATGATACCTGATGAAGAAAAGTATAATGCCTTGTGTATTTTAATGAAGCATTATCACATGGAGCATTTTCCATTCAATAAGGCTGTCATGCCTCGAACAACAGTTTACAAACTTGTTGTAGAACATATGACTGGGAAAATAAGGCTAAAAAGAAACGATAAGCATTAAATTCAGGTTTGTCGGACAAAACTAAATAAAACCTTACATAGACCAGTACCTCTAGGGACGCCCAGAAAGTACTGGTCTATTATTATGCCCATTTTTAGCGCAGAAGATGAGCATGAGACGAAACTATTAATCAAATTTTTCAGAAAGGAAAATTCGGAGGCTCGCTGCTTCCGGATGAAGGTATGAATTATGAAGGTAATGAAATGAATGAAGGGATGTTGGATGAAGGTACGCCATAAAGCGGCGAGTATCCGAAAGGGGATCAAAATGGCATTTTTCAATTCAGCAATCACAGTATTACAGACACTTGTTATCGCACTTGGCGCAGGCCTTGGAGTTTGGGGCGTTGTAAACCTTCTTGAGGGTTACGGCAACGATAACCCTGGTGCGAATGCTCATGTACGGTAAGGAAGCAAGCAACCGAAAACAAGAGATAGACCGCCAGCACTACACTATTCCGAACCAAAGACCAAAAGATAAGCATTG
>CADANF010000017.1 GCA_902789175.1 uncultured Lachnospiraceae bacterium
CCTGACAGCTGTCGAAAACAAATCAACAAGTAACTTTCACAGCCATCCCTTCGGGGGTGGCTTTAATTTAGAGGTACACGAGTAGTTTACCACTTACCAAAATTTGCTACTGCAAATCCCAACGCCATAGCAAATGCAGCTACAACTTCAGCATTTTTAAGCTTAAAAGGTGCTAATTTTGTCTTAAATGATTTATATGTTTGAAAAGCCGGTTTTATCTCCTGATATGGATTTTTACTTTCTGCCCATACTTTCACATCTGGATTCCCTATCTTGCTAGCATTATTTGAAAGTAACATATTTAAATCGGGAAGGTTTTTTTCACCTTTTTTTTGAGTATAAATAAATTCAAAAACACAGATAGCCGACATCGGACTATTGTATAAGTATTTATCAACCGTTTCTCCCATATAAAAATATCCTGAATCTGTTCCAATTCGATTTCTTGATGTTAACGAACCCTCAAGAATCATAGCTACTTCTTCCTGTTTTGCAATATCTGCAACAGCAACTCCTGTAAGTGCAGACAAAATATAGCTCATACCATCTGCATTTATTCCCCTGGGAGTATTAAAAGCTTTAAGTAATTCTCCATTTATATAATCAGCAGCAGCTTTTATCCTAATTATAGGATCATTTTGAGAATCCCTATCAATCTTTTCAAAATACTTTTTTTCTTCTTTTGTCATATTTTTGCCCTTCTTTATAATTTTGTATCCATCTAAAGCCTATTATAACGTCACTTAAATAACTCAACCAAATGCTTGCCTGCTTATCCCGATAGCACTACTTCAAAATCCTCAGCGTAGCCCGCTACGCCTGCGTTTTTGGAGCAGCACTCTCGGGCAAGCATTCGTCGCATTCGTCGAGTTATTTTGCGACAGCTATACTAGTTCTCAATTTTATTAACGTTACAATAATCCCCCAGACCTTTATTTGTCAATCTGGACTTTCATTTATTTTTTTACATTTTTTTCATGTGTAACCATTAGAAAAATGGGGCAGTCACCTAAGTGGCTGCCCCATTCACATTAAGGGGAATGTTATAAGAATTGTTTGGTGTAACAATACACGGCTAGTTTGTAACCTCTACAAGGCTGATATCTGATATAGTGATATCTGCTGCGAGAGGTGTGTCGCTTCCTGCTTTACCAAGGGATATGTAAAGCTGAGCACTGTTGTCATCTGAATTCATTGTAAATTCAAATGATACTTCTTTTTCTTCATCTGCATTAAGATTTGGATCTGAACCTCCATACCAGCTATAAGACTTGCTCATCATACCTGACTTTATCTGTCTTGCTACTGATGATCTGATCTTATAAGATACTCTGTATTTCTTGCCATTTGCTAAAGAAAGTCCCTCTTTCTTTAACTGGATACTGTAATCCTGGTTTCCTGAATTAGTTATATGATAGATAAGCTTTCCATCAGAAATCTCGGTTGTAGCTTCTCCTCCATCGCATATAACATTTGTCCATCCATCTAAACCATCTGTAAAATCTGCATTTGATAATTTATTCTCTCCTGCAGGAACTTCTTCTTTTTCATCTTTTGAACCACTGTTTTCTTGTGAATTCTTTTTTTCTTCTTCTACTGGGTCAGGGGCAAGTTCTGGCTGTTCCATATCAGCCGGCTTTTCAATCTCCACAAGAGATATATCATCTATACATACTCTATGCTGGATATTTATCTCTGACTCACCAACTTTACCAAGACAGAAGCTTACAAATGCACCTTCATCTGTGTTTAAGGTCATGCAGAATATCTTCTCAAAAGTCTGATATTCTTCTGTCAGATCAACTATGTTTTCGCCTGAATATGCAACCCATCCATGAGCTTCATCTCCCTGAAGGATTGCTCTCATCTGACGAGGAAGAGATGACTTTACCTTAAATCTGAACTTGTACCATTTTCCTTTTTCCAGATTAATGCCTGTCTGCTTTAACTGGATCCTCCAGTCATCTGCTCCGGTTCCATTAATCGTAAAGTCTGCTGCATTATCTTCAGACTGACTATCAATTACAAAAGACGCATCTGCATTTGAATCAATATATGCCTCCCATCCGGCTACGCCTGCATTAAATGATCCATTTTTGATCATTGCATCTTCCGTAACTGATATGTCGTCCAAATAAACTAAATCACCATCAAGAAGAACTATCACTAAGTCCTTATCCTTTGCCCCTTCTGGAACTGTCACCTTCAGGTCAAATCTCTTGTCATCCGATGTAACTTCAACTTCATTTTTAACTCCGGCAAGAGTAACGCTTACCTTACAACTTCCTTCTGATTCTGCTTTAAATGAAAGCGCATAGGTTCCCTCTTCTTTAATAGCAAGAGCTGATTCCTTGATTGTTGTTTTAGCCTTTAAGATCTTAGCTCTATGTATTGTGCCGTCTTTTCCTTCACTTGTTACTTTTACATTAGCTTTATCATCCTCGGAAATCTCCCAATAACCGAGTCTGTTATTTCCCTGATCAAATCCACCGTTATAGACATAGTCTCCTGTTGCAAGGACTGTCTTTTTATTCAGTTCTTCAGGATCCGGATCAGATACTTTTTCAAGTCTTATGTTGCTTAAGCTAAATTCAGCAAGACTTCCCGCCTTTCCTATCTCGTACTCAAAACGGGCATTGGCATCTGTATCCGCTGTCATCTTGAATTCATAGGAATAACTGTTCAGTTTTGTATCTAATTCAACTGTTTTCGCTGTAAGATACTCAGCCCATCCTCTATCCGGTGCCTTAACAGCTACTTTAATGGTTCTCTTAGCCTTAGCTATACCATCAAATGTCACTCTATAGGTCGCACCTTTAACCAGCGGGATTCCTGCCTGAACTAACTGAATACTATAATCTACAGTCCCATCAGCTGTAGGTTTGATCGTTATCTTCTTGTCTTTTATTTCAGCAGTAGCTTCTCCGCCTTCCTGTGTCATAAACTTCCAGTCCACGTCATCTGTAAGGCTTTCTGCCACTGAAAAATCACCATTATTTAAATAATTGCCATCAGCGTTTGGCTCACGCAGCTGACTCTCACCTTTTTCAGGCTTAGTTACATTTTCATCATAACTATCTTTCTGATATACACGGACATAGTCTATACAGAACTCTGCTCCGTCCACCTGAACGCCTTCTCCTACTTCTCCTGCCCAGTCATTTCCAACTGCAAGATTAAGTATTACATAGAAGTTCTGATCAAATGGAGCCGGGTAGGATGCTGTTCCTGCCCCCTCTGTAGTTGTAAACCAATCCTTTTCTTCATGATACTTAACTCCGTCAACATACCATGTAATCTTTCCCGGTTCCCATTCTACAGTAAATTTATGATAGCTGTCTGAGAATGAGCTTCCAACGGCACTTCCTGCTCCCTGACTCTGCATATGAGGATTTCCGTAATGGATAGTTCCAAGGACTTCATTTGTTGACTGTCCTTTAACTTCCATGGCGTCAATCTCACCACATCTTGGCCACTGACCGTAGAGATTTTCATTTGTTGGCATTAACCAGAACGCAGGAAGAAATCCCTGTCCTTCTGGCACTTTACAATACGCTTCTACAAGACCATATTTAAAGTCTATCTTTCCTTGTGTATTGACACGTCCTGAAGTAATTCTTCCTGAAGAATCTTCATGAGACTGGAGGATAAGCTTTCCATCTCTTATAAAGATATTCTCATTGCTGTCTACATATTCCTGATCTTCACCATTTACCCAGGCTTTTTCATGAAGTTCTACATTCCAACAGTTCCTGTCAAGAGAAGTACCATCAAATTCATCAGCCCATAAAAGGTTATATCCTTCGTATGAGAGCGTGTTGTTTTTTTCTGGAGAATCAGACTCTTGGGACGGACCTTCTCCTGACATTCCTGTTTCTTCTTTATATGAGACAACAACCTGAAGAGAAATAGTATCCTCTCCAACTTTTATCATTGTTACCTTTTTTATTTCCTTTATAGCATCCGGTTCAGCTGCTTTTACATTTAAAGTATCTGTAAGTAAAAATCCTGCTGAAAGTCCTGCCGCTATAATGATACTGAGTATCTTTCTTGATCTTTTTGATCTTCCTATAAGTATTATTCCTGAAAGAGAAGCCATAAGAAGGCAGATATATATACCAATCTTTGCTGTATCTCCTGTCTGTACCTTATTTTGCTCATTTACTGGCTCATCTTTTTTTGCAGGAGTAACGTCTGCTTTAGATGCCGCCTTACCTTCTTTAGAAATAAGGTTTAAAGAATAAGACTTTTTTGTTCCGGCCTCTATCGTCTCATTCTCTGCTAAAGTCCAAACTGAATCCTTAGCTCCTTCAACATTGAATCCCTCCGGCACACTGCCTTTAAGATCAATACCTGATATGTTTTTATCCGTTCCATTATCAATGCTGATCGTTGCGTTAACATTCTCTCCAACCTGATATGAATCTTTGTCCGTCGTAATAGTGATCTCAGGCGTATCAGCTGCTGCTCTGGCCGCAGCTGGTGTTAGTATAACCAATCCCAGCATTGAGGCTGTAAGAAGAGCTGCTGCAAATTTTCTCATGGCCTATACCTCCTCATTTAATAAAGCACGCTATGGAGTCCGTTTTTATTTAAACCTAGCGTGCTTTTTTTGGTTTTGTTTGTGTGTGTGTCTTTTGTGTGTATGTATATTGTAATAATAGTGAAATTTAAATGAAAGGTATATTAGATTCATTTACGATTTGTCAGATTCATGACATCATTTTATCAAGAGAAAAAATCTATTATTTTTTGTATTGCGAAATCCAACTGCTGTGGATTTGAGAATCTATGATCCGCTTTTTCTACTTCTATCAGTTCTATTACATTTGCTTCTGCAAACTCTTCTGAATAAGCCACAGGAATCATCTCATCCTTTAATCCATGTATCATAAGGATATCATCTGCATAATCAAAAAATTCATATTTTGTAATATCATTATCCTTTAATTCATCCAAAAATTCCTGACTTATCTTTATCAGCCTGTCACGTCCTAAGGTAATCTCTTTACCCTTGGATAATTTGCCTAAATCTTCCTCAGATATCGAATCCATTACTGCCTCATACATTCTTATGCCAGGTGACCTAAGTGCTATTTTGTTAAATGGATTTTCGTTATCATTTATATATTTTAATGTAAGATAAGCCCCAAAACTTACAGAGTAATTATATATTTTATCGGCTTTCATGGTCTCTTTAGCATATTTAACAACCAGTCTTAAATATGTAAGGCATTCATAAAGCACCAGTTTTTTTCTTGCATCCTGTCCATGGCAAGGCCAGTCAAAACATATAACTCCGAATTTCTTATTTTTTGAAGTAATCTTATCCCCGAATCTTTCTATGGATTTATTATCCTTAAATCCCCCAAAACCATGAGTTGCAATGACAATCTCTTTAATATCATGTATATCCTTGTTGAAAAACAATTTGCAACGAACACTAAAACCTTCTTCGTTAATATCAAATAATTTCTGCATATTTTTTCCCTTCTGATAAATATCATATACTAACTCATTTTTTTAATATACCATATAGTGTCTTTGACACATACACGATGATATATTATCATATGATGAGGGTGTAAAACCCATAAAATATCTACTATTTAGGAGGACACTTAAAATGGCTAATATCGCAATCCATACTGACAAGGCTCCTGCAGCACTTGGACCTTACTCACAGGCTATAAAGGCTGGAAATACAATCTATGTTTCAGGCCAGCTCGGTCTTGATCCTGCAACCGGTAAATTTCCTGCAGATGATGCTGTTTCACAGGCTCGTCAGTCTCTTACAAATATCAAAAACATTCTTGAAGCTGCTGGTGCTTCTATGAAGGACGTAGTTACTGTAACTGTCCTTCTTGATGATGTATCAACCTTCGCTGATGTTAATAAAGTATATGCTGAGTTCTTTGCTGAGCCATATCCTGCCCGTGCCTGCTATGAAGTTGCAAAGCTTCCTGCAAATGCACTTATTGAAATTCAGGTTACAGCTGTACTCGCTTAAGATTTAAAATTGGTTTAGATTTGTAAATTGATTCAACTTGACTAAACGGTCAAAACGTACCAAATGTCCTTCGAAAGACACATGGTACGTTTTTTCATTTTTGACTAATTATTATAACCATAATTCCAAACTTAAGCTTGCTTGGTTTATTATAAGATTTACAACAGGTCGTATTCTGGACGGCGGTCGCGGAAGACTCCCCAGCTCATTCTATATTCTAAGAGCTCGTCCAAGTCAAAGCTGTGGATAAGGACTTCTTCCTTATCTCTTGTTGCCTGTTCTACAACTTCTCCTATTCCATTTGTAATAAAAGATGAGCCATAAAAATTAAGTTCCGATGACTGATTTCCATTTTCATCACAAGGAATAACTTTTTCAAGACCTATACGATTTGCAGCTACAACCGGCATAAGATTTGAAGCGCTATGCCCCTTCATGCATCTTCTCCAATGTGGCATACTGTCTTGCTCAAGGATTGGCTCAGATCCTATGGCTGTAGGATAAAGAAGAATTTCAGCTCCCTTAGATGCCATTGATCTGGCAGGCTCCGGGAACCACTGATCCCAACAGATTCCAACTCCGATCTTTCCAAATTCTGTATTCCAAACTTTATATCCGGTATTACCAGGTGTGAAGTAGAACTTCTCCTGATAGAAATGGTCATCAGGTATATGAGTCTTTCTATAAACTCCAAGTACCTTTCCGTCTGTATCTATCATTGCTATTGAATTATAAAGTACATAGCCATCTCTTTCATAAAAGCTTATTGGCAGTACAACATGAAGCTCTTTCGCAAGATCTTTAAAATGTTTCACAGCATCATTTTCTTCTACTGATTTTGCATATTCATAATATTCATATCTTCTTTCCTGACAAAAATAAGGTCTTTCAAATAATTCAGGAAGAAGTATGATATTTGCTCCTTTAGAAGCGGCTTCTCTTACCATTTTATCAGCTTTTTTTATATTTTCTTCCAGGATTTCTGTCATCTGCATCTGGATTGCAGCAACTGTAACTGATCTCATAAAGAATTACCTCTTAATTATTGATAGTAGTTTTTCATACTAAATTTTAATAGTACTTTGTTTTGATCCTACTTATTTTTTTATCTCACACCCTTTGGTATCTGCTGGGTTATACAATGGATATTTCCACCACCGACAATTATCTTTCTTGCAGGGATCATAACCACTGGTCTGTCCGGGAAGAGCTTTGAGAACTTTCTTTCTGCTTCCTTATCTGTTTCTTCATTTTCCCCTCCAAAGGAAGGAACTAAAACGCAGGAATTTCCTATATAGAAATTTACATAGCTTGCAGCAAGTCTTTCTCCTACTTCTCTTTCGTCTTCACCTTCATCAGGCATCAGACTTCTCATTTCCTCTTCTGTAATGGTTACAGGAGTCTTCGGTATTGCTATCTTTGTTATCTCTATTTTTCTTCCCTTTGCATCTCTTACTTCTTCTAATACCTTAAGATCTGCAAGGCTCATTTCATACTGAGGATCTTCTTTATCATCTGTCCAGGCAAGGACCGCGGATCCTGGTTTTACAAAAGCAAATACATTATCTATATGCTGATCTGTTTCATCATTATATATACCATATGGAAGCCAGATGACCTTGGTTACTCCCAGCATTTCCATAAGTCTGTTTTCTATCTCTTCTTTTGTCATATCAGGATTTCTGCCTGGACTAAGAAGACATTTCTCTGTAACTACACAGGTTCCCTCTCCATCTACATGGATGGCACCACCTTCAAGGACAAAATCATCAGCTTCAAATATCTCATAGCCTGTCTTTTCTGCAAACTCTACTGCAAAGGCATTATCCTTTTCCCAGCTGCTGTAAAGTCCGTTAAATAGTCCGCCCCAGGCATTAAAGCGCCAGTTGATGGCCTTAACCTTTCCTTCTTCATTCTTAACAAAGGTAGGTCCTATATCTCTGGCCCATGCATCATCAGATTCTATCATTAAAGGAATGATATTTTCTCTTAAATGTTCCTTACCATCATTCGATATACCCTTGTCTGATTCTTTTGATATATCCTTGTCTGATCCACACGAAAGTTCATTTATAAATCTTTCTATCTCTTCCTTCATCCATGGGAAGTTTTCCTCGCTAGAGCAGATATAAACCTTTTCTTTTTGGGCAAGATTTGCTGCAATTAGAAGAAAAACCTGCTGTACATCAGCACCTCCATTGGTCCATGAACCAGGTCTTACAGGCCATATAAGGATAGTTCCTTCATGTTCTTCAAATTCTGCAGGCATTCTAAATCCCATTTCTTTTGGAATTTTTCTTATTAATTCTGTCATGAAAGTCTCTCCTTAAAATCCTCATATGAGAATTCTTTTATAAGACGGCATTCACCTTCTTCATCCATTGCATATATAGAAGGAAGAGCCATGCCGTTAAATGTATTATTTTTTACCATTGAATAAATGGCCATATCTTCGAAATAAAGTCTGTCTCCCGGCTTTATCTTACTATCAAATGAATAATCTCCTATCACATCCCCGGCAAGACAGGTACAAGAAGAAAGCCTGTAACTATAAGGCTTTTCACCCTTTTTTCCACTGTCTTTAAGAGGTGGACGATAAGGCATTTCTAAAACATCCGGCATATGGCAGGCAGCAGATGCATCCAGTAAAAGAATAGAGATATCATTTTCAACTATATCAAGTACTTCTGTCACAAGATAACCTGCATTAAGGGCAACAGCCTCCCCCGGTTCAAGATAAACTTCTACCGAGTATGTATCTTTAAGGCGTCTGATAAGACTGATCAGCTCATCCACTCCATAATCTTTACGGCTTATATGATGTCCGCCTCCAAGATTAAGCCATTTGATCTTAGGGTTCTTTAAAATATCTCCAAACTTTTCTTCTAAAGCTGCTACTGTTGTGATAAGATCATCCACATTCTGCTCGCAGAGTGTATGCATATGGATACCATCTACCAAGTCAAATAAACCAGGATATTCCTTTATACCCTTATCGAAATTTTTTCTTGTTACTCCAAGTCTTGAACCAGGAGCACATGGGTCATATATCTCATGATCTCCTTCTTGCGTCGAACACTCAGGATTTATGCGAAGGCCAATGCCTTTACCGGCCTTTTTTATTATCTCTGCATATTTATCTAACTGTGAAAAAGAATTAAAGATAATATGATCACAGATACGGCTTATCTCATCTATCTCGTCCTTTTTATAAGCCGGTGAAAAGATATGATTTTCCTTCCCCATTTCCTCTGCTCCAAGCCTTGCTTCGTAAAGTCCTGATGCAGTTGCTCCGGAAAGATATTTAGCTATAAGCTTATACTCTGCAAATGCTGAGAAAGCCTTCTGGGCAAGGAGAATCTTACATCCTGCTTCTTTTTCAACCCTGGAAAGAATCTGCAAATTTTCCTTAAGCTTTTTTTCATCTATCACATAGGATGGTGTAGGAATTTCCGTGATCTTCATGTTAAATCTCCATTTAAAAAATTATCTTGTTGTTCGACATATATTTGAAAAGTTTTTCCCTGCCAAGTCATAAGACGCTCTACATATATAAAGTACTAACTCTAACATACTTTTTAGAGTCTTAAACTACATTTAGTCAACAAGCACAGGGTTTTCGTCTACAACCCAAGGAAGGCCGTACTTATTAAGCGCTTCCATATATGGATCTGGATCAAATTCGTCTGTTGTAAATACCCCCGGTTTCTTCCACTGACCGGTTGCAAGAAGCATAGTTCCGATCATAGCTGGAACACCTGTTGTATAAGAGATAGCCTGTGAACCAAGCTCCTTATAGCATTCCTGGTGATCGCATACGTTGTAGATATAGATTTTTCTTTCTTTTCCATCCTTCTTACCAGTGAAGATACATCCGATATTTGTCTTACCAACAGTTCTTGGTCCAAGAGAAGCTGGGTCTGGAAGAAGTGCTTTAAGGAACTGGATAGGAACGATCTCTGTTCCATTATAGTTAATAGGCTCTGTTGAAAGCATTCCAACATCTTCAAGACATCTCATATGATCAAGATAGCTCTGTCCAAATGTCATAAAGAATCTGATTCTCTTTACTTCAGGCATATTACGTCCAAGGGCTTCAATCTCTTCGTGATGAAGAAGATACATATCCTTTTCTCCAACCTGATCGAAGTTATATTTTCTATGAATGCTCATAGCAGGAATCTCAACCCACTTACCGTTTTCAAGGTATGAACCAGGAGCTGATACTTCTCTTAAGTTGATCTCAGGATTAAAGTTTGTGGCAAATGCATATCCATGATCACCACCGTTGCAGTCAAGAATATCGATAGTATCTATCTCATCAAAATAATGCTTCTTTGCATATGCCGCAAATACGCTGGTTACACCTGGATCAAAACCTGTTCCAAGGATAGCTGTAAGACCAGCCTTTTCAAACTTCTCCTTATAAGCCCACTGCCATGAATAATCGAAATATGCAGAGAATCCAAGTTCTTTACATCTTTTGTCATAAACCTTTCTCCATTCAGGGTCATCAATATTTTCAGGCTCATAATTTGCTGTATCTACATAATGAACCCCTGCATTAAGGCAGGCATCCATAATTGTAAGATCCTGATAAGGAAGAGCTACATTTAAAACCATATCTGGAGCGTAATCCTTAATAAGGGCTGTTAATTCATCTACATTATCAGCATCAACTTTTGCTGTTACAATGCGGGTCTTTGAACCCTCAGCCTCAATCTTTTTCTTTAAGTCGTCGCACTTTGAAACAGTTCGGCTGGCTATCATCATATCTGTAAAGACCTCATCTAATTTTGCGATCTTCTGAATTGCTACCTGAGCTACACCTCCGCAGCCTATTACCATAACTTTGCTCATATCTATTTTTCCTCCTCTGAAAGAATATCCTCTACGTATTTTGGAAGCATAAATGCTCCTCTGTGAAGATTGGTAGTATAATACCAGGTCTTTAATTTTCTCTCATTCCACTTAGCAGGATTAAAATCCTTAAGTGGATGATATTTTTTAGATGCAAATCCAAACATCCAGTATCCTGCAGGACAGGTTGGAATGCTGGCCTGATATACACGGCTTATTGGAAATGATCTGAATACCTTTCTATGCATGGCACGGAACGCTGCCTCGTCCTCATCATAGAATGGGCTGCCGTGCTGATATACCATGATTCCATCTTCATGAAGCGCCTTGAAGCAGCTTCCATAAAACTCTCTGGTAAAAAGTCCTTCCGTATGCCCAAAAGGATCAGTAGAATCATTTATGATAAGATCATATTTATCCTGACACCTTCTAAGGAATCTAAGACCATCCATATTTGTGATATGAACTCTGTCATCATCAAATCCCTTTGCTGTTTCCGGGAAGAATTTCTTTGAAACCTTAACGAACATCTCATCCTGCTCAACTACATCAATGTTTTCGATTTCCGGATACATGGTAAGAACCTTTGCTACGCCTCCATCACCACCACCGATGATAAGAACATTTTTTACATTAGGGTGCACTGCCATAGGCACATGAACCACCATTTCATTATAGATAAATTCATCAGCATCCGAGAAAATGATCTCTCCATCCAGTACGATTATCTTTCCATATTCCGGAGTCTTAAATACATCTATCCTCTGGTAATCGCTCTGGCCTGAATATAACTGTTTTTCTACACGTACCTGGTGTCTTACATTATCAGTATCTGATTGTGAAAACCAAATTTCCATCAGCTGCCTCCTTATACCATAACATCTATCATCATACACTCAGGATCTCTTGTTCCCATTAATGAACAACCTTTTTCTCTTGAGTAGTCAATATATTCTATTATTTCTTCTGTGATCAGCTCTCCCGGAGTAAGAATAGGAATTCCCGGTGGATAACACATTACTAATTCTCCGCTTATCTTTCCTGCTGCATCCTTTACAGGGACTGTCATCTTGCTTCCATAAAATGCCTCTTTCGGTGAAAGCTTTAATTCCGGCTGTATAAACTCTCCGCAGTAAAGATCATTTCTATCCTTTTCATAAACTCTCTTAATATCTTCAAGAGCTCCAACAAGTCTTTCAATATCCTGCATTCTGTCTCCAATGGATATATAAGCAAGGATATTTCCGATATCGCCAAACTCGATCTGAATATCATATTCATCGCGAAGGATGTCATATACTTCAATACCTGTAAGACCTATGCCCTGGGTATAGACAGACAGCTTAGTTACATCGAAATCATATACGCTGTCTCCGTCAATAAGTTCACGGCCGTAAGCATAATAACCGCCAAGATCATTTATCTCTTCTCTTGCATATTCCGCCATTCTGGTAACCTTGCTGAAGGCTTCTCTTCCGTGTAGCGCAAGATTTCTTCTTGAAATATCAAGACTTGAGATAAGAAGATAAGAAGCACTTGTAGTCTGGGTAAGATTAATTATCGACTGCATGTATTCTCCATCTACATTTGGTCCTGTAAGAAGTATTGAGCTCTGAGTCAGACTTCCTCCTGATTTATGCATTGAAACAGCAGCCATATCCGCGCCAGCTTCCATACCTGAAACAGGAAGTCCTTCTCCAAAATAAAGATGAGTTCCATGAGCTTCATCTACAAGAGCTTTCATTCCCGCCTTATGAGCCATATCAACTAATTTTTTTAAATCAGAGGCGATCCCATAATAAGTAGGATTATTTACAAATATTGCTTTTGCGTTTGGATGTTCCTTAATAGCTTTTTCAACTTCGTGAGCTTCCATACCTGTTGCGATACCTATTTCCGGATTGACCTTAACCGGCACATAAACAGGGATACCGCCGCAAAGTACTAAAGCATTTATAACACTCTTATGGACATTTCTTGGAAGGATTATCTCATCGCCATCTCTAATGGTTGCCAGGACCATGCACTGAACTGCCGATGTTGTTCCATTTACCATAAAGAAAGCTCTATCTGCTCCGAAGGCATCTGCGGTAAGATTCTCAGCTTCCCTGATAACTGAAACAGGATGACTCAGGTTATCCAGCATCTTCATGGAATTAACATCCACTCCAACACATTTTTCTCCTAAGAAATCCAGGAGTTCTGTATTGCCTCTACCTCTTTTATGTCCAGGAACATCAAATGGTACTACTCTTCTTTTTCTAAGTTCTATCAGCGCATCATAAACCGGCGCCAACTGCTGTCTTACAATATTCATGTCATCTCACCCACTGATTATTTTTTTTTGCAACATTTGACCGGGTTGCTTAAAAGTTCTTTTACTTAGCCGTAAAAATCCATAAGCCTTATATTTTCAAGGTTTATCGCTTTCTTTTCAGCAAAAAAATAAAGCCAGAACGCGAAATGGCATCCTGGCAACATAGTCATTCTTATTTAAAGATTTTCTGCTTTTATTCGGAGACGTCACGAAATATTTTGCAAATTATCTAACGAAATTTGACCATTTAACAGGATTCATTCCTGAAAATTTAAGTTCTCCTGATTATCTTAGTTTTAAGAATATCAGGACCGGCCTCTCACTTTCTCGTGCCGCCGGCTACTCAATCAATGTCGCTTTGCAAAACATTCCTGTCTGCTCACTTAGTCAAAATATAGCATTGTTTTAATCATTGTGTCAACTGTAAAATCGCCTACAAATGATATACAATAATGTTCGCTGAATAGTCATATTTTAAATAGTGATAAATGGTCATTTTTTTGCTAAAATTGGGTTAAATCTTGTTGTTTTTATTAATGTAAATATGTACAATATGTCAGGATACTAAAAATAAAATTTTAGTTTCTAAAATGCAATAAACATTTTTTAGAGGAGAAGACTATATGACAAAACAGCAAAAACAATTAATAGCAGCACTATCAGCTATGTTATTTATGGGTGAGGTATTCGGTCTCATAATCTCAGTACTTAACCAGTTAAAAAAAGGTAATCCATGGTACTATGTTTTTAAAGCTTATACACAGGATTCAAATATCATTTCTATGTTTAGCGCATTTGTACTTTTATTAGCAACTATTAAAGCTCTTAGATCAGAGTCAGAGATTTCTCATAAAGCTCTTGTATTCCGTTATGTAACTACATGTCTTACAACAGTTACTTTACTTATTGTACTTGTTGTCCTTGCGCCAAGTAACGATCCTGATACTGGTGGTTTCAAGCACAACTTCTTTTCTGGATCACTTTTCTGGTATCATGGTTTCTGCCCAATCCTTGCTCTTCTTATGTTCCTTTTCTTCGAAGGAAAACATGACCTTAGGGCAAAGAATATAATACTTGCTATAATCCCAACTTTCTTATATGCGATAGTATGGGTTTCACTTGTTTCTTTTAATATCGTTCCGGACGAAGATGCGCCATACCCATTCCTTAGAGTACATCAGCAGTCTGTTAGCACATCTGTTATGTGGTGCTGCATCATACTTGGTGTTGCTGCAGTTGTTGCAACAGTTTTATTCTTTATCGGAAGAGAAAAGAAGACTATCATAAAGGAAAATACAGAAGAATAGATTCTTTATTAAAGAAAGGGGCTGTAAAAAAAGTCCCCTGAAAAGGAGCAAAAAAATCGCTTAGACCGTGAGGTTTAAGCGTTTTTTTGGTACAATTAATTATGCTACTAAATAATAATACCAGTGGTAATTATACACTCCATCAACTTAAATTGCCACTAGAAATCGAAAAACTCTGTCGAACTGACATCAACAGGTACATTTTCGAAGCAGAAAATGTTGATTTGAATCATACATATATTGACGGAACTAAAATTGAACATCCCGAATATACAACTGAACCATCTTCTATGATTATTATTTCATCCATAACCATTATCGGATGCTTTTTTTGTGATATAAAGCTCTGGCAAATGCTATTTTCTTCAACTCTCCTCCACTCTGAGTTGATGTTGTTGCATCAAACTCACTATTAATATCGCAATTACCATAAGTTGCTTTGTTTATCACATCCAAAACTTCTTTTTCATTAACTTCTTCTTCAATCGAAATATTAAGCCCTATACTTCTCGGGAAAGTCTCGACCTTTTGAGGTAGATAATTAATCTGATATTTGTAAGCATTTCCATCTGATGAATCATCTGAAATTGTTCCATTATAATCATTTAATCCAATAAAGGAATTAATAAGTGTTGTTTTTCCACATCCGCTATTTCCAATAATGAGGTATTTCTTTTTAGCATCAAAAGAAAGATTAATATCATTTAAGATAGCTCTATCATCGATTGTCACATTCAGATTATTTACAGTAATTCTATTTACCGACTCAACGTTACTACCCACTTCATCACTAATATTATCATCGTTATTAAATGCATTAATTATCCTATCCTGTATACTACGAACAGATGCCATATCGTTGATCAAAAGAATTATATGGATAAGCTCCCAGATTATATAACCTGCCACATAGGTACCCGCTAAAGCCATATTTTTATTAACAAATCATTAATACTTTTTGTAACTTCATTTATATTTACATCAAACAACTGCATACATTTTTCTGTTATATTATTAATACCTGCTCCGGATAACAACTGATGTGCAATTAATTTCCCTGTTTCTTGAAAAAAATAAAACTCTTTATTTTTACGATTTAAAACAATCAATAAATCAAGCTCATCATATGCTTGCCATGCTATAGATTTTGAAATTTTATATTTTTTCATAACATATATCCTCAATTCTGACTTTTTCCCAATTCTTCATATCCCATTCTTCAAAATCTGTCTCATGAGAAACCATAATAATAGTTTCTTTCCTTTTTGATAGCATGTGAAATATTTTTTTTGAGTTTATATTGTCCACCCCAGCAAAAGGCTCATCCAGAATCAAAATTTTCTTTTTTTGCACTAACATCCTGCAAAGTTTTAGTATCTGTTTTTCTCCACCACTTAATACCGAACAATCATTTTCTCTTTTAACCCTTGAATACATCGGAATATACCCTTTATCAAGCCCTGTAAAATCTTGGTATGTTCCAAAGATTGATATATTGTTATACGCATCATCGTTAAATACATGTTGATGTTGACTTAAATAATAATAGTTCTTCTTAATTGTTCGTTTACCACTTTCAATTGTATTTCTTCCAGCAATTGTATCTAATAATGTTGTCTTTCCCTTACCACTTGGTCCTATAATCAGATATTTTTTTCCAATATCAAATCTTGCATTATATAATAATTTTTTATCTGGAAAACTAACACATGCCTCCCTAAGAACTATATTTCCCTTTTCTTCTTCTGTGTTATCTCCGGCTTCAATATCTATTTCGTTTATCATTCTTTCTAAACCCAAAACTATATCTTTTGAAGCATTTAATGTATTTATGTCATATAAAATTTCCTGAACTGGTTCTGTAAAAGCCTTAGCATATGTAATTGATGCAATAACTACACCAACCGTTATATTTCCTCTCATAACCAGAAAACCACATAATATGAAAATAATAATATCAATCAAACAAATTGCTGCTCCTGAAATCGTATTTCCATTAACCTTTGTTTTTCCAAGTTTATATCTTTTCATTGATAATTCGTCTGTAGATTTTGCATTTTCATCTGAAAAGGCTGATTTTGTATCAACATTCACTAACTCTGCCCCATCAAGTAAATCTGATGTTTTTTTAGTATAAACAGCCGCCTGATCAACGAAATCCTTTCCTGCCTTACGCAACTTTTTTTGATATAATCGAGGTGAGAATGCTGCCAATATTGATAGGATTATCAATGCAATACAAATTATCGTCGAAGTATAAATTGATATAATTATTGCATAAACCATTACTGATATCGCTGCTTTAATTAATGCACATATCGGTTGAAGATAATCTTGCTCAATACTTGTAATATTATTAGTTAACAAAGACAAATACTCGTCACTTTTCTTTTTCTTAAAATCATTAAATTTTAATTTTAAAATGGCATTATAACAGTCTTTTTTTAATCTATTTTCAAATGTAATTGCACTTTTCCAGACTAATCTCTCAGATCCCCATGTAGCGATAAGAAATATTAGAAAAAACAAAGCATATGCAATCACCAAATATTTAAATTCATAATCCTTACCAATAAGACAATGGTCTACTAAATATTCATTGCATACTGGAATAAAAGCTAATGCTATTGTAGCCAGCATCGATAAGACTATCTGCCCCAATATATATCCTTTTATCTCTAAAATATAATTTTTAACTCTCATTTTTTTCCTCTTTTTCATAAAATGTAATTTGTTTTGTCTATATTTCTTAATTCATAATTGTTATCTCACTGTCTCTTTTTTAACAACATTTTGTTTTCTATATGCTATCATCTTTTTTTTCATCCTCACAAGTGACAGAGTTGTTAATTAACAACTCTGTCACTTGTCAACAATATGAATCTACTTATATATTTTATTCTGTTGATATATTATTTGAACTTGTCTTACTGCTGATTTTTAGCAGAATATGACATAACAGACTTACACATAATAAGAAAGGCATAAAAATGAAGAAAAGAATTACCAGATTAATACTTATCAGCTTAATGACATTATCTATAATTAAAATAGGACCCAATGTTAACACAAATAAAAAGGCAAGTATAACTAAACCTTATATTATTAGATTTGTCGACACAGAAAAAGGTTGGATAACTACTTAAATTTGCTTCAAAAATCTTGTAATTATAAGACTCCATAAATATAATAACATATTTGATTATATTAATATTAGATTGGAGATAAGAGACATTATGCAAATCAATTCATTAACTATCCGCCGTGTTATATCTGAAGATTGGAAAGATATAAAAGAAGTCTGGGCTAAAGTAGCAAAGACTGAATACGCCCAGTATGATAACCCTAAAGATACATCAGCTGAAGCAGTGGAAAAAAGAATAAAGAAATGGGATTCATTTTCAGATAGTAATGAGCATATGTTTTTTGCTGTATGTCATGAAGAAAAAGTAATCGGTTATGTTGCTTTTAATAAAAGAGACACAGGATATGAAATCGGTTATTGCTTTAATCCAGATTACCATAGAAAAGGTTATGCAAAGGAAAGCATTACTGAACTTATTAATGAATTAAAAAATAAGGGAATAAATCATTTTACTGCAGGAACTGCGATAAATAATATTCCATCAGTAAAACTTCTTTATTCCCTTGGCTTTAAACTTGTTTCAACAGAACAAGTATCCTTCTACAAAGATGATTTGGGAAATAATATCTACTTTGAAGGTGGTAATTTTGAATTAAAGTTTAATAATAATTAAGCATTTTGTGCAAAAGGCTGAGTATGATTGGATTTCTTATCAAGTCCAGTCATCTCCGTTTTTTGCCATGATTAAGCATTTTTCAATAGCTTCTTTAAATAAGCTTTGTTTCATCAAGTCACAAAAAGTCATCATTTTTTCCATTTGCTCAATGTATTTTTTTCTTTATAATCTGCTTTTACTCGAGCTTCACCACAGCATAAATTCATAGCATTGACTATCAAAAATATCGGTCTGTTATTTTTAAGAAGATCTATCATAATTTTTCTTCTTATTTTCATTGCTTTTTCAATTTCACCAGAATCCTCAGTTTGCCTTGCAAATAGCTCCATATTCATCTCATAATGCGAAAAATCTATAGCTTTTTCTGCTTTATAATACATCTCATAAGCGTAAGAACCAAATTCCTTAATCAGTTTTTTATTCTTCGCTATATGATAAAAAACGTTTTTTTCAATCCAAGTATAGTAGCCTTTAGGGTCAAACACATTTTTTTTAGTTATCCCCGTAATGGCTAATATCTTCCAAATGTCTTCTTCAAATGTTTGTTTATCTATTTTTAGCGTTCGATATTGTCTTAAACAGTCAAACATATTAATAAACTGTGCATTCATTTTAATGGATAAGTCCAGCCGATCTTTAATTCTTCTTAGTATTTCATCAGCTTTATCATATTCTTCATTATCATCTAATTTGGTCAATCTTTTTTTATCCATTATAAGCTTAAAATCACTTGTAACTAAATCTCCTCTACAAATCTGCATAGGTAAATGTAATCTTCCAAGAAGTTCACTAATAATACTCCATTGAGCATCTGCCTGCATATTTTCAATACGAAGCAATGTTCTTGTAGAACATATCCCCTTTGCTAATTCATTCCTGGACATGCCTAACATATTACGTCTTTTATAAATTATATCTCCAACATAATAACACATACCACTTCTATAGATATAACAATCATTTTCCATAGTTTTCTTTTCAGGTAAATAACTATAAAAATATTCTAAGGAAGAGAGATATCTTGAATTTTCTTCTCTTTCTTTTAATATCTCTTCATTTTGAATATCCACATGTATAAAGAGCTCTTTTCTTATTTTTAATAAATCATATAAATAATAAAGGCGTCCAGCATTTACTAATATATCAATAGCCTTTGAGCTATGTTCTAATGCTTTTGTTATAAAACTATCATCATCGGGATAAAGATTTAATATCCATCTGGAATAAAGATATACTGCCTTTGGGTAGACTTTTGCTTTTGCTATATCTCCCATCTCTTTATCTCTTAAATGATTTACAAGAATACTTAGTTTATCAAAACTTGAATCTGCTTCCATAAATTCTGCTTTTGTGATCAGGAGATAATATTCTTCCGGCGCCAAAGCATACTCATCAATATTATTCTCATTTATCCCTGCCATGGTAAGCTGGATTGCTTCTTGATAGATATTCTCTATTTCCTTTTTGTTTACCTTATTATGCCATAAAGAACGAGCATACATATCTAATAAAAACTGATATTCAATTATGTCTTCTTTATCTCTGGTACTGATCAACTCATTTACCAGCTGCTGGGCCATATTATCATTATTTTCTACTGCATCAGTAAGTTCACTATATTTTTCATAGCGCTTATAATCTGATATTTTCAGTAACTCCTCAAAGCCTTCTAAAGTATATCCTAAACGCCCCAGTAATCTATTTCTTAATTTGTAATCTGCTTCTCTTTTTCCATTTTCAATCATAGATAATCGAGAAGTAGAAATAATCCCTTTGGCCAGTTTACTTTGATTTATTCCATAATATTCCCTGGTACTTTTTAATAATAGGCCAAAACTATTTTTATCTTCTAAGTCACTGTAATTCTGCATCTTTTAACCTACTTTTTTATATTATTATACTATTCTTATCTTATGTCTCTCCGGGTTCTTCTCAAAAGAAAGAAGACTTATGAGTGCAAGGATCTGTCCCTGGATATTATAATGAGCCTCGCAGCTTGGAATAGTCATATCCCAGCTTCCATTTATAAGCCATGATGGAAGATTAAGTCCATCATCAAGCTTTATAGTTGTGATGTCATCTAAATTCACACTTAACATTTTCTTCTTTTTATAGAAAAGACATCTTTTATCTGTTACAATAAGGAATTCTTTTCCTGATCCAAATATCGTGGCATCTGCCATTATTATGACTCTTTCATCCTGACTAAGATCAGATACGACACGAGCTCTGACCTTATCAAGCAATTCCTGATTTTTTCCTTCTGCTGCCACATCACCGCCATCATAGATATTACTATTCAGATAATCTTCTATAGCTTCTGTTGTTCCAAGTTCATCAAGACAATACTTCCAGTCTTCTATACATTCTCTGGTATTTTTCTTTTCCATTGCCTTATTTAAATCTCTTGTAATGTAGTATAACTCTGAATTTAATATCTCGCCTTCTTTTTTCTCTTTATCTTCCTTTTCTTCCTCATCCCAGACAATATCAAACCAGGCGCGGCAATACTGACATTTAACTCTCTTACTGAGTGTTGTAAGCTCTAACTCAGCCCCACAATTTGGACACTTTCTCTGCTCTAATTTCATTCGTGTTTCTCCTTTTGTTCCAATGTAATTTTAATATTTTTCATTTTACATTATAGAACTTTTTTATCATATAAATGTTGCAAATAATGGAGCAAGTGCCACGGTAATGATACCTGATACAGCTATAGCAAGACCACTCATAGCCCCTTCAATCTCTCCTAATTCCATGGCCTTTGCAGTTCCAATGGCATGACTTGCTGCCCCAAGCGCAAGTCCCTTAGAAATCGGCTCTTTAATCTTAAATATTTTTAATATTAATTCTCCAAAGATATTACCCAGAACTCCTGTAATAACTATTACTGCAACTGTTATAGTTACATATCCGCCTAACTCTTCGGAAACCCCCATTCCTATTGCTGTTGTGATGGATTTTGGAAGAAGAGTAACATATTCCTTATGTGTCATCTTGCATATAATGGCTATTACAAACACTGTTGTCATGCTCGTTACACCGCCTGTTACAAGACCTGCTATTACAGCAGCAATATTTTTCTTTAACAATTCCATCTGCTCATATAATGGAATAGCAAGACATACCGTAGCAGGTGTTAGAAGCCATGAAAGTACCTGTGCCCCACTTTTATAAGTTTCATAATCCACGCTTCCTAATTTAAGCACGATCATAGTGATCATGATTGATATAAGAAGTGGATTAAATAATCCCAGTTTAATTTTTTTCTTGAGAAAAATGCCTAATTCATATCCTATAAGACTAAGTACAACTCCTGCATATAGTGAGTTTTTAAAGAATTCATTCATCTTTCTTATCCTTACCCTTTCTGATTATCGCCTGTGATACAAGTCCCGTTGCTGCCATAACCGTAATTATTGCTACTACAGTAACTATAGAGGCCGGGATCAGCATACCTTTAAGAACCCCCCAGCTCTCTAAAAGTCCAACTCCTGCAGGAATAAACATTACAGGCATGATCTCTATCAGAAATTTTCCTGCGTCTTTAACTTTATCTAATTTGATAAGTCCTGTCATAAGACCGACAAAAAGGATCACCATTCCATAAATACTTGCAGGAATAGGAAGCGGGATAAGATATTTAAGTGCTTCTCCTATTAAGGAGATAATAATTATTATCAAGAATTGTTTTAGATACTTCATATTTGACTCCTATATATAATTCTAAAAAAGTTACACAGCTTTATTCTACTCTTGTGAATGTAATTGCGCAACGCAATGCATTCTAAATTGCTTTGCTATTCTTCGCTATGCATTCATAAATTGCTTCGCAATTTATTTCATGTCGTGCTGTCGCACTATACAATGCATTCATAAATTGCTTTGCAATTTATTTCATGTCGTGCCTCGCCACAATTGCACAGCAATTGCGGTTTGTCGCACTATACCCCCGCAAATCCAAAAGCCCCCTTGTAAGCAAGCTTACGGGGGCTTTTGGATTTGCGGGGGTGCATTGCTCGTAGCATACGCAAAAGAATCATCACGTTAGGGCTATTAGGGAAAAAACGTGATGATTCTTAACACATTATATAAGGAGGGAATATGTAATTTAATTAACTATTACTTACTCTTCTTTCTTGTTACTACGTCGAATGCTACTGCGATGATGAAGATGACACCCTTTACGATATACTGTACGAATGCATCAATACCAAGTAAGTTCATTCCGTTTGTAAGTGACATGATTACAAGAGTACCGATAATAGTATTTGTTACTTTACCAACACCACCGCTAACTGCTACACCACCGATGTATGATGATGCGATAGCGTCCATTTCGAATGCGTTACCAGCCTGTGGAGAAGCTGACATAAGTCTTGATGTGTAAAGTATACCAGCTACTGCTGCAAGTACGCTCATTGAGCAGAATGCAAACATTGTAACGTTCTTAACATTAACACCTGAAAGTTCAGCTGCCTGATCATTACCACCAATACCATAAATGTAACGACCAAGTCTTGTCTTATTAAGCATGATGCTGTATCCAAGAAGAATAACAGCTACGATAACTGCTGACCAAGGAATACCCTTTGCCTTAGCAAGAACTGTAACTACTGTCATGATAGCTACTGATGCAAGAACAAGTCCTGCTATGAATCCTGGAGTTGAAACAACCTTGAATCCATATTTCTTCTTATTCTTTCTTGCCTTTACCTGTGAATATACGATTACTGCAATTCCGATTGCACCAATGATCATTGTTACAAGATGTAATCCTGTTGAATTAGGAACGTCTGGGATAAAACCATTATTTAATGCATTAAAAGTCTTATCTTTAACTACAACTGTACCCTGTTTTAAGATTATACCAAGAAGTCCTCTGAAGATGAACATTCCGGCAAGTGTTGTTACGAATGCAGGAACACCGATTCTTGTTACTAAGAATCCCTGATAAAGACCTATAATAAGTCCAAGTAAAAGAACTGCTGGGATTACAAGATATACTGAAATGCCCCATGAAAGCATTAATGCACATACAGCTCCGCTGAAACCTGCTACATAACCAACTGAAAGATCGATATGCTTTAATATGAGAATTATTGTCATACCTATTGCAAGAACAGCAACATAAGCAGCCTGGTTAAAAAGGTTTGATATATTATTTGCTGATACAAATTTACCATCTGAAGCAATTGAGAAAATGACTATGATAGCTACCAGAACTATATACATCATATAATCTCTTAAATTTGCTTTTATTACACGACCGAATTCTGAACCACCCTGGCTCTTCTTATTATCTTTTATCTCAGTCATTGTTTAGTCCTCCTTTGATTTAATGGCAAGAGCCATAACTTTTTCCTCAGTAGCTTCTTCACGAGAAAGCTCACCTGTGATAGTTCCTTCGCTCATGACATAAAGTCTGTCGCTCATTCCAAGTACCTCCGGGAGTTCCGAAGAGATCATTATGATACTCATTCCCTGTTCAACGAGCTTATTCATAAGTGTATAAATTTCGAACTTAGCTCCGACATCGATACCTCTTGTAGGCTCATCCAGGATAAGAACCTTTGGATGAACGAACATCCACTTGGCAAGCTGTACCTTCTGCTGGTTACCACCACTAAGATTTCCTACCTTCTGCTCTATGCTAGGAGCCTTGATATTAATAGAATCCTTATAGTAATTAGCAACCTTTATTTCTTCATTATCATTAACAAAAAGTCCATCTTTAAGTTCATCAAGATTAGCAAGGGTTGTATTATATTTAATGTCCTGAATAAGAACCAGTCCATTACCCTTTCTATCTTCAGATACATATGCCAGTCCACTCTTTATCGCCTGACGCGGACTCTTAAATCTGTGCTTCTTACCATCAAAAGTAAATTCACCAGATGTTATCTTATATTTTGGTGTATTACCAAATATACTAAGGGCAAATTCTGTTCTTCCTGCTCCCATGAGTCCCTGAAGGCCTACAATTTCACCTTCTCTTACCTGCATGCTTACATTATGAAGAATCTCTCTTCCCTTTGCTGGATCATAAACTGTCCAGTCTTTAATATCAAAAACCACCTTACCAGGTTCTTTTTTCTCTCTGGTTGGATAGATATTGTCGATTTCACGTCCGACCATGTTCTTAATTATGTCAGACTCCTTAACACCCTGTACTCCATTCTCATGGCAGTCCATAGTACATATTGTTGATCCATCTCTAAGTACTGTGATTGAATCTGCAATAGAAATAACTTCTTTAAGCTTATGAGAAATCATGATACAGGTTACGCCCTGCTCTTTTAATTCTTTAATGAGCTGCAATAAGTTTTCAGAATCATCTTCATTAAGAGAAGATGTAGGCTCATCAAGAATAAGCAGTTTAACATTCTTACTAAGTGCCTTAGCAATTTCTACTAACTGCTGTTTTCCTACGCCAAGGCTTTTAATCTTAACTGAAGGATCCACATCAAGCTTAACTCTCTTAAGCTGCTCCTGTGCCTTCACCATAGTCTCATTCCAATCTATGGTTTTCCCATGCATTATCTCATGACCGAAATAAATATTTTCGTAAACACTAAGTTCTGGAACAAGTGCAAGTTCCTGATAAATGATTGCTATGCCTTTTTCTTCGCTGTCTGCTATTCCTTTGAAGTGCTGTACCTCACCGTTATATAAAATGTCTCCTGTATAGGATCCATAACCATACACGCCAGAAAGGACTTTCATAAGGGTTGATTTTCCGGCTCCGTTTTCGCCGCAAAGGCAATGTACTTCGCCACGTTTAACTTTTAGATTGACATTATCGAGAGCTTTTACTCCAGGGAATTCCTTGGTTATCCCTCTCATTTCCAAAATGTAATCGTCCATTCTTTAATTCCTTTCCTTGTTTTTTTTACAAAGGAGTGGCATAAGCCACTCCCTTATTTATGTTTTCTTAAAATTATTTAGCCTGATCGATATCGTCCTGAGTATAGTAACCTGAATCTACAAGTACTTCCTTATAGTTATCCTTTGTAACAACTGTTACATCTGTCTGCTTAGCAGGAACATCCTTAGCACCATTGTTATATGTTGTAGCTGTTTCAGGTGTTGTATTCTTTAAGATAGCTGCTGCCATTGCACATGAATCTGCTGCAAGAATAGATGTATTCTTAAATACTGTCATGTTCTGCTTTCCGTTCATGATGTAGTTAACTGAAGCAACTTCAGCATCCTGACCTGTGATCACATAAGTCTTAACATCACCGTCTGCTGCGAATGCATCAGCGATTGATCTTGCTGTACCATCGTTTGGAGCAAGGATGCATACATCACCCTTCTTAGAAGCATCGTTAGCTGTAAGATGAGCTTCAGCCTTTGACTTAGCAACGTTGAAATCCCAATCTGTTGTTATCTGACCAATGATCTTAGCTTCTTCATCTCTTGTAAGTTCAGCCTTATCAGCAAGCTTTTCAGCTTCATCTGAGTTAGCGATTACAAATGTTCCATCAGCGATCTTTGGCTGTAATACTTCCCAAGCTCCCTGGAAGAAAAGGAAAGCATTGTTATCTGTAGCACCACCTGCATAGAGGTAAAGAGGAACTCCCTTTGCTGCTGGAGCGTTGTCAATAAGATACTGACCCTGAGCTCTACCTACTGCAACTGAATCAAATGTTACATAATAATCAACTGCTTCTGTATCTGTAATAAGTCTGTCATAGCAGATAACTGTAATACCAGCATCCTTAGCTTCCTGAACTGCTGCGCCACCTGCTGTTGCATCCTGTGCACAGATGATAAGAACCTTAACACCATCATTGATAAGTGCTTCTACGTTTGTCTTCTCTGTTTCTGCTTTACCCTGGCTGAAAAGAACCTTTGATGAGAATCCCTGTTCTCCAAGGATCTTATCGAACTGCTTCTGATCCTGAAGCCATCTTGGCTCATCCTTTGTAGGTAATACGATACCTACATCTAATCCGCCGTCTTTAGATGTTGTTGTCTGTGTTGTTCCATCTCCAGTCTGATTACCTGCTGCTGTTGATCCACCCTCGCTATTTCCACATCCAAAAAGTGATGCTGTAAGCATTGCTCCACAAAGTAAGAGACTATAAATTCTTTTTCTCATTCAATTACCTCCCTTTAGGTATCAATTTTTCAGTACCGACCCTTAATATCAGGTACAACTTTACTATACCTATTCCACGCCTCTATCAAAATAGTAGATGTTTGACAATCAAATGGACATTTTTTTGTGAAACCATTTTTTCACAATAAAAAATAGCATTTTTTTATCCACAAATAATATTAGACAAAAAAATGCTATCAAAAAAATGCTATGCTATTGATTTTATACAAAAAAATACAGATTAATTATCTTTCTTCTCATCCTTAACATTTAAATATACTTCATCTTTAAGGTGGAAGCCGCTTTCTATTATCACACTATCCATATTTTCTTTCGTTACCATATATGGATTAATACCTATATAGTTAATATTATCACTGCCATTATTAAGTGTTGATGTATATTCCAGAGTTTCACCTTTCGCCAGCTTTACAGCGCTTTCAGCACCAACAGCTGCCAGTTCATCAATTGGTTTATAAACTGTCATATACTGTGTACCCTCCACGATTCTCTGACAGGCATCAAGATCTGAATCCTGACCTAAAACAATATAATCATCAGCCATTCCTCTTTCTAAAAGTGCAGTTATGACCTGTCCTGCAAGGGCATCATTTCCACACATGATTATATTTGCCCCTTTCACTTTATCAAAATGACTATTTATATAATCGTAAGCTAAATTCTGTTTCCAGTTTTCAATATATGTGATATCAACTATCTTATAACCCTTATCATTTATAGCAGTCCTGAATCCATCATCAACCATGATAACATTGCTGTCTGTTGTAGGACCACTGACCATTATGACATTCTTACTTTTGGGCTCCGCTTTCTCTAAAGACTCACCCATAAGAGTTCCAACCATAGTATTATCAAATGAGATATAAAGATCATAAGAAACATTCTGGATCATTCTGTCATAAGAGATAACTTTAATACCTGCATCCTTCGCAGCTTTAACTTCCTCAGTAAGTCCCTGACAGTCGATCGGAACGATAACTATAACATCAACTCCCTGATCTATGAAATATTTGATCTGCTTCTTCTGTTCTTCAATATCGCCATTGGCACTTTGAATATTAACATCCGCCCCCAGTTCATTTGCCTTAGAAAGGAAGATATCTCTATCTCTTTCCCATCTTTCCATAACAAATGTGTCCATGGTAAAACCTATCTGAATCTTATCTCCGGACTTTTTATTATTTTTCTTTGTATTTGTCTTTCCACATCCTGAAAGAGATAAAATCATTGCTACCACCAATAGTAAACTTACATATCTTTTCATTGTATAACCTCCTTGTACTCCGATGGTGACTTACCAACGTTCTTCTTAAAGATCCTGGAAAAGTAATTCGGATCAGGGTATCCTACTTCAATCCCTATCTCCTTAACACTCAGTCTTCCCTCATCAAGAAGTTCTTTTGCCTTATTAATCCTTATATTTGTCAGATAATCGATGAAATTTGTACCTGTCTCATTCTTAAATAATTTACTGAAATAATAAGAACTTATCCCCATCATCTGCGACATTTCATCAAGAGAAATGTCCTTCCCATAATTCTCGTCTATATATCTTAAAGCTTTTTCAACCGGAGTTCTCTGTATATTCTCCTGAGCCTTGGCAATAGTATTGGTAGCTTCAGCTATTTTCTCAATAAACCAACGTTTAAGAACATTTATATCACTTGCCCCTACCACTTCTTCAAGATAATTGCTTCTTCCATCGAATTTATAGGTCTTGTTTGTCTTTAAAAATGCCTGTCTCTCAGCTCTTAAAACAAAATCTATGACTTTTATCTGTATATCACTGAGTTTTTCTTTATGATACTTTACCATCCAGTTCCAGAATCTTAAAGTTTCATTTTGAGCCACATCTACATCGCCTTTTTCCACAGCCTGAAATAAAGCTTTTTCTGTATCTATAGGATAATCATCTTCATAATCGCAGCCTACCTTAACATCAAGAGCATGAAGCACTGTTCCATTACCTAACTGCAACGCAGAAATGGCTTCGTGATAGGATTCATTCATCTTATCAAACTTCTTTACATCTCCGATCCCTACTTTCATCTCGATATTAATATCGTCTTCAAGATTATGTATCAGATTTCTGATCCTCTCTACCAGTTTTGTTCTATATTCCAAAGGCATTGCTGCTTTATCATATGGAGCGAGTATTATGATCTTATTTGTCATAACCGGTCCCACTACCGCATTCATTTCCACCTTAACAGATTCTTTTATAAGCTCATAATGATCTTCCAGTCGCACACTGGATCCTACTACATTAGAAATATTGCCTGCATATTCCTGTTTTGCTTCTATAACGAGTATATAACCATATTCTTCATTTATTCCCAGAATATCCCTGTATTTTCCGGTAGATTCTCCGCTATCTCCGGCAATAAGAAGAGTATAGATAAGTCCCTTTTCCATAAATGGGATGATAGTCTCTAACTTTTCTTTAATTGTAAGATCTCTTGTTCTTACTTCTCTTCTCTTATCAATGATTCCCATAGCCTTTACAAGAACATTTTCAATATTCTCGCGGCTTACAGGTTTTGAAAGGTACTCCAGAACTCCGATCTTTATTGTCTCTCTGGCATAATCAAACTTATCAAATGCTGTCATTACAATAAATATAACCGAATTATTGCCTTTTCTTATTTCCTTCATGGCATCAATTCCGTTGATACCCGGCATATGAATATCCATAAAGGCTATATCCGGTCTGAATGTTTCAGCTGCTTCTATCACGCTTCTTCCTGTCTTTGCACACTCTATCTCACAGCTGTCACCAAATTTCTCTTTAATTATATATTTTAACGACTCAAGAACTATGCTTTCATCATCTGCAATAAGAATCTTATACATTTTCCGTCCTCTGTTTATTTAGTGGAATTCTTATTACTACTTCAAATCCGCTGTTTTCTCCCGTATGCGGAAATTCCACCACATCTTCCTTATTATAGAATAATTTAAGTCGGCTGATAATATTGATAAGCCCAACTCCGTTACCATTATTATCTCCTTTTTCTTTAACATACGTACCATCTAAGATCTTGGCTTTAAGATCCTCATCCATACCTTTACCATTATCAGCAACGCTGATCACACAGTTTTCATCCTCTTTATAAACTGAAAGAAAGATCATACCCTTTCCTTCCATATCTCTGATCCCATGATTTACTGAATTCTCAATCAACGGCTGTATAACCATTTTAGGGATCTGTGTATAGATAAGACTTTCATCGATATCCTTAATAAGTCTTATCTCTCCACCAAATCTTACATCAAGGATTGCCACATAGTAATCCACTAATTTTAATTCATCTTCGATAAGAGTGATACCATCATCCTTCTTAAGATTATATCTAAAGAACTTAGCCACATTTTCTACATATGAACAGGTTTTTGGTGCACCCTCAAGCATAGCTAACTGCATTCCGGCATTAAGAGTATTAAATAAGAAATGAGGATCTGTCTGAGCCTGAAAATATTTCAATTCAGCATCTTTTGCTTTTGCCTCTAACTTTAATTCCCTTTCTCTTATATCTCTCTTCTCCTCAATATTACGCTTCTCATTTTCCATATATTCCTTGATACTGACAAGCATCTTTTTGAAGGTTCTAGAGAGTACCCCTATTTCATCCTCTCTATCCTGAGAGTTTATCTCTACATTAAAATTACCATCCGATATTTCTTTTGCATTTTTTGCAAGTCCTGCAATAGGTCCAGTCACTCTGGACGCAAAGAATGATAGCAGCGTATATGTACAGCATGTTACCAATACAATTATAAGTATACTCGTTATCTCAAGATAATGCATTGATGATTTTACAGCTGCATATTTATCATTATTCAGCTGAAACTGAGCAATGTTTACCGAGTAAAGATAATCCTTTATATAACTGTACATCTTTGTAGCCTTATCGTAACTTTCCTTATATTTCTGGATATTTCCACCACGCTTATTCTGTACAGTTTCATTGGTAAGAACAATGTACTCCTGGGTCATCATTACCAGGTCCTTCTGCATTCCCCAGACCTTTTCATCTATCTCACTATAATTAATATTATCTACTATCTTCTTTAAGTCTTCAATTTTTTTATAGTATTCCTCCATTGATATAGAGCTTTTTGTCAATGCATAATCAGTAAGATTCACCTGAACTTCATCAATCTTATCTGAAAATGAACTGTTGTATTTATTACTTGAATATGCTTCATCATATCCCTTAAGCTCTGCATCAATGATAAGGAAAACTATGATATTAACTATCAGGATGATGGCTATTGTAAGAGCAAATGAAAGGGACAGCTGCCTTCTTACCGAAAGGCGCTTTAATGATTCATTTATTCTTGTTTTTAAGCTACTTTTTTCCATCTTTTTCCATCAATTTTTCATTTACATTTAAAGCATCTATCAGATGTGTTTCAACAGGAATATACGAACTCACAAATCCATTATCAATATATTCTGTTAAAGCATCTACACTTACAACACCTATCTCATCTGCATCCATAGATATTGTAGAATCCACCGTACCATTCTGTATCGCCTGAAGTATACTTTCAGTCGTATAATATCCGATAAATTTAACCCCTGATAATCTGTTATAATCAACCAGTGCCTGGTACGCGAATTTAGTCACTGCCGGATCCATGGCAATATAAACATCCGTACCGCTTTCATCATTATAGATCAGGTTTCTGATATCTTCCTCCATGGAAAGGGCATCTTCTGAATGTATCATAACAATATCCAGCTGATACCTTCCCGGTTTTCGATTAAGCTCTGACATAACCCCCTGATAAATGCTGTTTCTATCATTTTCAGATGTTGTATCTCTTAAGAGCATCTTTATGTCAAATCTCTCATTTTTATCCGTATTTAACACATAGCTCTCAATCCCATATTTTTTCCCAAGGTCATAATAGTTTGGTCCAACAAAACATTCTCTTGTACTGTTAAATGAATCTGACATTACAGTTATAACAGGTATACCAGAATCTGTAGCTTTTTTTATCAGCTCTCTGGTATCTTTAGTTCCATCACTTTCAAGGATTATACCATCCGGTTTTGAAGCAATCGCCATATTAAGATAATCATTCATACTATATTCAGCACTAAGATTGCTTCCTACAAGCTCTACATATATTCCATCTTCTGCCGCTTTATCTTTTGCTGACTTATACACATTCAGCATAAAGTCATCTGTCATATCTTCTATCAAAAAAGCATATCTTCTGGAATAGTCTGGAAGTTTTTCTTTTTCTCCTACTGTTTTTCCTGCAATAAGCACCCTGCTGATAGTAATAAGTATACATAATGAAAGCAGGATGATGATTATCGCCACATACTTTCCACTTACGACCTTACCCTTATCTCTTGTTTTTCCTTTGTCTTCCAAAGTCTTATCCCCTATCACTCATTCTGCCTATTTAAGCGCAGGATCTTCTACTCCATTTGCCGCAAATGCTGCAGCCCTGTCAATACATGTTCCGCACTTGCCACATGGTTTTTCATTCCCCTCGTAGCATGACCATGTAAGTTCATATGGAACACCAAGTTCCAGTCCCATTTTTACTACTCCCGCTTTATTCATTCCAATAAATGGAGCTTCAATCCTTAACTGATGTCCTGATCCTTCATAGATTGCATCTCCCATAGCCTGATTAAATTCAGGTGAACAATCAGGATAAGCAAATCCAGCAGAATCATCTGCATGGGCACCATAATAGATGACGCTGCAGTCCCTACTTAAAGCAATACTTGCTGCAGATGAAAGAAAAAGTCCATTTCTAAATGGCACATATGTGCTGACCGGTTTTTCACCTTTAGTTTCTTTTATCTGCTCTACATAGCTTTCTTCTGGTATTTCCTCTGTGGATTGTTTTAAAAGAGAACAATTGCTGAATTCAAAAATCTTACTAAGATCAAGGAAGATCTGCTCTACTCCATAATAAGCTGCAACATTTTTTGATGCTTCTATCTCCTTATCATGCTTCTGTCCATAAGAAACAGAAAGAGCAATAACATTTTCCTTTCCAAATCTACTTATAGCTAAAGCGAGAGCTGTTGTTGAATCCACTCCACCGCTTGATAATACTAATGCTTTCATTTTTATATGCCTTTCAGAATTATTTATAAATCACATTATAATCCAAGTTTAAATATTTTGCCATTAAGTCTTTCTTTTATCTCTTCATCATGACTTGCAATTATAAGTGTTTTTCCTGCTGTTTTTAACTCTGCCAAAAGACATATCATCTTCTCTTTGGAGCCTTTATCGAGGCCTGTTTCCGGTTCATCAAGCACCAGTACATCCGGATCAAGAGAAAGAATAGATGCAAATGCGACCTTTTTCTTCTGACCTCCTGAAAGATGATAAGGGGCTTTATCCCTTAACTCTTCTATCCCAAACAAAAAAAGCAGATCCCTTACCCTTTCATCCACTTCTTCATCTTTAAGTCCCATCTGTCTTGGTCCAAATGCCACCTCATCATAGACACTCTGGTTAAAAAGCATGACATCAACGTTCTGAAACAGATATCCTATCCTCTTATGGAATAGTTTTGCTTTCTTGTTATCTTTTAAATATTCTTTATTTATAAGTGTTCCCTGAAATTTATAACTTCCCTCTTTTAAAAATGATATGCCATTTATTATTCTAAAGAGAGTTGATTTACCAGTACCATTATCTCCTTCTATTATCAGACATTCCCCTTCTTTTATTTCCAGATTTAATCCACTAAAAACAGGGTGCTCTGCTTCAGCATAGCTAAAGCTTGCACCCTTAATTTCTATAATATTCATATCAAATTTCCTCGTATCAAAGTCCCTCGTAATCATCAGAAAAGCCTCTGCAGATCATGGCTTCATACATCTGCTTATTCATTTCAGTCCCTCTAATAAAGGTCACTCCCATTACACCGCCTATAGAATTATATTTCCTATTATTCTTTCCCACTGATCTAAGCTGCAGCGATGTAAGGATATCTGTTATAAGCCTGCCAAAAAGCACAATATATTTCAGGGTAATATCAAGGATAAAGATGACTACTCCCGGAACATGTATCTTTCTTAATGCACGAGTTATATGATTCCACTGAGTTGTATGATTAAATATGCTAAGAACCGTAACACTAAGGAAAACTTTTCCCATCATCATAATATAATTATTCATTCCCTCAGGCCAAAAGATAATAGCAGACAGCAAGAATAAAAATGTTACTCCTGCTGCACCAAGTCCTGCTTTAAGTATATTCCATATATCATGAGCCGGCCATGTGGCAAGATAAGCTAAAACTCCCGCTGCAAAGGCTGTAATCATCATCCTGTCTCTAATTACCGCGATAATTATTATTATAGCAAATGTTAGAAATAACTTAAACAATGCAGGAAGATGCTTTTTCTTTTCATGACCTTTCTGAATACGTATCCTTTGAATCACATTTCCTAATGTCTTAATGGTCTTTATAATAAATATACCGCCATCTTTTGGCGGTGTATATTCTTCCTTTTTACTAAGCCACGTTGGAAGCATCCTTTTTTCTACCTTTCATAGGTATAGATAATAATTTAAATATTATTATAAGTAATGCAACACCAATAACTGCTGATAAAATATATGCTGCAACTTCATTAACACCCTTTAAAGTATAATCCGGCATTATAGTTTCAAGAGACCATCCCTTAAGAAGTCCTGATGGTGTATAACCGAGCTCTTTACCATTAGTAAAGATCTCTGCTATCTCATCACTTCCCCATTCACCCCAGGCTGTACCTGTAGCAAGAAGTCCAAGAGGAGTTGCTGCTATAAGGACTGCTACTAAAGCAAACAAAGGAATATGCTTCTTTATTTCTTTCTCATCTTCAGCAATCATATTTTCAAATACAAGATCTGGAGATGTTTTCTTAACAAATGCAAATATTGCAACAGTAAATAATGCTTCAACTACACCCGCTACAGCAAGATGAGGTATCAGCATTGCAGGTATTGAAATCGAAAGATCATATGGGCAATAGATTGCATGTCCCGCTGCATCTTTAAAAAGAAGTGGCTGGATACCAAACTCGATAGCTGCACAAAGAGCCGCAAGATTAAGTGCAATATAGGAAGACAGTGCTGCTGCTATATATTTTATGGCACCATCTTTTTTATTCTTTGTTATAAGTTTATAAATAGCATATCCTGCAAACGGAAGCACAAAGGCCATATTAAAGCAGTTAGCTCCAAATGCTAAAACACCTCCATCGCCAAATAACAGTGCCTGAATAAGAAGCGCAATGGATACTGCAAGACAAGAAGCCTCAGGTCCGAATAATAACGCTATAAGTGTTCCACCTACAGCATGTCCTGTAGTTCCTCCAACAAGTGGAACATTAAACATCATACCAAGAAACGAAAAAGCTGCTCCAACTCCGATAAGTGGGATTTTTTCCTTTGGTAACTCCTTATTTACTTTTTTAACTGCATGAGTCCAAACCGGCACCATTGCTGCAATCATAACACTGCATGTAGCCGGTGAAAGATAATTCTCTGGAATGTGCATGTTTCATACCTCGATCGTATAAATTTTATTGCAAAAGTAAACTTTATAGTTTACATTATGAATTCTATATAATATAAAAAACCCCCACAAGCCGGGGTGGGGGTTATCCTTATATAAGAATATTATTAAAGGTATTTTTTGATTGCTTTTTGAAATTCTTCAACAGATTTTGTATCGCCGTTCTCTATTGCATGAACAATGCAATGAGTCATATGCTCATTTATTATTTCTTTTCCAAGGCTGTGAAGAGCTGCTTCCACCGCAGTAAGCTGGATCAATACATCCGCACAATCAGTATCATCCTCCATCATCTTCTTTACCTTCTGCATGTGTCCAATAGCTTTAGACATTCTATTAATAAGCTTCTTTTTTTGCTCCGGTGAATGATAATGCCCCTTCTCTGTACCATGACTATGTTCTATGATATTTCCATTTTCATCAATATGAGTATGCAACTGTCTTCTCCTGAACTTTACTTTACTATAAAGCATATTATATCATACTTATATACTTTCACCTACGAAAATTATATTCCCGGTAACGTTTACAAATTGAAAATTGCTATGATATATTTAAAATAAGATGAACAAAAAAACAAATAACGATTCTAAAAAGGATGTTACATATATGGCACATAGAAAAATTAAGACCATCATCAGCCTTCTTCTTACCTTTTCCTTTTTACTTCTTAGCGGCTGTACTGATAGAAAAGATAAAACTGCAGATGAGATTTCTTCAAAATATGATGTTCCTGATGAAAATCAGTTGATAGTCTATACTTCCCATAAATCCGAAGTATATCTTCCTATCATCACAGAATTTGAAAACCGAACCGGCATCATGGTAGAGATACACGCCGGAGGAACAGAAGAAATGATGCAGCAGGCAATAGATGCATCAGCTAACAGCAAATGTGATATTATGTTTGGGGGTGGAATCGAAAACTATGAAGCTGACAAAGATTATTTTCTTTCATATAAGACCAAAGAATATAATAAATTAGATAAAACCTACTATTCATCTGACAACAAATGGACTCCATTTACTGAACTTCCAATTGTATTTGTCTACAATAAAAAACTGGTTTCAAGGGCTGACGCCCCACGTACATGGGAAACCCTCTTTAATAAAAAATGGAAAGGGAATATAGCCTTTGCCGATCCAAACAACAGCGGTACCAGCTATACTATCATTTCAACCATGGAACTTATCCTTGGAAAGGACCATGAAGAAATCGTTCCACTTTTTTATGAGCAGCTAGATGGTAAAATTCTTTCTTCATCAGGGGATATCATTCCAAAAGTATCTGATGGATCATATCTTGTAGGTATAACCCTTGAAGAAACTGCAAAGAAATATATTGATCAGGGATATGATATCAACATGATATATCCTATTGACGGCACCACATCAATTCCTGACGGGATAGCAATGTTAAAAAATGCGCCCCACAGCTATAACGCCGGGCTTTTTATCGATTTTGTAACAGGATATGATACACAGGAATATGCCATGAATACATTTTTCCGTCGTCCAATAAGAACTGATATAGATTCCGATTCTGATCTGGGATATGCAAAATTAGTCACTCTGGATATAAACAGATCTGCAGCTACTAAAGATGAATTCTTTACTCTATGGAATTCTTATTTTGATGCCACCTCCACTGACCCGGCAGGTAAGGAGAGAGATAAATGAAAATATCAGCCATTGTAAAAAGCTCATTTAAAGCACAGATTTTTGTGGTACTTCTTACTGTTACTCTTGTTATGGTACTTCTTGGTGGAGTTCTTACTATTCAGGGATTTCAGGCAAGACTAAAATCTGAATCCAGATCCAGCGATATAAATCAGAATAACGCTTTAATAGATCAGCTCACCAGCGATTTTGATCTTGCCAACAATGTATTACATAGCATATCAGATAATAATGTAATAAACAGTTCCCTTAATTCTGATAATATGAATTCTATAGAAGTTTATTCCGTACTTTATGAAATCACTTCATCTTTAAGAGATTTTACTTCCATAGATATTTACCAGGGAAATAATTGCATCTATTCAACTAATGCAGGAATAAATGTCCCTGCCAACAAACGTAAGGTAGGTTTTTTGTTCCAGAACTATGCTCTTTGGCCAAACATGACAGTTTATGAGAATATTGCTTTTGGTCTTAAGAATATCAATGAAGAAATGCCATCTATAGACCCTTTAGCAAAACAGACATCTGATATCATGAATGCCCTTGAAAATGGCGACAGGATAAAAGAAGTTATCGAAGATTGTCGTGATAAGACTAAGAAGATAGATGAAAAGAAAGCCTATATAAAACTTATCGATGCTTTTAATCTTTCAATCTATTCAGCAAAGGAATTATTTAACTTAAAGATTCACGAAGCTGCAAACCCTGCGATCACAGCCAAAGAACATCTCGCAGAGTATAAGAAAACATATAATAAGATCATGAATGAGCATGCAGCTAACGGAATTGTATTAAATGAAAAATTCCAGTTAGTTAAAGGCAAGGAATTAGTTGTTACAAAGAGAAAGCTTACAAAAGAAGAGATTGATTCCCGTGTTCGCTCCTGCTCAAGAATTGTAAAAATCGGTATGTTTATGGATCGTTACCCAGCTGAACTTTCAGGTGGTCAGCAGCAAAGAGTTGCAATCGCCCGTACTCTTGCACCAGAGCCACAGGTTCTCTTCATGGACGAGCCTCTTTCAAATCTCGATGCAAAACTTCGTCTCGAAATGAGATATGAATTACAACGACTCCATGTTGAAACAGGAAGCACCTTCGTATATGTTACTCATGATCAAATGGAAGCCATGACTCTTGCCACAAGGATCTGTCTTATAAACAATGGTGTTCTTCAGCAATATGCTGCACCACTGGATGTTTACAACAAACCAGCTAACCTCTTTGTAGCCGATTTCGTTGGTAACCCTTCAATCAACTTTATCGATGCCTTTGGAACTCAGGATGTAGATGGAACTATTCCTCTTAAAATGCTTGGAAATAGAAAAGTTAAATTCATTCCAAAAGCAAAGATAAATGTAAGGGATTGGCGTAAAAATGTTGAAAATGAAGAAGATAATAAAAAGAAAGCTGAATTAAAGCGTTTATCAGTGAAAGGTGCTGTTGAAAAGTCAAATAAAGACGAAGTATTCAAATACCATATCTATAAAGTGGATGAACAGGACGACTCCCTTGCTTCAGAGTCTGTTATCACAGATGAAGATTATGTACTTGCCATCCGCCCTGAAGCTATCACAGTTACACCTGCAGGAAAGATAAAGGCCACAGTATACGGTGCCATGCCAACAGGTATGGAGTCCACACTTAAACTTAGAGTTGGCGATTATCTTCTTACAAGCGTAGTATTTGGGAACAGCATTTACCATATCGGAGATGAAGTAAATATAAACATCAGCGATAATTCAGTTCTCTTATTCGACGCCCGCTGCGGCAAGCTCATAACATCAGGATCATTATATCTGTACTAAAACGAACGTAGATTTATTAAAAAAATACCAGATATCTGACGAAGGTCATTGCAAAAGCCGGGACAGCGTCAGATATCTGGTACATATATAAATCTACGTTTGTTTTTTAATCACTTATTTTATATAGTGCAAAGTTGTCTACGGTTCCCCAGCTTGTAGGATTTGATTTAATCCTTACACCTATAGTAAGTTTTCCATCTGTTACCTTAATCTCTGGAATTGTTGGATTCTTCCAGTCAATATAAGATGTAAGTTTAAATGGATCAACCTGCTCACCCTCACTTGTTACAGCATATAATTCAAAAGTGTTATCTCCTTTAAAATCTCCCCCTTGAGAAAATGCCGTAAGATAATATGTTCCTGGTTCAAGGTCCGTAAATTCCTGTTCAATTGAGAAATCCATATCTGAATCTGCTGAATAAAAATGGAATGAATAATCCCCTTCATAGGCATCCTCAGGTTTTTTAAAGAAATCTGTAGGATTTGTTTCTCCCTGATATGTTACCTTCCACATAGAAGTATCTGCATCTTCAAATCCAGGATTATTAATAAGATTTGGCAGATCAGCATACTTATTTACTTCCTCTGTTGTTTCCTCCTCTACTGCTGCAGGAATATACTCTTTTGCAGACTCTTTATTTGTTCCGTATTTTAAATATTTCCATACATTAATTGATGCAAGAGGATGTCCCGTAAAATCAAAGAATGCCTGATTATCCCAGGAGCAGCCTCCATAATAAAGGCCTGCATCATCAGGATCATAATCAGAAGCAAAACTACTTGCCCAGCCGCTGCCATATTTTTCCCAAACAGGAGAATTATCAGCATCAGCAGGTCCTACAGGAAGCCATGCTCCTTCCCAATAGAATACACCGATAGCACCGGCTTCATTTGCAGCAGCAACCACATCTCTTATGATGCTGGCCTGCCCCTGAGGTGTAGCTGGATATCCATCTACAAGGTCCGTCGTTCCTTTAAGGCTGTTGGCTGTTCCATCTCCATCTTCTGAAGTGTAGCAATAAGAAGTCTCCGCTATCATTACCTTCTTTCCATAATCATTAATGATCTTACTTACAACTGTCTTCATATTATCAAATGATCCATCCCAGAAAGGATAGTATGAAAGACCGATCACGTCATAATCAACTTCACTCTTTGCAAGACCTTGAACAAGACCATATAATTTTAATGGCTCTGTTATCCTGGTGTAGTGTACGACTATGGCAATATCCTTATCTTTCTTAGCTGATATCTCTCTTGCAGCCTTACTTCCAGAACAAAGCAATTTATTTACATTATCAATATTTTTTTCATCGCACATTCCATAATTGATCTCATTTCCAATCTGAACCATGGAAACATCTACGCCCTCATCTAAAAGCCTTGTAAGACTTTCTGAAGTATATTGATAAATCGCCTCGCTCTTTTCATCCAGACTCATATTCTGCCATGCCTTAGGTGCATGCTGCCTCTTTGGATCTGCCCAGAAATCTGAATAATGGAAATCTATGCAAACCTTCATATTGTAACTGGTTGCTCTTTTTCCGATCTCAATAGCAGTAGCCAGATCATTATTTCCGCCTCCATATCCATTTCCATTTTCATCATATGGATCATTCCAGACGCGTATCCTTATATAATTAACCCCCGACTCTGCAAAGGTCTTAAGTGGATCCTGTTCCTTGCCATCAAAATCATAGTACTTAACTCCACTCTTTTCTTCTACAATAAGTGAAGAAGCGTCCATTCCCCTTATAAAATCATCCTCTATCCCGGGAACAGCTTCAATATAAACATCTGAATCTTCCGGTCCTTCAGGCAATTTAACTTCAAATGCGGTCGAAATCTCTTCTTTATTGTCTGTAGTAGTCTTCCCTGCATCATTCTTTTTGCATGAGCAGAGCATTGCCGCCATAGCCATACCAATAACAACTCCAGTAATCTTTCTTCTATTCATCAACAATTTCCTCTCTTAGTAAAAATGATATTGAAAAGTAAAAAAGGACGCGAAGTACGCCAGAAGACTAACTGCACTTTGACGCACTTCACATCCTTTATACTATAATCTCACAACTTCTGTTGCAATCTTTTCCTGAAATCTCACATCATGCTCTACCAGAAGCATTGTAGGCTTATACTGAAGGATCAGTTTTTCAATCTGCATTCTGGAAAATACATCTATATAATTTAATGGCTCGTCCCATATATAAAGATGTGCCGGCGTAAGAAGACTTGAAGCGATCAGCACTTTCTTCTTCTGTCCCTCTGAAAAATCCTCCATATTCTTATCAAATTGCTCTCTTTCAAAATCTAACTGTCTTAGAATAGCAAGAAGAAGACTCTTATCGATATTTCTCTCTATGCAAAAATCATGAAGCTTTCCCTTTAAGCCGGATGTATCCTGATTAATATAAGAAATTATAAGGCCTGACGGAACTAAAAATCTGCCGTCGATGATCAGACTAGCCTTATTTTTTTCATTTAGAACCTGAAAAATTGCCTTTATCACACTGGATTTTCCACATCCATTTTCTCCTGAAAGAATTATCCTATCCCCTCTTTTAACTTTAAAGTTGAGACCATCAAATAATTCTTTCCCTCCTTCATAAGAAAGCTTTAAGTCTCTTGCTTCAATAAGGGTTTCCTTATGAAAGACAAGCGGATTCAATTTAAGATCTACCACCTTTTCAATATCCTGAAGAAGCCCTTCTTTTTCCTCAATCTCCCTATCGACTCTTTTTTCATAAGACTGAACTCTTGACTGCATCTTCTTTGTTTTTGCTCCTATTACTGCCCTTGTAGAAATGCATCTGTCATGTTCTTTAACAGGGTCAAAACCAATCTTTGTGTTTTCATTCTTATCTGCCCAGTTTCTGCTTCTCTTTATGGATTCTCTTAGCTTTCCAATTTCTTTAAGATGCTTCTCATTTTCTGCAGTTGAAAATGCGTCCTTTTTTTGCTTATTATCCCACCAGCTTGAAAAATCACCAGTTTGAACTTCCACCGTTGCCTTATTAAATACCAGCACATGATCACATACTGCATCAAGCAGGTCTCTGTCATGGGAAATAAGTATAAAACCTTTCTTTTTAGCCAGATACTCTTTAACTATCTTTCTTGCTTTAATATCTAGATGATTCGTTGGCTCATCTATCAGCAGGAACTCATTTTCTCCTGCAAAAAGGGCTGCCAGCATAACCCTTGTCCTTTCTCCATGGCTTAAAGTCTTAAAAGGCCTGTAAAGACACTCTGGGTCCATTTTGATCTCATTCATCTGAATAAGGACCTGCCAGCTTTCCACCTGAGGTTTCCATATAGATATCAGTTCATCCGCTGTTTTTTCCAGGTCGGTTTCATTTACCTTAAATGGAAAATAATCAAAATGAACACTTGATATAATGCTTCCCTGATAAGAATATTTTCCCAGCAAAAGATTACACAGGGTAGTCTTTCCCTTGCCGTTTCTTCCAATAAGACCTAATTTCCAATCGGTATCTATATTAAATGATACATTCTTAAGCACATCATATGGGCTGCCTTCGTATGCAAATGTAAGATTACTAACTCTGATCTGTGACATATATCTGCCTCCTGATTCTCCCGAGGTCTTTATTTTTCTCCCGTAGCGGCAAACCTCTCGCATTTATGCGACGGATAACATCTCGCAAACATCATATACAGGCACGAGCCATCTCGCATAAAAAAATCTGCCTTCGTTAACCGAAAGCAGATTATCATAAAAATTAAAATCAATATATGCAAAGAACGCCCCATAGGGTGCAGTTGATCTTAAAAGAATATGACAATCTTATTTCGGTATACGCAAAATAAAGACCTATAGGGTCTTAAATATAAAATCTGCAATTACCTAAAATAAAACTATCTAATTCTCATCGGTCCTCCTACACTAAGTGCTTTTCTTATTTCTAACTTACATTCAGAAAATAACATAATAAAGGAAATCTGTCAAATAGATTAAAAATGGTAAACAAAGCACCTAAACTTTATTGTATCAATATTATTTTACAGTATCTGAAGATTACAACTTTATGCTACTATCTTTCCATCTTTTAATCTTATTATTCTTTCGCAATATGACGCCACATGTTCATCATGGGTTACTATTATTATGGTTTTTCCTTCTTTATTCAGCTTTGTAAATATTTCCATGATATTTTCTCCGTTAGCTGAATCAAGGGCACCTGTTGGTTCATCTGCCAATATCAGAGGAACATCTGCTGCAATTGCTCTTGCTACTGCACATCTTTGTTTCTCCCCACCAGATAATTTCGCAGGCCTTTTATTTTTAAGCTTCTCTATTCCAAGAGAAGTAAGGACTTCCATAGCTTTCTTTCGTCTTTCTTTTTTAGGAACATTTCTTATCAAAAGTGGTAGCTCTACATTTTCAAGGACTGTATATTTATCCATAAGAGCAAACTGCTGAAATACAAATGCCACATGCTCTTTTCTAAATTTATTCAGTTTAGAAGTATTAAGGGCACTTACTTCAATATCGTCATATTTATAAGTTCCCTTTGTTGCAGTATCCATGGCTCCGATTATATTAAGAAGCGTACTCTTTCCTGAGCCTGAAGGTCCCATAAGAGCTGTCATGCTGCCTTCTTCTATTTCTAAATTAATACCATCCAGAGCAATGCATTCAGCTTCTTTTTTATTATATATCTTAATAATATTTTCTAATTTGATCATACCTTACTCTCCCCTCAGACCTTCTGCCGGCTTTAGTTTTCTGATTCTTAACAAGGCAGCATAGCTTACCAACGACAAGATGATAATTATTCCAAAAACTAAATATGCATATTTGTATAGATTAAATGTTACAGTCTCCTTAAATATAATCATATAAATAAGTTGAAAAATAATCATCACCGGGATACTGGCAATAAGATGTCGTGATAATTCCAGGAAGGTTCTTATATAGATCATCCCTTCGCTCATTCCCCAGATTTTCTTTATCATAAGTTCCTTACGCCTTCTTATAACCCACATACCGGTAACCACCAAAGTATTAAACATTGAGAAAATGATCATTATAATCCCTGTTCCTGAATGTATTAAAAAAGATTTTTCGTTATCCGGACTATGATCAATATCTAAGATTAAATTATTCTTTTTATATAGATTATTAATAAATATCAATTCATCATTAATATCTTCATCAGACTCTATATCTATCCCCAATCCATTCATATCCATGATTCTGTCACGAAATAAATTTATATAATAATCTTTTTGATTTTTATTTAAACTCTTCCACGGAATTACTATCTTATAATCATCATGATCATATGTAAAATCCTTATAAACTGCTTTCACAAGATATTTTTCTCCATTTAAGTGAATATATTTTGTTTCTCCTTCTGTCTCTATTTTATTTTTAAGCCCTTGAGAAATATACACACCTGGTATATCTTTTCTTTTATCATAATAGATATCTATGTTTTCACTATATTCGGTTGAAAAATCAAAAATATATGTAACCGACGGTTCATCAGGACTAAAACTATTTTTGATATAGAGCCACTTTTTTGGAGCATTAGCAACTTCTATACCCTTTATCAGACTCCAAACTTCAGAATTTTTTATTGCATCCTCTCCAGATACAAAAGCTGAGCCGAATTCATCAAATATGAAATCATATCTTACACAACCACTATAAACATTTTTATATTTATTCTTTATATTTTCATTTAACTGATACTTCCCCATTATGTCTGAGAAATTATATAGAGATAATATACATATTGCAAAGGTAATGATAAGAAGTATTGAGCTAATTTTGTCTCTAAAGATTCTATCTATCAATTTATTGTCCATCATTCCTCACTCCTTATCAGATCAGCCATTTTACATCTTGATATTATAAATAAAGGAATTGCCGTTCCCACCACAAGAATAATTGCCATAATAAACACTGACTCAAACATTACGTATTTATTATATATATATTTCATCAATCTATATAAATCATAATTATCACCGTACTGCTTTGCTATAAAAAACCGACATAATAATATTCCAACCAAAATACATAGCACTAATTTAAGTATATTTTCAAATATTGTAATTATGACAATATCCCTTACTTCCATTCCGTTTGTAAGTAAAATACCATAATTCTTCTTATTATTCTCAATAGTAATAATCTCAAAGCAAAAAATAGAACATACTGCAATAATACATAGAAGAAAAGCTATTTTAATATAAGGGTTACCATTTATATTGGTCTTTTTTTCGCTTTCTGATAATATATCATCTATACATATGGCCCCCACATCAAACTTTTCTTTAATATTACTTTCAACTTCATTGAATGAATATCCATCTTTAATTTTAAATAACATTTCCATACCATTTATTTCAGCACAATACACTACGTATGAATTAAGGTTAACCACCGGTGCTTCTGCAAATTCTGCTTCGTCAACATATAAATACAATGTATCTAGCATCATTGAATCTTTTTTTATATGACCTAATACCTCATATGTAGTATCATGAGCATCTCCATGATTAATAAATTTAGTTCCCACTGGAATATCTTTATAGTCATACCCCAAATAAATACCATACCAGGTATTAAATCCATAATCTTTATATTCTCCGCTTATTGCATCCTTCAATTTTTCATAATATTTGGTATTATTCCATATTTCTTCCATTTCCTCATAGGTCCAAAGCCTTCCATCTTCTAATTCAATGTTAAAAATTTTTAATACATCTGGCTGTACAGTAACGCTCTTTCCACTATAGAACCCCAAAACATATTCTGTATTACCATATTTTTTTTGCATTTCCTTAATAATATCATTTGAAAAATATGTATCCGTTCTATCTTCGCTGACTGCCTCAACACCTTCTATATTATGAAGCCCTTCATAGAGTTCTTCAGAGCTATATTTATAATTATAATTAATAATCTTTCCTACGTTTTTGGTATTACCGTCCATGGTCATCTCTATTTCGTATCTATATTTTTTCATGACCGCTTTTAAGAAACAACCAGTTGAAAAGAGACAGAAACACAAAAATAAAAGAATCATCTCTACATAATACTTTTTCTTATTGCACTGTATAAAATCCACAGCAAAATATATCTTATTCTTAAATTTCATATTTCTGCCTCTCTTAATTACTTAATTTCTCTGTACACCAACCATACAGATATCGCCATTTACCTCTGTCATTTTAGTAAATACTCTGCCTGCATTTTTACCAACATTTTTTGATTGCATTTCCGTTTTATAATCTTCCATCCAATCGCCTCTCTCATTATATAATGACCAAAAAGTCTTATCCCAAGTAGACATAGTAATATTTACTCCCAATTAGAAAAGTGGTACACTTTAAGCCATAGTACTTTTCTAATTAAGTGCTTAAATGGGTTTTAGAGCTCTGGGTATTTCGCGACATACTTAGGGCTCTTTTTATATAAACCGGTAAATACCGGATTTATATACATATTCTTCTATATTTTTTTTATTCTAATCTTTATAGATCAGATATCATCGTTTTTTTATGGAAAAATATATCTAAGAATAAGATATATGAATTTCCCCTCATCACATTTAATACAATTTGAAGTATAGAGCTTATGTCAAGATATTTTTGGACAATTTTGATTTCTAGCATAAAATCGTCCCCCAATCAGACACAATTCCAACAAAGGCTCCGTGCGCCCAAAACGGCATATGGCCACCAAAATATGACTAACAAAAAACCGGAAGCATTTATATCTTCCGGTTTCATAAAACATATCCCTGCACGTCCTCTTTAGAATAGATCCAGCATGCTGTCTAAGTACATCTCTTCCCTTAACTTTAAGGCATACTCAGGCTTTGTCATATAGTAAATGATAAATTCCAGCAGGATCGCAGATCCAAGGCTTCTACCTTCAATCTTAAAATTTGAAAATCCCATCGGCATATATTTATCTTTTATATCCGACACTGAAATAAATGCCTTATTTTCCATTGCTTTAGAAAATTTATAGCCTTCGGCAGCATTTCGTGAAACACAAATCCAGTCGCTACTTTCTTCTCCTAAGATCTTTTTACTGACACTTTCATAACATGCTTTTCTATTCGCACATTCAAAAGGACAGCACTCATTACATAAGAATTCAATCTTATCTTTGTCTTTCTTTGATAATTTACTCAAACTATCAAATTCTTTATTAAGCCTGAAATCAGGAACCACAAAGGAAAATTCTTCACGGTCCAGTTCTTTTTTTAGACCATTAAAATCCGTTAAAACCTTTGTAGTTGAAGATACAAAATAATAGTCCGGATAATTTTCTCTTAAATAATCTAAAAGAAGCTCTGAATGAATGATAATTCCGTTTTTTACGCTTCCATGATGAAAAATACGGCAGAGTTTATTTGCCTTCTCCTCATTTAAATGTTCCTTTCTTATAAGAGAATTTGAAAGGGCCAGGCGGACAGAGATTTTATTATCATTCATAAGTCTAAAGACCTGTCCCATTTCGGCATCATTATTTTCAATCCTGCCTCCGCCCCAGAGAATATCTGACGGAGCGCCATATATAGAACCTATCTCGCACCATTCATAAAAATATTCTCTTTTTTCATTAAAGAGAGGCAGGAAAACTTTATAAAATTCATAGAACTCAAATAGTCCCGGCAGATGATAATAAGCCTTCTTTTCCATTTTCCTGCTATCTTTCTCCAAACTAATATTAATTCAAAGCATACTGTATAAGGAGGCGAAGTACATTTTCAGCTCCTGCTCTATGGCTTCTTTCATAACCATGTGAAGCATATACTCCTGCTCCGATAAGGCCGTGCTTAAGGTCATTTCCAGCACCAAGAGTTGCCTCTACATCACTTCCATAATGAGGATAAATATCAACTGCATAATCAGCGCCGCTTTCCTTAGCCGCTGCAACAAGTCCCTGAACTATGCCGTAGCTGTAAGGTCCACCGCTATCCTTAGCGCAGATTGAAACCTGTTTTTCTGTGCATGTAAGACCCTCGCCTACGCAACCCATATCAACAGAAATAGCTTCAGTACAGCCCTCAGGTACATTTCCACATCCACCATGTCCAACTTCCTCAAACACAGTGATATGCGCATAAAGAGCTCTCTTTGGAGTGATTTTTTTCTCCTTGATATACTTAGCCAGTCCCAGTAATATTCCTACGCTGAGCTTATCATCTAAGAATCTTGATTTAATATAGCCTGACTTTGTAACTCTTACATTTGACTCAAAACAGACGATATCTCCTACTGAAATTCCTAATTTTTCTGTATCTTCCTTAGACTTTACGTCCTCATCCAATACAACTTCACATGTATCCCAGCTTCTCTTTGTATTATTGTATTCACCATTTACATGGATAGAAGCATTGTTCAGCTGAAATGTTCCTTCGTAAATTCCATCAAACTTTGTTACTACTCTTACATTTTCTGTCTCTGCATTATTTGGATTCATGCCTCCAAGATTAGTAAGCTGAAGTCTTCCATTTGACTTTATCGTAGCAACCATGCCTCCAAGAGTATCTGCATGAGCCTCTAAGAGGAGTCCATTGTCTTTATCTTCACCACCAAAATTTACTATCACGCCGCCTTTATTAGTAAGCTTTGCTTCAAAGCCTAATTTTTCAAATTCTTCCTTTACCCAGGCAGCTGCTTCATCTGTATAACCTGTTGGTGAATCAATATTTAAAAGCTTTGTGGTTTCATCAACTATAAAATCTGTATATTTTGTGAGTGTTATTTTTTTCATTTTTTATCAACTTCCTTTGCAAAAAATTAAGACATAGTCTTAATTTTCAACTATGCCTTAATTAATCATAATCTAAATTAATAGATTTTTCAATTTTACAGTTATTATTTTGTTAGAACTTCATCCTAACATCCCTTTTGCTTTGATTATTAGAAGTTCATCCTAACATCCCTTTTGCTTTGATTATTAAAAGTTCATCTTAACATCCTGACGTTTTACTTCATCAGCTTCAAAGAATGCCTTTGATGTTGCTCCCATCATACCTGCAACGATATTTGATGGGAATGTTACGATAAGTCCGTTATAAGCTGTAACATTTGCATTATAAAGACGACGTGATGCCTGAAGATGTTCCTCAACATCTGCGATCACTCTCTGAAGCTGTACAAAGTTTTCACTTGATCTAAGTTCTGGATAATTCTCTGCTAAAAAACGGAACTGTGAAGAAAGCGCATCCATTTTTGAATTTGCTGCATTTCTATCATTCATTGACATTCCAGCTCTTAAACTAACAAGCTCTGTAAGAACTTCCTTCTCATGAATCTTGTATGCCTTTGTAACATCCAGCATCTTTGTAAGAACATCATATCTTTTTGTTAAAGCTACATCAATTCCAGAAAGTGCTTCCGAAACCTTTAAATCTGCTCTCTTAATGCTGTTAAATGTTGAAACATACCATACTAAAAGAACCACAACAACTACTACAATTCCAATTGCTAATTTCATATTTTTTTCCTCCTAAAAATTTATCTTTTTAAAATTATTTATGCTACAAGCCCTAGTATAACTTCACTTAAATAACTGGACCGAATGCTTGCCTGCTTTAGTCCAGTTATTTTGCGAACGTTATACTAGAATATAAAGAATCTGCTTTATATCACCTATATCCGCCTGCACCTTTCTTTTTTCTGCTTCATACTCTATCTTTGACCACATAGACTTTGGATCAAAGGCATTATTGTTCACTTCATTAAAAGCAATAATAAGTTTATTGCCTCTTATATGAAAAGCGATGCTGCAATATCTTCGCTGAAGTACCTGAAGTCTTTCCATAAGCTGTGGCGTCAAAAGATAAAATGCATCATGATCATTTAATGTTAATACATCAAATATTTTATTAAAATCGACGCTTTCCATATCAACTTTATTTGAAACAAGTCCCGAAAGCCTTCCCTGTCTATATGCAAATGCTTTTGAATAAACCCTTACAGAATTAACATACTTTTCAGGGAAATCAAGGATTATCATTCTTCCTTCAAAATAAACTGTCGTATGTGAAGATTTTCCACTGGATGTATGCTGCGCTATATATACATCTGAAGTTTCAAAATTTATACCATTGAAACTTGCTCTTATATAATCTTCTGATCTAAATCGATTTCCCATCATGTTAAGATCAAATCCCCTTACAGCCATTTCGGAAAAACCCCTTGTTGGATCATAATAAACATTATTAAAGTTTTCTTTCAAGGTTCCTTCTACAAATATTTCTTTGTAGATTTTTTTAAACTCTTTATTGTACTTAGTATCAAACTTAACTCCCAGAATAATAAGTATTATAGCAATGACCATAATCAATAAAAAGTAACTCTGTTCCATCATTTGTCCCAGAATTACGAGTCCAATGCCAATTATTACAATTATACTCGAAACAACGCATTTAATTCTTATGGAATTTAATTTTTCAATTTCATATTTTTCTGACACTTTATTTTTCTCTCCTTTCCATTTATTCCGCTTTTTATAGGTAGCCAGTCCCTACCATAACAAAAAATAGGATAGCCATTTTCTATCATACAAAAAAAGCGAAACCAAGAACCATATTAATAGTTCAAGTCTCGCTCAATTAAAACCTAACCGGAATAAATTCGTACTGACGATTTAAGTTACCACCTAACAAGATGGTCGCTACTCCCTCGCTCTATATCGAAAGAAAATATATCAGATTTGAAATTTCTTGTCAAGTACCGCTTAGCCCTTATTTTTTAAGGCTTTTTGGGCGCTTTCGGTTGTTGCAAGGCCACCCATTGCTGTTTCTTTAAGCTCCGGATGCATTGAATCTCCAATTCTTCTCATGGAATCAATTACATCATCTGCTGAAATGACACTTTTTATACCTGCCGAGGCCAGTTCTGCCGCAAGCATGGCATTAACTGCCCCAGATGCATTTCTTTTTATACAAGGAACTTCTACTAATCCTCCTACAGGATCACAGGTAAGTCCCAGCATGTTACTTAAAGCAAATGCCACCGCATTTCCTATCCCCAGCTCCTTTAAAAAATCTGCCCTAAACAAGTCTTCTTTTGACAACTTTTCATTAGCTATTTCAATATCTGCTATTTCATTATTATTAGAGTTTATTTTTTCCAGTTTCATTTTAAGGAAAAATAAAGCTCCTGCAGCCATAGCTGATGCACTTCCGATCTCCGCCTGGCAGCCGCCTCTGGCGCCGGAAATGCTGGCATTTTCAGCTATTACATTTCCAATTCCCGCTGCCACAAACAAAGCTTTAACTATATCATCTTCTGATAGATTAAGGCATTCCTCCGCAGTGATAATAATCGCCGGTATAACTCCGCAGGCCCCTGCTGTAGGGGCTGCAACTATCCTCTTCATGCAGGCATTGTTTTCTCCCATTTTAAGAGCTCTTTCACAAACCTTATTTGAAAATGGACTAAATAGCGAACGCGCATTATCATACTGCTCAAATTTAAGTCCATCCCCTCCACTCATTCCACTTTCCGAGCGAAGTTTTCCATCATAATTTTTATCTGCCTCTTTCATAACATGATAAAGCCTTCTCATTTTAGAGAAGACTTCTTCTTCTGAAATGCCCTGTTCATAGGCTTCTCTCTTAAGAACCACCTGCCAGAAAGATAACTTATCTTTATCACTTATTTTATAAATATCTGCAATTGAATGATATATCAAATTTTCCATTACTAATCTCCGTCATTTTATTGTTTTCTTAAGAATTCATATCTTTTAATCTGATACGAATCTAAGACAGGCTTTAACAGGCCAAAATAGGCTATGCAATCTAAGACAGGCTAAGATATGCCGCGTCCTTAACACCATCAACTTTTTTAAGCCATGTAATACACTCATCCGGGACTTCCTGATCACATTCTATCACCATGACCGCTTCTCCCCCTCGCATATTTCTATACATCTGCATATTTGCAATGTTGATCTCTTTACTTGCCAGCATGCTTGTAACTTCTGCCACATGCCCTGGCTGATCAAATATACGAATGATAAGTGTTGGATAATCACCTGAAAAATTTGTTATTATACCATCGATCTTTTCAATATTAATACGGCCTCCTCCTATACTGGATCCCACAACTTCCAGCACTCTGCCGCTTTCTCCGGCCAGGATGAATTCCACCGTATTAGGATTTGCTTCCTTTAATCTGGCTTCACCAAATTCAAATGCAAGCCCTTCTTCTTTAGCATATTTAAAGCTATCAGGAATTCTAAGATCATCTGTTTTAAACCCTAAAAGCCCTGCCACCAGAGCCTTATCTGTTCCATGGCCTCTTCCTGTAAGTAAAAATGATCCAAACAGATTTATATTTGCAGCTACTATTTTCTCTCCCATGAGATTTCCAGCTACAAGCCCCAGTCTGCAAGCCCCTGCAGTATGTGAGCTGCTAGGTCCAACCATTACCGGCCCCATAATATCGAAAATTGACATTAATATTTACCTCTTAAAAAGTTTCTTATCCAGGATAAAAAAATAACGAAAATAACGAAAATTATCTATCACTTTTTTCGTCATTTTTTTTCTTACCAATTCTATCAAATGCCAGTGGATATACACCGATAACCACAAAAATTATAATCCCATATCTTAATGCTCTTACGATAAACGATGGCATTGTTGCACTTGATAAAAATTCTGAAGAAAATGGCATTTTTAAAGCTTTGTTCAATATGAAATATATTGCTGCGCCACCTATAACTCTAAGGATTCCTTTTATCGGATTTTTTGTTTCTTTAAACTTAACAAATTTCTCTTCAAATGGCGCTGCTAAGAAATATCCCACCATCATTCCATAAGATGCGAAATAATCCGTTGTCTTGCAATAAAACAATCCCGGCATAAAACAAAATGCCATAATAAAATGCATCATATTCTGATTTTTCACATGTTTCTGCAAATAGGAAGAAATAAACAAAAGGCACGCTCCCAAAGTCCATCCTACAAGAACGTCTGTTACATAATGTGCTCCCAACATCACACGTGAAATTCCTACCAAAAATGGAACAATGAATCCAAGCGCAACCAGTAACTTATGTTTCTTATATACAGGTAATGACCCATAAAGTATTGCCGAATTCGTTGAATGACCACTTGGGAATGAATATCCCTGTGCGCTGATATCATAAATATCTGCTGAAGCATCAACCGGTTTTAAGATTCTTATGCTTTCATGGTCAAAATATGGTCTGCGACGGAAAAAAATATTTTTTAGCATCGGAGTTGCTACAAGCCCAACTAAAATATTCATTCCTATAAATTTTCCAAAATCTTTATCGATCCACCAATAAAGAACTCCAAGCACAGCAATAAGCACCAGCTCTTCTCCCATATAGGTCATAGCTGATACGATTGCAATTCCAACAGGCGAATTAATAAGGGCTTGAAGCCATTCCTGTAGGGCTACTTCCCATCCGAAAAAAAAAGTATTTCCCGCAAATACCATATTTATACTCCTTATCCACTTTTTCACTAAAAACAGGAATCCTTAATAATCCCTGCTGCATTAAAAGCAGAAATCCTTAATAATCCCAGTATCCTGCTGCATTAAAATGATATACTACACCATCTATCTTTACAGATCTATTCTTTGGGTACCAGCTTCCATCTGCATACCACCACCCTTTATTATTTTTGCACCAATGACCATGTGAATATCTAGGGTCCCAGCTTCCATCATAATTAAACCAATTTCCGTTGCGATATTCACCACTGGCCATATATCCATTTCCGAGGAAATAATACCATTTACCATTTATCTTCTGCCACTGAGAACGTGGATACCATCCGCTAGTATCTTCAAACCACCAGCCTTTAGCATTATGCTTCCAACTGCCAGTTGCACTGTAAGTCTGTGAACCATCTTTGTTATACCATACGCCGTTCACCCACTCATTACTATAATTTGATACAGCAGCATTTCCTTTAACCGTAATGCTTATTACATCGGAAAGTGAGCCACTTTTAAACGTGATCGTGGCTGTTCCACCACCAACTGCTTTTACTTTACCTGTTGAATCTACAGTTGCAACAGAATTATTACTCGAGCTCCAGCTTCCTGAAACATTTACTCCTCCCCATGAATTTGCAACTCCTACAAAAAGATTTGTAGTATCACCCTGATCAAGTGAAATGTTCTGAGTCTCATAACTTTCGGTTCTAATAATCAGATTGATCACCCCAGACTTAACACTGACGCTTTCAGTTTTTGTTCCTGTAGGTGCAATCTGATTTTCACTCTTACCTGCAACGGAACTAACTTCTCCTGCAGTTACGCCATATGAAGCTATTCCTATATAATCTGAATACAGAAGTGAAGTATAATGACCTACTACATTGGTATTAGAAGTATCTCCTTTTAACTGCGCTATATAATCAGCCTTTTCACTATACCACTGATTCACCGCAGTAACAGCATCTGGCGAACTTGCTATTATCTCTCCATATGAAAACTGTCCATTTGAAGACGTAGTTGTAAAACAGCTATTTCCATTTGGTCTGGTATGAGAAAAATAAATTGAAGCTTCAACAGCTCTGATATATGCTATCTCTTCAAGATCCGATGACCATTTTATCGGCTTATAAGAATAATTAGCCACATAATGATATTTCTGATTCTCGTTATAGAACTCCAGCCTTATCTCATTTACTCTTTTTAAGATATCATCTTTAGATCTTCTATTTATAGTTTTTGTAACCTTAATTGTTGTTATGCCACCATCAGCTCTTACCTCTTTCATCGGCACCATCGCAAAACTGAGCACTACTGCAATCGCTAAAATAAGCGGCATTACTTTCTTTGTTAAAAATCTCTCCATAGCATATCCTCCTCAGTAAATTTATAGCTTCTTTTATTTTATCACATCAAGATTTTATATACTATAAGCCAACTGTCTTACTGATTTTTTAGCGTATTTATTCAACCTAATTTCTTGCATGTGTCATTTTTCAGCGTTAATTTTTTCAGCCGCCATTTCTTTCATCCGTCACTATATGCTGAACTCCATTATGTTCTGATTGAAGATATTCCTTCATGAAAGTTGGAAATGCCTTATATTTATCAAGTTCTGCAATAGGGAGCCAATGCATGCTTTCTCTAACCCCCTGGGTAAAGCTATTGCTGTTTAATTCTCTTGTTCCTCTGGATTTCATCAGAAAGTAAAATGCTATCTCATGGCAATCCATCCCCTTAAGTGCCCCCTGATTATCACTAAAGAAATTCTCATGGATCACTGCAAGATGATCAACTTCATAAGAAACCCCTGTCTCCTCATAGGCTTCTCTTTTAACTGCATCTTCTGCGGTTTCTCCCATATGAACAGCCCCGCCGATAGAATAGTAATAATCATCCTTTTCATTGCCTGCAAATAATACATAGCCATCTTCAACGATTATAGCCGCAGCTCTATATCTAAACCAACGATTACCATCTGTAAATCCACAATTATGTTCCATATCATTCTATCTTCCTTCATCAATTTCTTTTTTATAAACCTTATGAGCATAGATCAATGCCACTATTATTGAAATAAATAAATATCCCAACATTACCATCATTGCTCCAAAAGAATTCCTCATTACGGCTGCTGTGATAATGGTTAATCCACCCACAATCATTATCATAGTGGCAGCAAATGAAATAAGTGACAGCGCCATATGGACAATACTCTCTTTGGTTTTGCCCTGACTTAAGCATATGATCTTCGGCATTAGCATTTCCCTTAAGTAATATCATATATAAACTCTGGCCATTTCAGTGTATTATGCGACTGCGTTTTGGTTGATTTTTTCTATAACTTTTCTTATAGATGTCCACAGGGACAGGTCTGTAAATATATCAACTACGCTTCCCTGATCTGTGAACGGAGATTCCTGCAAAACTGATAAATCCGTAAGCATTCCATTATGAACTATATATTCAATAATCTGGTTTACAAAATACATCTGTCTGCTATCCAAAATGGAACTGAATTCAGAGAATGCTTCCTTTGCCGCATTCATATCCAATCCAACAATGCTTCGTACAAATGCTCCTAAAGGTTTCTGACCATATTCTTTTTCATAATCTTCCTTAGTTCCTACTTCTGACCAAAGAATCTTTTCTAATGATTCAATGTCAGTCTGAGTTAGAGGCTGATTAGATTTTAGCTTTGCAATAGCAATATTATCCTGATGCTGACGCACATAGTGCTCTGCTTTAGCTTTATAATTAGCCAGATCATCATTTTCTAACTCTGCATCATTCCATGTACTATCAAGTATTTCGTCATTAAAATCTGTTTCGTATGAAACACGTCCATGAGGAATATACTTCATTAAATCTCTAAGGTTTTCCCTTATATGTTCAAAGTCATCTATACCAGCCCTATCAACATAATCAGTATTAAGTATCTTATCAATTAATTCTTTTTGAGCAAGAATCTGAGGTATATTTGCCACTGAAGCGACACCCTTAACTCGCTTAAAAAGATCTGACTTTAAACGTCCATATTTACGCCCTGCTAACTGTGCCAGCTCCATACCATAAATAAGCGCATCAAAACGAACCGCTGTTGCCTCATCACCATCAGGCAAAATAAGCGGTGCTAATTCTTCTTTAACAATCAAAGTATCTTCATAGGACAATCCATCATAATTTGACTCAGATGAATATATTTCAACATACTTAAGATGCTGTCTCACGGCAAAATTATCTTTATTAAGATCTCTTACCTTACCAGTCATGGTATTAACCAATTTTTGCCTATATTCTTTCAGTCTATCAACCTGATAATTAATGTCCTGAAGCTTATATGCAATCTGAAATTCAAGATTGAAAATGGCTCCTTGCAAAGCCATCATATTTGCTGTTGGACGGCCTTCTCCCATACGGAAAAATTCAAAATTACCACAAAAATCAAATATATAAAACTTTGATTTATCTTCTCCATCAATAAGTCCAGGACAAAGTCTGGTTCCACGACCTATCATTTGCCAGAATTTTGCCTTACTCATTACCTTTTTGAAGAATACAAGGTTCAGCACTTCTGGAACGTCTATACCTGTATCAAGCATATCAACAGAAATGGCTATCTGCGGATATTTATTGGCATCTGAAAATTCATCTATTGCACTCTGAGCATATGTCATTTGATTATCAATAACTTTAGCAAATGGCTGTCCATTTGTTCCCTTTGCCAGATTAGGATATTCCTTATTAAATACCTCTAAAATCTTCTCTGCATGCTTATGACTCTTGGCAAATATAATGGTTTTTCCAATCTTTTCTCCATACTGAATCTTAAGGCCATCCCTCATTACTATATGCAACACCTTACGTATTGTATCTTCATTAAATATCCAAGTATTAATGGCGGAAGATTCTATCTTTTCAGGAACATTTCCGTCCCGATCTTCGAATGTATCTTCATATTCTTCCTTTTCTTCTTCAGTTAACTCATCATAGTTAATACCCTGATCTATAAATTTTAACTTTGTCTCTACAGACATAAAGTCAACCAAGTACCCATCTTTAACAGCCTGAGCTAATTCATAACCATAAGTTGGAACTCCTTTTTCTAATTCAAAGATAGAATATGTATTCTTATCTATTTCATCCTTTGGCGTAGCCGTTAAACCAATAAGAGGTGCATCAAAATATGTAAATATTTCTCTATACTTATTGTAAATGGATCTATGTGCCTCATCACAAATTACAAGATCAAAATGACCTATCGTAAATAGCTTTCCATTTTCATCCTTAATATCATCAATACATCCCATCATTGTCTGGTATGTGGAGAAAATACAATGTGAGTTGTAATTCTGTTTATCCTCACAAAGATTTGTACAAGATAAATCCGGAAGAAGATTTACGAAATTTCTCTTTGCCTGAGTTACTAATGAATTTCGATCTGCCAAGAATAATATATTCTTAACCCAACCAGCCTCAAGAAGTACTTTGCAAAGAGCGATAACTGTTCTTGTTTTTCCTGATCCGGTAGCCATAACAAGAAGTGCTTTACGTCTGTTTTTAATATCAAAACTTTCACAAACTGCTTTAATTGCAGCCTCCTGATAATATCTACCTGCTATATTTTTATCCACATTTACATGAGCAAGACTTGTCTTCATCGACTTAAGATTAAATAATTTTTCCAAATCCCGCTTAGAATATATACCTGCAACTTTTCTTTCAGGATACTGATTGTCTATAATTCTCGTGTCAAAACCATTGGTTAAAAATATAACCGGCCTTCTACCATATTCTTTCTCAATAATATCAGCATAAAGTTTAGCCTGCTGTCTTCCTTTTGCCACATCAGCACATGTACGTTTAGCTTCAATAACTGCAAGAGGTCTATGGGCATCATCATAAAGAACATAATCAGCAAATCCAACTTCAGATTTATTAGGCATTCCTGCAAGTTCAACTTCATTTATCCAGTCTTTTCCCTCAGTCCAACCAGCTTCTACAAGCATAGCATCAATGTACAGCTTTCTTGTCTTATACTCTGATAAATCCATTGGCTTTGGAACATAAGTCTGCTGTTTTTCTGCTCTTCTTGCTGATAATTCTTGCTTTAAAGATTCATTTTCTTCCCGAAGTTTTTGTAAATCCAGCTCTTTCTTTGCTACATTTTCAATTTCCCTCTGAAGTTCTAATTTAGTAGCTTCTGACTGTTCCTTTTGCTCTCTGTTCTTTCTAATACGCTCTTTTATAAGTTCTGGATTAAATTCTCTTTTCTCATACAAATCCGAATAGCAATATGAAAGATAATCAAGATATATAAAGAGATTTTCCAAGCAAAGCATTGCTTCATCCCTACCAAGTCTTTTGTTAGTATGTGCAACATTGTTACCAGATCTTCTAATGTAATCCATTCTCCTCCATAAATCTGGTCCTATAATTTGCCTATAATCTTCTGAATCAAGCAAATTCCAAAGATTATCCTGATAAGGTGTCTCCAACTCTGCATCCACAGAGTACATCCATTTAATGGCAAACTCCATGGCTCTGCGGCTATTGATAATACTAGCCTCCGGATCCATAAGAATTATCTTTTCAGCTGAAATAGCCACATCTGAAAAGCTATTAAATTTTGGCTCATTTTTTAAATAATCGAAATTTGTTACCAATTCATTCACCTCTTTGAAGAATCATATTAATAACATCTTTATTGTTTGCTCGTTAGCAATTAATCTATTGTTTTATTTAACCTATTAAAAATTAGACAATACCTTTAATAAATTTTTCTTAAGCCATCTAATTTGTAATCGCTGTATTTCATCCCAATTGTTTTCATTATCATATATATTTTCTATCTTTTTAATTAACTGCTTTAATGCAACAAATTCTGCTTCGACAAAATCATTAATGAATTTATCATCATAAACATTTAATATTAAACCTCTAAAATCGTCCAGTTGCTTTGCATTACATACTGATAGCATTCTCGCTATATTATCAATATTATATTTACTTAGAAATTTTCCGTCTATTATATACCTATCTCTATTTCTAATAATTTCAAAATCTATTTTTGATATTTCATCAGGGCTGAATGTTACAATTTTATTCTCTTTATATTCAAAGGTTTTCTTTAATTTATCTATATATTCTTCATATTGCTTCATTGTTTGATTATTTTCAAAATCTACAAATGTGTGACCAAACAAGAAATCAATACATCTGTCTTTTGGCACGTCTCTTTCCCTTGCATTTCTGAGCATTAGTTCCAATGATTTTTTACTATCAAATCCAATAATTCCCCCTACAACAATTGTACAATAAGCAATTCTGCAATATGCATATGCATTGATATCTTCAGGATTTTCAAGTCTTTTTTCAATACTTGATAACGCATTGTACACTTCTGTTTCTGGTCTTACATAATATGTATTTATGATATTTAAATCAATATCATTACGCATATTTTCATTAAAAAATCTGAATTCTTTATATTCTTTATAGGTCTTACCAACAATCTTTAAGTCTAATTTTTGATATCTAATATAATCATATGCAAACCTAAAAACCGGTAAATCTATATTTCCAAGTTTAGTGGAAAGGCATTCTGTTCCTTCCCATTCAGGAAATTTATCTTGTTTGGAATTTATATTTCCTGAAAAATATATATTTCCTAGAAATAAACACAAATAAAATTCATCCATAAAAATATCATTCTGAATCTTTGAAAATAACTCCGTTGTTTTTTGCATCGCAAAAATAAAAGATCTCAAATTATTCTTACAAATTACTTCTACTATATTTGAAATTTCTAATATTTGTTTTTCATCTATAATTCTATTTATAATTTGATTATTATACTTCTTAATTATTTCTTCAATTGCTGCTTCATAATCATTTTTAAAAACAATAGTATCACTTATAGTTTTTTCTTTAATACGTAAATATTTATTATTACTTGATGAATCATTTTTATTTATTTCCTTTATCTCGTCTTCATTTGCTACAAGTAATACTTTAACTTTATCCCGTTCAACCAAATTATTTACAAATCCTAAAATTTCTGATATATCAATTCCAGAACGCTCAACGTCTTCTAATATTACTAATTTATTTGTTAAATCTGCTGCTTTGTATAATCTTTTTAAATCCTCATCAGAAACATCCATATTTAATCCAATAGTACTTACAGCTTTCTTAACAATAGTTTTGGCGACTATTTTTCCAGCCACACCTATTTCTGAACTATCATCAGAAAAATGTGGTAGCCTTAATTCCATATAAATGCTTTTACTTATTTCAGAAACATCTTTTAATCCATATATTGAAACTACGATTGCAGTTGCCCCTTTTTCCTTAAAAAAAGTCATCAACTCTCTTTTAATATAATGAGACTTTCCTGCTCCCCATTCCCCTGTTAACATTATAGCAGTATTAGTTTTGTCATTTTTCAAATAATTATAAATATAATCGTTTAGCTCCTGTATTTTCATCTTTCCCTCACTTTTTTCTAATATATTTTGAATCTGATTAACATTCTTAAGTAGCAACTATATCTCAAAATATTCTCATCCAGCGTAATTTTCCCTTTTGAATTTAGTAGTCACTCATGCTTCAACGATTTTGCTGAATTCAGCAAAATCGTATGATACGCTTCTACAATTTTTTCCTTTAACCGTATGGATTTGTATACGGTTAAAATCATCTTCGCAACTTTTGATTTGTCGACTTGTTTTACAAAATCTGTTCATCAATTCCCACATCAATAATCTGTTTATTATGGAACATATTTCTATTAAGCGTTGGCACACCAGTCCCCTCAACAAATCTTGTTAAATCAAATAGCTCTAGCAAATAAGCCAAATATATAACATTATTTCCATGAGTATCCACTGAAAATAATGATGTATTTAATGGCCAATAATCACCTTCTGTATAGAATACTTTACCAATAGTTCCTGATCTTCCGGTAATTACTCCGCCTCCCTGTATTTTTGCAACATCATGATGATCCAAAGCACCATTAGATCCATACACTGGCACGGCACCATTCTGTTGTCTATCTTGCACCGGTAAGTCAAAGCCCCTTTGCATTTTAACTACGTTAATAAACTCTGTAGTCGGTCTATTATGCGTATTATAGATAGGATTACCAAACATCTCGACAAATCGGGCTTTGATAAGTTAATATTTTTCAACATAAATAATATTTTTACTATACTTTTCTGCTCTTTAAAACTAGGTAATTCTAATAAAGCATCTGTAAGGTTTCCAAGCTTAATGTACTTTATAACTCCACCAATGGCCTGTCGACGCAGTTCCTCAACATATCTCTCCATAAATAAATATAAGTAGGGCATAAATAGCTTCCCATTACTGTTATCTTCAATAATATAGGTCCTCTGATATGCATCAAATTTCCCATTATAATACTTTACATTTAAATCACCATTTCCCGCTACAAGAACACATTCACAGTCATATGAATATGACGAAATCCTAAGTGGTTCTCTCGAACATGTAAAAAAAGGATATGCACCATCTTCTGATGAAGCATTTGCATCAAGCTTACCTGTTCTTATCTTTGTAATATTTCCAACTTTTACTCTCATATCATCCCTACAAATCTCAATTTCATTTAATTGTTTTGCATTTTGTGATGTTATAACAGACTTTCCGGTTTCTTTCTCAATTTCTCTACGTGCATTTCCAGCAACGCGTCCGCCTTTTCTAGCAACTAACTGATTTTCTTCTAATCCATTTGGATTTTCACTTTTTGTTAATTCTGTTGTGGTTGCTTCAGCAAGCATATTCAACGCCAGTTCCAACGTTGACATATTGTCCCTAAGATTCTCTTTCTTTAAGCCTTTAAGCTTTTTATACTGCCTTGTACTCATGCCTGCCCAAGCACGTGTGACTTCATCTGTTAGGATTGCATATTCCTTACCTTGTTCAACCCCGTGTGATTTCCACTGATCTGTAAGTTCTTTTCTAGCACGAATAGTTTGAAGCCTCTGATTGATCCAATCCGCATCATATCCAAGTCTTGCATATGTTTCCAAAGCTCGCTCTATTGTAAGTTCTGGATCAATTGTTTCTTCTATTCTTTCACGACCAACCTGTGCCAACCACACCTTAAAGGGTTCCGCTTTCTTTGATGGTACTGATTGAATAATACGTAACAGCTGTTCGGTATTAGCCACATCCGTCAATCTTTTCTTCCCGTCTTGTGCAGTCATTTTCAACTGGTGACAATTTGTCACCAGTTGACTTCCCTCTTCATTTAACCTTTGTTTTAACTTATTCCAATACTTTCTGGATTTTTGATAATCAATTTGTTCTGTTAACACACCTACCACATCAACAATTGAAAAATACCATTCTTCTTCATCTTCAACCCACGCCGTTCTTATAGGCTGATTTTCAAACAACTGTATATTATCCATTATGCTTTCCTCCATACCTTCCCTATGCAATATACTTTCTATGTGAATTCTTCACATTGTTCTGATTAACCACGGCATATTGCATAGTTGTATCTATCTGCGAGTGTCCCAATACTTTCTGCACCTGTTCTATAGGCATTCCTTTATCAATAGCTCTTGTAGCCATAGTTCTTCTAAACTTATGCGGATGTATTCTTGATATATTTAACTTTCTTCCCAATTCCCTAAGCCGTATTTCCACTCCACTTATCTTTAATCTGTCAAATGGAGCATCTAACGACACAAACAAAGCGGGATTGGAATCATTTCTACTTGCTATATAATTCTGGAGATGAAGTTTTGATTTTGCATCAAAATAGACTCTGCGTTCCTTATCTCCCTTTCCATAAACCACACATTCTCTCTCTTCAAAATTAATATCAGCTATATTTAAATGAACCAGTTCTCCAACCCTCATGCCTGTAGAATACAGAAGATCTATGATAGCCACATCTCTTAGTACTTCGCAGCTATCCCTCAGCCGTTCTATATCCTCATCGGAAATAACTTCCTTTACTACAGTTTTTGTCTTTATCTTATGAATTCTTCTTATCGGGCTTTTTAATATATGGTCTTCTTCCTCCAGCCAGGAAAAGAAACTGGAAATGTTCCTTCGTATATTATCTAACGTGGTTTTCCCGCAATCATTTCTCTTTTGATACTCAGATAAATATTCTCTTATTTCTTCAGTAGATATTTTACGCACAGGTGTGGTTATTTTATTTAACATGCATTCTATTGTTGACCTGTAATAGGCTATTGTTCTCTCTGAACACCCCTCAATCTTTTTTGCATGAATAAACATTTCTAAGTATTCTTTATTTTGAGCCGGTTCTGGAGTATGCTCCGCTTCAACAAATCTTTTGAGCAGAACCTCCTGCAATTTCTTAAGCTGCATAACTGAAAGATCCTCAGCCATGTCATTTAATATTTCAAATACTATTTCTTTCATGTGATATACCTCCGTTTTTGAGGAAGTATATCACCTTTAACATTTATAACCCGTATTACAGATTATAAGTTAAATCTCTTAATCGGGAAAAAATATACGGTATATCATCATTTACAAACATTTCTTGAAGATGATTATTAAGTTCTTGTTTACTATTTGAATTCATAATCCATTTAGCAACATTTTCTATCTCTTTGTCAGATAGATTAGAATATCTGCGCTTATCTTCAACAAGTCTAGTTCTTATAGTATTCTTAAGCCAATTTAGCTTAACCTCATTGCACTCCCTTATATCTGGCATTAAAAACACCTTATAACCTTTTTTCTTTTTATCCCTAACAAAAGTCTCATAACCCTTATCTTTTGAAATAATATAATAATCCGCTCTTAAATCTGCCATTACTCCACTCGCATCTTCCATCAATATAATATCAAGAGCATTTTTACTATTATCTCTTATCTTTTTATAATAAAAATGAGCTACAGACTCCATAATTCTTCTATGGAGTCCAAATGTCATTCTACTGTGACTTTCACTGTAATAAATATATACAGCATCATTTCTAGTCAACTTACCTAAGCCATCCAATCCACCCGTATCAACATTTTCATAATCTACAAAAAATACCCTCTCCACTTTTACTCTCCTTTACTATCCAAAATATTCCTGCATCAAGCTATCAAATAACAACTGAGTTTCTTCAAGAGACTTTTGAACTGCAACTTTTGATTTGTCGACTTGTTTTACAAATACTTTAGCAATATCTTTGGCAGCAATATTCTTCTTGGCAGTCTTATTTACATATGAATCAAGTCTTTTCTGTCCTACTTCACTAATGAGATAATGATATAAAAATATTGGTGCAACCACACTTGTATTGGCTTGTATTCTTATAAGGTTAGGACTAATATTCGCGCCTACTAATTTATCCTCTTGAATAATTCCTATTCTCTTTGCTGCAGAACCATCTCCCCTTACCGCCATAACGATATCATCTAATGATATTACTGTATCCGGAAAATCTTCATTAACACTGTCATACACAAAAACATAGTTATTATCATCTATATCCATGTGTCCATCTAAAAGAATATTTCCTATTCTAATAACTCTTGTTCCTTGTTTCAGATAGTCCATATTACAAAAAGTCGGATATCGCTTTAATTGATTGCATACGTCCAATAATGGTCTTTCTTCCCAGCCTTTGTCATTTTTTTCCAAATCTCCAAACATCTCGACAAATCGGGCTTTGATAAGTCTTCCTCGCGCATCTTTATAATAGAGAAGAGCTTATCCAAATGAGTACAGATTTCCTTTTGTTTTGAGTAATCAGCTTCAGCAACATCATATCTAGACACATAATCATCAGTCTTTAAATTATGTAATCCTGTGGTTTTATTCTCAAACGGCCTTGTTCCGCCTCTTCGATAGTTTCCGAAAAGGGAGTAGAAGACATACTTCGGAAACCACTTTCCCTGATCCTGAACTCTTAGTAGTCCTGTAAAGTTATTGAAAAGATAGGTATTACCCGGCCCATCAAAGTAAATAACTCGGCCAACTGGGTATTTATCGCTTCCGCCTGACTTTTCAATAATGATATCCCCTGCTCTAAGGAATTTTTCGTCTATATTTTTCTTCGTGATTGTTCTTGTGACAACATCACTGTAATCAACCACTCCCTCATTGGTAAAGTTTGTGGTTCTAAGCACTGGTATTCCTGTACCAGCCTCATCATCCGTACCCCATTCACCAGCTAGGGCTTTTCCTGTTATTTCTATTAGTTTAGCCATTAATCATCCCTACAAATCTCAATTTTTCAACAGTTTCAACATCTATATTTTTAAAATCATAGTTTTTTATAAGATGTTTATAAAATTTTTCTACATCATAATCATTAATAATCGAACGAATTTGTCCATTATTAACTGCCGCAGCATACAATTGTTCTAATTGCTCATTATTCCAATCTGTAATAGACTTCAATTGTTCTATCGCTGTATGTGTTGCAGCAAAACTTCTACTATTAGTTAAATTATTAATAAGACTATTCTTTTTCTCCTCATACATGTTAACCCTATTATTGCTTGCTTCTAATTTGTTATCATAATATCTTTTTTCTATTTCTTCACTTTTCTGCGTTTTTTCAATTATATTTTTTATAAGTACATCTAATTCACCACCTTCTGTATAATCAGCCGGAACAAAATATTTAATCCTGCCTTCATTTATCATTTTATAAACTTTTTCTTTATCTTTCTTTTTAGGATCATATACTCCTATGGAATACCCTCCATAAGAATTAACCAACTTCATACACGGAATATCTGTTGCACTATCTCCTATATATATCATATTTTTAAATGGTATTCTTATTTCTTCCGGAGGAAAATAATCATTAACTCTATCATCGTTAATATCTAAAGTTCCTTTTTTAATTCGAAATAAAAACTGTGTTTTATTTGTATAATTTACAACCTGTGCAGGCCAATATGCGACCCCATATTTATCATAGTAATAAGAACTTGCATATATTTTTTTAAACGCACCAGCTTTAGCCATTTCAGTTCCTTCAATCATTTCTTTCAAACCTGATGAAATGATATAATGTTCGACTATTACCCCCTTTTCTTGGGCATATTCTTGAATATGAGAAAACCATTTATCTACCCCTGGATATAAATCTACTTTTGCCCCATATTCCATAAGTGCTTCTTTCGTCAAATAAAAATTTCCTCTACTTTTTTCAATCATTTTCAACATATATGCCAAATTCTGATCCATGTCATTGTTTTGAGCTAATTCATTTGACTCTTCCCAAAACACCTTAACATCATAATTAACAGACTGAATATATCCTTGAGCCTGCATATCATTAGGTGACAATGTTTTATCAAAATCATAACAAATGGCAATAACCGGTTTTTCTTCTTTTTTTTCTAAATCAAATACTTTCTTTTCCACAATTTTCCCCTTTATTACTTTAATAACCTTTCTAATTCATCCATCTCTACTGCTATCTGCTTTTCTATATCTCTGATATTAGCCATGATCTCAGATGTTGGTGGATATTCTACCTTCACATATTCAACTTCTTTATATTTATTGATAGACAAGTCGTATTCATTATCTACTATCTCCTGCTTAGGAACCATAAATGACTTTTCAGTACGCTTGCGTTCTATTTCCTTATCAAGATTCTTAAATCTTTCTATAATATCTGGAATATCATTTTCGCTTACAGGAGTTCGCTTATCATCAAGGCTGTATCCATCAGCTGTCATGTCATAGAACCAGACATTATCAGTTCCACCATGATTTGTCTTTGTAAATATAAGGATTGCTGTTGATACTCCTGCATATGGTTTAAATACACCTGAAGGCATGGAAATAACAGCCTCAAGTCTGTTATCTTCAACTATATGTTTACGAATATCCTTATGGGCTTTTGACGAACCGAAAAGCACTCCATCAGGTACAATGCAGGCACATCTTCCACCAACCTTAAGTATTCTAAGGAATAAAGTAAGGAAAAGTAACTCTGTCTTTTTTGTTTTGCAAACCTTTAATAAGTCACTTGAAACTGCATTAGCATCAAGACTTCCCTTAAATGGTGGATTTGCAAGGATAAGTGAATATTTATCATTATCAGAATTCTGATCCGATAAGCTATCTCTATATTCAATAAATGGATTATCAATTCCATGTGTCATCATGTTCATGGCGCCGATACGAAGCATAGTTCTATCCATATCAAATCCATTAAACATTGAATTCATATAGTGTTCTTTTTTATCTTTGTTGAAGAAAATCTCTTCTTTTTTTGTTTCTTTTAAATATTCCGCTGCAGATACAAGGAATCCTGATGTTCCGCAAGCTGGATCACAGATTGTGTCATCTGCCTTTGGATCAACCATTTCAACCATCATTCTGATAATGTGCCTTGGAGTTCTAAACTGTCCATTTCTTCCGGCCTGTGCAATCTTATTAAGAAGATATTCATATACGTCTCCACGTACATCTGATGACTGAGTTTCATTCATTAACGCATAAATGTCATCTAAAGAATCCACTACTTTTGATAATAATAGTGGTGTTGGAAGCTTAAAAATGGCATCATCCATATATTTTGAATATGCACTGTTCTTATTTCCATGAAGATTCTTGATAAACGGAAATACCCATTCCTGCATTACTGTGTACATTCTTCCTGCAGGAAAGTCGTGGAATACGGACCATTTCAACTGTTTTCCTTCAATAGTACGATCGCCAATCTTAACTTCATCAGAAAAAATGCTTTTATATGGAAGCCCCAGCATCGCGCTTTCTTTTTCGCTCTTATTGTCCATGTCATCCAGATCTCTTATAAACATTAAATAAGTAATCTGTTCTATTACTTCCAGAGGATTTACAAGTCCACCCGCTGCAAATGTATCCCAAAGACTGTCAATCTTATTCTTTAATTCTCCTGTAATCATCTAGTCCTCCCTATTCCACACATATTTAGTGTAACGGCCGCCACCGATTTTTATAATCTTGTTATTCTTTAATAAATCCGCCAAAGCTCTCTGAACTGTTGTATCACTAATATCCGGATTCATTTCCAAAAGTTTTGACTTTGTAATTGTCCCTATGTGATTTTCAATTATTTCAGAAATCCTGTTAAACTTTGATATATTGGGATCAGTTACAAGTTTTACCCTTGTTTCAAACTCTTTATATGCCTTTACAATTACACCCAACATGTAGGAAACAAAGGGACCATAATCATTTTCCCCCTCGTGCCATCCAGTTGAACTAGCCTGAAGCACTTCGTAATAGGTTTCTTTTGATTTTTCAATTATTTTCTCTATACTTATATATTTTCCAACTAAAAAGCCAGATTTATAAAGAAGAAGCAACGTAAGAAGTCTGCTCATTCTTCCATTTCCATCGTTAAATGGATGAATGCAAAGGAAATCAAGGATAAACATACAGGTAAGTATAAGTGGATCAACCTCATTTATTGCATTTTTGTAGGCATTGCATAACATTTCCATGGCCTCTGCTGTTTCCCAGGCCGGAACAGGCTGAAACCTTACCTTCTTTTCTCCGTCTTTTCCTATTTCCTGAATAATGTTATCGCTGGTTTTATATATACCTCCGCTATTATTTCCAATGAATTTATACATATCCCGGTGAAGTTGAAGGATGAAATTAGGATTAACTGGTATATAGTCATAGCTTTCATGGATGGTATTAAGCACATCTCTATAGCCTGCTATTTCAGATTCATCCCTGTTTCGAGGGGTTGTCTTCTTCTGTACCAGATTCTTTAACCTGTCATCTACTGTAAAAATTCCTTCTATTCTGTTGGATGCATCTGTACTCTGAATCTTGGCTAAATCGATTAATTCTTTTAATTCATCTCTATGAGCTTCAATAAAGAGTCTCTGTTCGCCTTTATATTCATTTATAAGGGTAAGTTTTTTAACAAGGTCAATTGTTAATAATTGCTTGCATTTTTCTTTGTACTCAAATTCTCTCATGCATTCTCCAAAACAACTATTTAATCAGTTCATAGCTTAATTTCTTATTTTACAATTAACATTATACCCTTATTCAATTACATCATCAAGGTGTTTAATTTAGTCATTTAAATGTGGAATGACTAAATTAAATTAACTATATTGGCTTTTCTCTAATTGTTTCCCGCATCCGATAGTGATAGAATCATTACAAAACATTTAGACATGCTATCTGTAAATGATACTATAAAAATGTCGTAAAAGTGGAAAATAAAAATGTAGGTTTCCACTAAGAGTGATATCCTTTTCCGTGGAGGTAAAAAACCATGGAA
>CADANF010000018.1 GCA_902789175.1 uncultured Lachnospiraceae bacterium
CAGGGATATTTGGAGAAGTTACTTCCACCCCTTGTCTTTGCAATAGTAAGTTCCAGTCAGAGAGATGGGGCAACTGGAATTTAGTTTTCCAATTGACCTAACGCTAGCATAACGCTAGCATCTTCTTTCAGTCTCTTTTCAATATCAGAGGCACTGTATAATACTCTAGTTACCGTGACAGTCTCGTCCTTGAATACATAAAATACCGAGTAATTATCTACTAGCATTCGCCTAAGTCCTTGTGAGCGTTCCGGTTCAAAATCTACCAGTCTAAATTTCTCTGGAAAGAAGCCAAGTTCAAGTACACAATCAGCTATTCTGTTATACTGCCCCATAGCATTTTCCGGCGATTGCAAATTAACTGCAATATACTCATATATCCCATTCATATCATTCAAAGCTGTTTCAGTAATTTTTACAGGATATTCTCTCATCTGTGGTTCTCTCTAAAAGCTGCAAATGCAGCCTTTGCATCATGTACTCGTCCAGCTTCAATATTCTCAAAGCCTTCCTGTAATTTTGTATGAATCTCTGCATTCGTCATTAGATCCGCATTAATAGCATCTGGTGCCTGAGGCAATGAAACTCTAAAAGGAATTCCACCTGTGAGCGTAATCTGTCTTAAATACATATCAATAGCTGTAGACATAGGAATTCCAAGACGTGAAAGCACATCCTCAGCTGATTTTTTCGTTGTAGGATTAACTCTTAAATTGAGTGTTGCTGTTTTCTCCATACGTATCAACTCCTTTTTTGTTTATTGTAACGCGATTTGCGTTACGATTCAAGATATGCTTGCAAATTTTATCGCTTATCGCTTGCTTTTATCGCTCGATATATTGCTTGCAAGCGATAAATAATCAAACCATCAGATGTTGAAAACTACATCATTACCGAATAACAATTCTGAACACGCATATATTCCACCACCTCCTTAAACTTGCTTAAATCTGCACATAAAAAATAGGCATAAAAAATGCGTGGGAAGAAAATCAATTCTTCTCACGCATCTTAAATGCCTTTGCTTTTTCTATCTTAATATTATCACTATTCTTTTCCCGCGTATATGTCCAATGTCGGACGAGACGAGACAAAACGAGTCAAAACAAGACAAAATGAGACCGGATATTAAACTGATGATTATTGCAACCATTTTGCAACCAGACAATTTAAAAATTCTGTTTTTATGCCCGTTTCCAGCGATAATCCATTATTCCAGCCATGCTCTGTACTTGACTCGCTTCGCTCCTCAAGTACCGTCGCCATAGGCGCCGTATAGTTCAAGAATAAAAAACGCCCCTCTGAATGCAAAGCATTCTCGGTGCGTTTTTATTCTCGAACTGCATGACTTGTTATTCAAGCTCTATAGTTCCTGGTGGTTTTGAAGTAAGGTCGTACATTACGCGGTTTACTCCCTTAACTTCATTTATGATGCGGTTCATGACTTTCTGGAGCACTTCAAATGGAATCTCTGTGCAATCAGCTGTCATGAAATCTGATGTGTTTACAGCACGAAGAACTACAGCATAATCATATGTTCTAAAGTCTCCCATAACACCGACTGAACGCATGTTAGAAAGAGCTGCAAAGTACTGATTTGGCTTAGCCTTCATAAGACCTGCATCATATGCCTTATCAATCTCTTCTCTGTAGATTGCATCAGCATCCTGGACAATCTTAACCTTTTCAGCTGTTACTTCACCAACAATTCTTATTCCAAGTCCTGGACCTGGGAATGGCTGACGGAATACAAGGTATTCTGGAAGTCCAAGTTCGAGACCTGCGCGTCTTACCTCATCCTTAAAGAGCATTCTGAGAGGCTCTACAATCTCCTTAAAGCGAACATCTTCAGGAAGTCCGCCTACATTGTGATGAGACTTGATAGTAGCCGATTTTCCAAGTCCTGATTCAATAACATCAGGGTAAATAGTACCCTGAGCAAGAAAATCAACTTCACCGATCTTAATAGATTCTTCCTCAAATACACGGATGAATTCTTCACCGATGATTTTTCTCTTCTTCTCCGGCTCAGTAACGCCTTCAAGTTTCTTATAATATCTTTCAGCAGCATTTACACGGATGAAGTTAAGATCGAACTTACCCTTCTCACCGAAGATCTCTTCTACCTGATCGCCCTCATCTTTACGAAGAAGACCATGATCTACAAATACGCAGGTAAGCTGTTTACCTACAGCTTTTGCAAGAAGAGCTGCTGCAACAGATGAATCCACACCACCTGAAAGAGCAAGAAGAACTCTTCCATTTCCAATCTTCTCGCGAAGCTCTTTTATTGTTGACTCAACAAAGCTGTCCATCTTCCATGAACCACTGCATCCACATACATCGATAACGAAGTTGCGGAGCATATCCTGTCCCTGTTCTGTATGCATTACTTCTGGATGGAACTGTGTAGCATAAAGCTTTCTTTCCTCATTTTCCATAGCAGCTACAGGACAATCCTTAGTTTTCGCTGTAATCTTAAATCCCTCTGGAACTTCCGCAATGTAGTCTGTATGACTCATCCAAACAGTAGGATCCTTCTTAACGCCCTTGAAAAGCTTAGAATTCTCCTCAAGAATTTCTGTAGCTGTAGACCCATATTCACTTACTGGAGCGGTAGCAACCTTACCTCCAAGAAGATGAGCCATAAGCTGTGAACCATAACAGATACCCATAACAGGAATTCCAAGGTTGAAAATTTCCTTAGAATAACTTGGTGAAGTCTCAAGATAAACACTATTAGGTCCACCAGTAAAGATGATTCCCTTTGGATTTATCTCTTTAATTTCATCAAGAGTCATAGTGTATGGGCGAACTTCCGCATAGACATTGCATTCTCTGACACGTCTGGCGATAAGCTGATTGTACTGACCTCCAAAGTCAAGCACGATGATAGTCTCTCGATTCATCATTTAATCTCCCTGATCTTTTATTAATAAATGTCTGGCACGAAACCAAACATTATATGCTGCGTCAATGCTGTCATTAAAGCTGCTATAAACATACTCTGTATTGATCCAGCAAATCTGCAAGAAAATATTTTAAATGTTATGCAAGCTTAAAGCCCGCAAGAAACAATTATAAACGAAATCCATAAGAAATGCACATACATTTCTTATTTCTTTTCCTCACCTGCATCTGAAGCACTGGCCTTTACTGGCTTACCTCCAAGGATCTCAATACCCTTCTGAAGCTGATTATCCTTATCTATAGGCTTGTCTGCCACATACTTAAGGCTTTCATCTAAAACAACCTCTACATCTGGAGCAATACCCTTCTTATGGATATCTTCTCCTGAAGGAATGAAATATTTAGCAATAGTAAGTTTTACAGCAGAACCATCCTTAAGAGGAAATACTGACTGCATTATACCTTTACCATAAGTATTTTCTCCAACAACAGTTGCTACTCCATAGTCTCTAAGCACACCTGTAAATATTTCCGCTGCACTTGCACTATTTCCATTTACAAGAACTACCATTGGAAGATCCACCTTGTGTCCATCTGAGCAATAAACAGGTTTTGTTACATCTTTTCCATTTTTATCCTGAGTTGAAAGAAGAAGCCCCTTCTTTTCTGCGCCCTTAGCCTTTGCATCATCGTCAATGATATAATCAGCCATTGCTGTTACAGCACTCACAAGTCCACCAGGATTATCTCTAAGGTCAAATATGATTGACTTAGCCCCATCGTTTGTAAGGCTATCCACTGCTTCATAAAACTGTTTTGGAGTATTATCAATAAACTGATCGATCTTAATATATCCAATGTTACCATCGAGCATTGAATAATCGACGGTGTAATTCTGAACAGTATCTCTCTTAATTTCAATAGTTACATAATCCTTGATACTTTCGCGGTAAAATCTGATCTTTGCTGTTGTACCCTTGGTACCGCGGATCATCTTAACAACCTGCTCAAGCTCCATATCTGTTGTAATCTCTGTATCATCAACTGAAATAAATACATCTCCTGGAAGTACTCCAGCAGCCTCTGCAGGACTGTTCTTAATAGGCTTAACCACATAAGTAAGACCTGTATCCACTTTCTTTGATACTGTTGCGCCAATACCACAGTATTCTCCACTGTCGTCTTCCATCAATTTATCATATTCTTCTTTTGTATAATAAACTGAATACGGATCATCTAAACCCTCAAGAATACCGTCATAGTATCTCTCTTCCTGCTTAGATGGGTCTTCATCAAAATAGAAATAATTATCGATAAGACCTTCAATTTCATTTGTCTTTTGTTTAGTGTCTTTTGAATCAATATCAAATGGTGCCTCAGTTGCACTTGCATTTTCACCATTTAATTTAGCATCCACACTGGCATTTCCATCTTTTACATTTGATAGATCACCTTTAGAACAGCCGCAAAGACTTGTAATAACTAAAGCAGATACTATAAATGATCCTAATAATCTCTTACGTTTCATTTTATTCTATTGTCCTTTTTCCAAAAGGTAATCCAATGGATCAACATATTCCCCATTATGTCTAACGCCAAAATGAAGATGTGCTCCTGTTGAAATACCTGTACTTCCTACATATCCTACAACCTGTCCACGAACTACCTTATCTCCAGGAGAACATGCATATCCTGAAAGATGTTCATAAACGATTGTATATCCACTTCCAATATCTATCATAATCGTATTACCCATAGCCTCGATATATCCTGTATGGATAACCGTTCCACTCATGGCCGCAACAGCGTAATCTCCCATATCCGCCCCTATATCAATACCCATATGATATGTGCTAGCCCCCGCTATTGGTGCATCTCTTCCACCAAAATATGATGTGATATAAGTACTTGATGGACATGGCCATGCAAATTTTTCACCATTATATGCGCCCTGCTCATATACAACAATTGTATGTGATGTTTTTTCAATATTACTAAGTTTTGAAGTCTGATTAAACTCAAGCTGTTCTAAAGATTCAAGCTTACTCTTACCCGAATCAATAGCAGCCTGATAATCAGCAATCTGCTTATCCTTTGCATCAGAAAGCTCAATTAATATTTCTTCTTCATCATTTAATGCCTGCTCAAGAAGTCCTGAATCATCAACAATAGACTCTAAAAGAACCTTCTTATTTGCGATAGTTCTTCTTTTTTCTGTAAAATCATCCAGCAGTTTCTTATCATAGTCATCTACTGCCTGTATATATTCTGCATTATTAAGAACATCGCCAAAATCAGCAGCATTAAGAAGAGCATCAAGATAAGTAAAATTCTGATTTTCATAAGCATTCTGAATATGAGCTTTTAAAATCTCATATTGAGCATTTTCTTCTTCCTCGGCCTGTTCTAATTCTTTGTTTATAACAGCTACAGTTTCTTCAGCTCTTTTTTTCTTATCCTGCAGATCTTTCTTCTTGTCTTCATATTCCATTATCTTTTCATCCATTTTCTGAAGAACAGTAATGAAATCATTCTGCTGAGACATAAGTTCCTTTAATTCCTTAGAAACCTTTTCTTTCTCAGATTTTGTATTGGAATACTCTTTTTTAAGCTGCTGAATATCTGCATTAGTGTATGAGTAAGATGGGGAGGAAATGATCTGCTGTTTATTTCCTTCCGTAGTATTTTCTTCTGACTTTTCAGTAGTATTTTCTGTTGTATTCTCTGTAGTTACTCCAGATCCATTTTCTACTGTTGTTTTTTCTGTTGAAGGACTTTCTGTCGGTCTTTCAGCTGGCTTCTCAGTATTTTCCGTAGTTACCACAGCGTCTGAACCAGATGCAAGATATATTATATCTTTTTCCTCAACAAATCTAAGATTTGTCTCTGGATATACATCATATTTAGTTTTATTATTATCCCCACTGGTACGACCAGTACCTGCAAAAACATTAGTCCCTGCCAGCATTGCTGCAAGCAGGGATACTAATATCACTCTAATTCTCTTTTTCAAAAGATCTTCTCCTAATTATTAATTATTAAATTAAACTTTAAGATGTTTCTTAGTAGTGAGCCAGCTTCCTAAGAAACCTATTCCAAGACCTATAAGAATTGACACTGGAGCAAGCGTCTTGAAAAGTGTTCCCGCTGGAACAAAAGCAAAAAGTGTCTTTAAGATTGAGAACCTTCCTGCAACATAGTTAATTACCATATCATATAAATAATAAAGTAAAACTACAGGAATTACGGAACCAATAAGTCCGATAACAACACCTTCTACTATGAATGGTGCACGAACGAAAGCATTTGTTGCACCAATAAGCTTCATTATCTTAATCTCTTCCTTACGTACTGAAATACCAATTGTAATAGTATTACTTATAAGGAATATAGATACGAGGAACAGAATACCGATAATAGCAATAGAAGCATATCCAACAAATGAATTGATGGCAGCCACACTATCAGCTGTATATTCTGAACTTCTTACTTTACGAACTCCGTCGATGCTCTGAAGGAACTGAACGAAATCAGCCTGCTTTGATACATCTTTAAGAGTAATCTTAAATGATTCACAGTTAGCAAGTGGGTTATCTGTTCCGAAAGTCTCACGCGCTGCTTCTGGATCATCATAGTTCTTATCTGAGAAAGTCTTCCATGCTTCCTCTGCAGAAATGAAATCAATAGTATCAACTTCACTTCTTGTTCTAATCTGTTCTTTGATATTATCTATCTGCTGTTCAGTAACACCTTCGTTAAAGAATACCGAAATAGAGATATTTCCTTCAACATTTTTAATTGCAGATCTGAAATTTACGATTACTGCATAAAAAAGTCCAAAAATGAAGAGACAAGCAATAATAGTACCAATTGAAGCTAAAGAGAATAAAAAATTTCTTCTTATATTCTTAAGACCCTGACGGATACTATACCATAATGAACTAATCCTCATCGATGTAGCCTCCCTTCTCAACGTCGCTAACGATAACGCCGTGTTTTAAGGTTACTACTCTCTTCTTCATAACATCAACTATTTCCTTATTATGTGTAACAACTACAACTGTTGTTCCCTTAGCGTTGATGTCTTCAAGAAGATTCATGATTTCCCATGAATTCTTTGGATCTAAGTTACCTGTAGGCTCATCCGCAAGAATAATATCAGGTTTATTAACAAGCGCTCTTGCAATAGCAACTCTCTGCTGCTCACCACCTGAAAGCTCTCTTGGATATGACTTATACTTATCTGCAAGACCAACTAATGTAAGCATTGCTGGAACCTGACGTCTGATATAACGTGATGGTGTCTCTATAACACGCTGGGCAAATGCTACATTTTCGTATACGGTACGATCCTTAAGAAGTTTGAAGTTCTGGAATACTACACCAATCTTTCTTCTTACCCTTGGAATCTGTCTTTTCTTAATCTTGTTATAATCATAACCTGCGATAGTGATTCTACCCTTAGTTGGAGCCATTTCTCTTAAAAGAAGCTCAATCATTGTTGTCTTTCCCGAACCAGAACTACCAACGATGAATACGAATTCTCCATCTTCAATCTTTAAGTTAATATCTTTTAAAGCTACTGTTCCGGTAGGGTACTTCATAGTTACATTTTCTAAACTGATCATGTTAAAAAGTATATCCTTCCATTTTTATGAAACATTAGGGCGTCAAGTTAGAAATCAAGTGTCTCCATATATTTCATATATTTTACGACCATAAGAGCAATCTTAAATGTGATAGCATCTTCGAATACTCTTAAGTCAAGTCCTGTAGCCTTCTCTATCTTGTCGAGACGGTATACAAGTGTATTTCTGTGAATGTACAGCTGTCTTGATGTTTCTGAAACGTTGAGGTTATTCTCAAAGAACTTGTTGATTGTTGTAAGTGTTTCATCATCAAATTCATCAGGAGACTTTCCATCAAATATTTCTTTAATGAACATTCTGCAAAGTGGAATTGGGAGCTGATAGATAAGTCTGCCAATACCAAGATTGTTATAAGCTATGATATTTCTGTCACTGTAGAAGATCTTTCCTACATCCAGAGCCATCTTTGCTTCCTTATAAGATCTTGAAACTTCCTTGATCTCATTTACGATTGTACCAAATGCTACATGTACTGAAATCATTGCTTCTGTATTGAGCATATCAACAATGACCTTTGCAACCTTTGCTAAATCTTCATAAGTCTCTGTTGGCTTAACTTCCTTAACAAGGATGATATCCTTCTCATCTACAGCTGTAATGAAATCCTTTGTCTTACTTGCGAAAAGATTTCTAACTGTTTCAAGAGCATTATTGTCCTTTTCTGTCTTTGTTTCAATTATAAACACAACTCTCTTTACATCTGTATCGATGTGAAGCTTCTTTGCTCTGTTATAAATATCAACAAGAAGGAGATTATCAAGGAGAAGATTCTTAATAAAGTTATCTTTATCAAATCTCTCTTTATAGGCAACAAGAAGGCTCTGCACCTGGAATGCCGCCATCTTTCCTACCATATATGTGCTATCATTATCTCCCTTTGCCATAATGACATATTCGAGCTGTTTATCATCATTTACTTTAAAAAAATGATACCCAAGAAGAGACTGACTCTCAGCTGGAGACTCAGCAAATGCAGCAACTGCATCTTCATAGCCTTCGAAGTTGCCTTCTACAGTCTTTGCCAGCGCACGTCCTTCAATGTCCATGATTACAAGGTCAACTTTTGTAATCGTCTTAATTCCTTCGATCGTATCCTGTAAGATCTGATTTGAAATCATTATCTTTCACTCCTTCTTTTCTTTTTTTTCTCTGCAAAAGAGTGTTTATGCTCCCCATACATTCTAAATGTTTCATTAGGGCATAGTTCTGCCTAAAAGAAACACTCCACTTGATTTTAACAGAAAACTCTCATAAAAAAAAGAGGAAATACGGTAATTCACCATATTCCCTCTTAGAAAAGTCTTAATTATGATTAGTTAGCGATGATCTGCTCTGTTTCCTTATCGAAGATATGGATCTTAGAAAGATCAAATGCGAACTGAACTGTATCGCCAGGTCTAGCTGTTGTACGAGCATTAACTCTAGCTGTGATATCGAACTGATCGATTGAGAAGTAAAGGTATACTTCAGCACCGAGCATTTCGTAAATGTTGATTCTTGCATCAATAACTGATTCAGGTGATGATTCGATGAAGAGCTGCTCATCATGGATATCTTCTGGACGGATACCAAGAACAACATCCTTATCAATGTATCCACCAGCGATAAGCTTGTTAGCCTTAGCTTCTGGAACCTTGATTGAATGTGAACCGAACATAAGAAGTACATCTGCACCTGACTTAACAACCTTACAATCGATGAAGTTCATAGGAGGCATTCCCATGAAACCTGCAACGAAGAGGTTCTGTGGATGATCATAAAGGTTCTGAGGTGTGTCAACCTGCTGGATAACACCATCCTTCATAACTACGATACGTGTACCAAGTGTCATAGCTTCTGTCTGGTCATGTGTAACGTAGATGATTGTTGTCTGAAGTCTCTGATGAAGCTTTGAGATCTCAACACGCATCTGTACAGCACGTCCCATAGCTACACGCTGTCTCTGACCACCTGATAAAGCCTTTGGCTTACGATCAAGGAGGTGCTCGATTTCAAGGATCTTAGCAGCTTCATGAACCTGCTTATCAATCTTATCCTTTGAAACCTTTCTTAACTTAAGGCCGAATGCCATGTTGTCATATACTGACATGTGTGGATAAAGAGCGTAGTTCTGGAATACCATGGCGATATCTCTGTCCTTTGGCTCTACGTCGTTAACGAGCTTGTCACCGATCCATAACTCACCTGAGCTGATGTCTTCGAGACCTGCGATCATACGAAGTGTTGTTGACTTTCCGCATCCAGATGGTCCTACGAAAATGATGAATTCCTTATCCTGAATATCAAGACAGAAATCCTTAACAGCGTTGAAACCGTTTGGATAAATTTTGTAAATGTTCTTAAGTGATAAACTAGACATTACTTATCTCCTCCTACTAATAAACGCCGGAATCCGGCTAATGTGCTTTATTAACTATTGGTATATTACTCCAATAAGAATTAACTCTCCATACCTTTATTGCATAAATACTTTTGACAACTTTTGTTAATAATTACCACTAATCCCCGTATTCTAGGAGATTTCAACAAAAAAACGGGCTACATAGCCCGTCTTCATTGAGATTCATTGTGAAACATTAACCAAATTTACATAATCTTGCTATTTTTCATAAAAATAGTACCATCAATTTGTTAATTTTTAACTTGATATAGACAATTCCAGTATCCTGTCACTTAGAAAGTACATCATCGGAACTGCTTATAACTACTACGATCTGCCCATCACTAAGAGGTACGTCAGTTTCCACCTGATCGATCATACCTTTAACTGATTCAGCATCATTAAAGAGCTCTGTAAGTGCAGCCCCTGAACCATCTGAAGAATAAACCTTGGTCCCAGTAGTCTCACTGAAATAATTACCTGGCTGAACATTTGTAAAACCTGCATCTTTAAGTCTGTTTACCCACTCTCCTGCAAGTCCGGGAGTCTCAGTTCCATTAAGCACTATTACCGGAACATTATAATCAATACTTCCACTTATAGTTTTTTTATTATCTTCCTTCTTTTTATCATCATCTGACTTATCATCAGCATCTTCTTTCTTTTTTGGTTCTGCTGTAAGAAGTTCATCTCTATCTCCGTCAGCATAATTTGATGTATTTGTTCCTGACTTTGACTTCTTTTCTCCTGTAGAAACAACCTGTTTTACAATGATGACGCCAAGTGCTACTATGACCAGTGCGCCTATTACAACAAATGCTCTAAGTAAACTTCCAAAGAAGAGTCCTGCTACATTATTCTTTTTCTTCATCCAACTATCCCTCCGACTTCCTGGATTTTTTAAATCCATGCTCCGTCAAATTTTAGTACTTCCCCAGTAAAATAATCCGGCATTTCATACATCTTATAAATAGCCTCTGCCGCCTCCTTTGGAGTTGCCATTGCTCCATAAGGAACTTCATCCACCACCATTGCTTTATCTTCCTCTGTAAGATGTCCATTCATATCTGTATCCACTATTCCGAAAGCAATAGCATTTACTGCTATATGACTAGGCCCTAACTCTTTTGCAAGAGCTTTAGTAAATGAATTTATAGCTCCTTTTGAAGCAGAATAGGCCACCTCATATGAAGCTCCACAAAGTCCCCATACCGAGGACACATTTATTATCTTTCCACTTAATACTCTTACCATATGTGGGACCGTGGCACGACATGTGTTAAAAACCGAGTCCACATTAGATGAAATGGTTTCGTCCCAGTCTGCCTTTGTCATATCTATCAGCAGTCCTACGTATGATATGGCAGCTGAATTTACCAAAAGGTCGATCCTTTTAGTCTTTTTCATTATCTTCTCGACTGTTTCAGAAACAAACTCATAGTCTCCTACATCACCATAGAAAGTAAGAACATTCTTATTCGGATCTATCTTTCCTATTTCTTCTACCAATGAGGATAAATTTGTATTTCTTCCTATTACACAGATATTATCAAAATCTTTATTCTTTGCACATAAAACAGCAAAGGCTCTCCCTATCCCCCGGGAAGCTCCTGTAATAAGAACAGTTTTATTATCCATTTAAAATACCTGCCTTAGATCAAAACCCTTTATTTTGAAGCAAGTTCAAGCATCTTGATAAGCGGTGCATTTGCTTTAAGAGAAAGTTCTTCCGGAAGGATAACTTCTGGTTCTAAATTCTCAAGCTTCTTGATAAGCTTATCAACTGTTACTTTCTTCATATTTGGACAGAACTGTCTATGTCCCACAGAATAGAATTTCTTCTCAGGATTCTTCTGTCCTAATTCATAGAACACGCCCATCTCAGTGCATACAAGGAATTCCTTCTTTGCACTTGCTGTAGCATAATCTATTATCTCTGATGTACTTCCTATAAAATCTGAAATGGCAAGGACATCAGCTGTACATTCTGGATGTGTCAGCACCTCTGCATCAGGATGCATCTCTTTTGCAGCAAGCACCTCTTCTTTATTGATTGATTTATGTACATGGCAGAAACCATCATTAAAGATAAAATGCTTCTCAGGAAGCTGTTCTGATATATAATGAGCAAGATTATAATCAGGAATAAAGAAAATGTTCTTGTTAGGAAGATTCTTTACGACCTTTAATGCATTTGATGATGTAACACAGACATCAGAATATGACTTTATCTCGGCTGTTGAATTAACATAGCAGACTACAGCTACATCACTGTATTCTTCTCTTACTTTCTTAATGTCATCAATATCAACCATATGAGCCATCGGACAATCTGCATACTCATCTACCATGACTACCTTTTTCTCAGGATTGAGGATCTTTGCACTCTCTCCCATGAAAGATACGCCGGCAAATACTATGGTCTTTGCTTTGATCTTAGTTGCGGTCTTTGCAAGAAAGAAGGAATCTCCAACATAATCTGCTACAGCCTGTACATCGCCATCAACATAATAATGTGCAAGTATCACAGCATCATGCTTTTCTTTTAATTCTTTAATTCTAGCAAGCTCATTATCACTAATCATTTTTTTCTCCCGTAATTCTAATTCATTGCATATATACTTTTTAAGTATCCAAATTTACGTCATTATCTTGCATTATAAAAAATGTAGCCGGTTAATGCAATATTTTTTCTTCTTTGATATACTAAACCTAGTATAACGTCCGCGGAATAATTGGAGGTTACTTATTTGAAGGAGGCATATTATGGGTGGTTGTTTTGTAGAATTCTTTTCCGAAGAAGCGCTTGAAAATATAACGGTTTTACTTAAATATAAGCCTGAAAGAATAATCTTTCTCGGGCATAAGCATAACATGTTGACAAAAAAAATGAAAAGTCTTCAGAATTTCGCTGAGATGACAAGTCCGTCAACAGCTATCGAATTTATCGAAGTACCAAGAGATGATTTTGAACTATGTGTGAAAACTATAAATGATATCCTGACTGAGCATCCTAATGCCCGTTTTGAGCTCACAGGAGGCGGAGAAATGCTTCTGATTGCTTTTGGGTATATATCTTCCAAAAAAGCAATAAAAACCCTTAGAATTGACCCATACACGGGCACAGAGGTAGATTTTAGTGGCGATGAAGTGACAAAAGTTGATGGCCAGGTACATATGACTGTCATGCAGGATATAATCCTTCATGGAGGCACACTCACCAGATCTTCTGGAAGCTTTGCCACCTGGGAATTCACTGAGGATTTTAGAAAAGATGTCCAAAAAATCTGGGATCTTTCCAAAGCTTTAAATCATAAGTGGAATAAATATTGTTCCATCATAGAAGATGTAATAAAGAAATATCCCGCAGATGAAAATGATTTCTATACTCTCCCAAAAAGCGAATTGGACGATGCCGTAAATCTCTTTTACAGACTCCGTGATCTCGATGCCCTCCGCGGTTTTGTAACAGAAAAAAGAGAGATCATATTCCAGTTCAAAAATAAAATGATAAAAAACATAGTAACCAAAACCGGAAATATCTTAGAGCTCCATGTATATGAAGTCGCTTCAAGACGAAAGGATATATTTAACGACTATGTTATCAGCGCAGTAATTGACTGGGACGGTGAGATAAAAGAACCACGCCTTTCAGCGCCTGAGAACCCTGAAGCTATGTATCGAGATCCTGAAACAATAAATGAGATTGATGTGATTCTTATGCACAATGTGGTCCCAACATTTATTTCCTGTAAGAGCGGAAGAGTCGACAGCAAAGCTCTTCATGAACTTCAGACTGTCACCAGCCGTTTCGGCGGCAAATACGCAAAGAAAGCTATAGTAATGGCTACTCCTTGCAATGAAAAGACCAGTGGAACTAACTTTTTTAAACAGAGAGCCAAAGATATGCATATCTGGGTCATCGATAATGTTTATGAAATGAGCGACGAACAGCTTCTAAAGAAATTGATCCGCATTCAGGGCCAGTAAGCCGCTGTTAAAAAACGGCAAACAATTAGTAAATAATAAAAAAATGTAGATTTATAAAAAAAGTACCAGACCTCCTTTAGTCTGGTACTTTTTAAATCTACATTTTTTATCTCACTAAATTTGCAAACTTTGTATACTGTCCTAACCACGCCAGATCTACAGGTCCTGTAGAACCACTTCTCTGCTTGGCAACTATTATCTCAGCTATACCCGGACGTTCTGTTTCCGGATTATAATATTCATCTCTATAAATAAACATTACAACGTCAGAGTCCTGCTCGATGGCTCCTGATTCACGGAGATCCGCAAGTACAGGTCTATGATCCGGACGGGAATCAACCGCACGATTAAGCTGTGAAAGAGCAATTACCGGAACCTTAAGTTCACGGGCAATACCCTTCATGGCACGAGATACTTCAGAGATAAACTGCTGACGAGATTCAACATTCCCCTGAGAACTCATAAGCTGCAAGTAGTCGATCACTATAAGACCGATATTCTTGGTCTGCTTTAATTTTCTACACTTAGATCTCATTTTTGAGATAGTAAGATCAGAATCGTCATCTATAAAGATCGGTGCAGCTGCTATACTATCCGAGCTTTCAATAATCTTATCCCAATCATCATCAGAAAGTTCACCAGTTCTTATATTCTGAGAGTCTACCATGGCATCTATAGCCAGAAGACGCTGTGTAAGAGACTCTTTACTCATTTCGAGAGAAAATACTGCTACAGGCACATTTTCCTTAACTGCAACATGGTGAACTATACTAAGCTCAAATGCAGTCTTACCCATGGCAGGACGGGCAGCGATAAGTATCAGCTCACCTCCATGAAGTCCTGCAAGTTTAAGATCAAGGTCTATAAATCCTGTAGGAATACCTGTAACTCTACCCTTATTCTTTGCTGCATCTTCAATCTCATTGATGACATTTACCACAACTTCATTCATAGGGGTAAATTCTCTTGACCCATTTCTGTCCTGAACAAGCTTAAAGATGGAATCTTCCGCCTCCCCAAGGATATTTTCCGTGGTGTCCTTTGCTTCATAACAGTTCATGGCTATAACATCTGAAGCTTTGATCATCTTACGAAGAGTGGCCTTATCACGTACAATGCCAGCATAATTCATAACAAAAGCAGAAGTCTGCTGACCAGCTAAGATATCACTTAAGTATTCCAATTTATAGATTTCTTCCGGAGCCCCCATCTGACGCAGTTTCTCCGATAAAGTGATCTGATCAACCTGCTTACCTTCATTAAAAATGCGGCACATGGCATCAAATAAAAGCCCATACTGAATGTTATAGAAATCTTCCTTTACAAGAAAACCACTGACATCAGATATAGCATCCGGATCCATCATCATAGATCCGATTATACCGCGCTCTGCATCATTATCATGGGGCAATATTCTCTTTATACTGCTTTCGTTATCCGCCATACTATGCCTCAGTTACATGAACCCTTAATTCTGCTGTTACTTCTGGATGAAGCTTGATACCAACGATCGTAGTACCGATACTTCTGATAGGATCCTTTATCAAAATCTTCTTCTTATCTACTTCTAAATTCAGCTGTGACTTGCAAAGTTCAGCAATTTCCTTAGACGAAACTGAACCAAAAACTTTTCCGCCTTCGCCGACTTTCATAGTTGTCTTTACTTCTTTATCCTTAAGAGACTCTGCAAGTTTCTGTGCAGCCGCTAGATTTTCAGCAGCTACCTTCTTATCATTTGCATTCTTAAGCTTAAGATCATTTAAATTCTTACCAGTAGCTTCAACCCCAAGTCCCTTTGGGAGTACGAAATTTCTGGCATAACCTGTATTAACTTCAACAATCTGTCCCTTTTTTCCAAGAGATTTAACATCTTCAAGTAATATAACCTTCATCAGATTTCTCCTTCCGAATACATTGACGCAAGTATTTCTTTTAATTTAGCAAAGAACTCTTCCTTGGTAGTATCCTTAAGCTGAACTCCTGCTACAGTAGCATGTCCGCCGCCGCCAAATTTCTCCATAATGACCTGAACATTCATATCACCTATTGATCTGGCAGATACATAAAGAGTTCCATTTTCAGCCTCAGTAACAACAAATGAGGCTTTTATATTTTCAACATTAAGTAATTCGTTTGCTGCTTTTGCAACCGGCACTGTCGGTGCATCACCGGAATTTGGATCCGGCACTACATATGAAAGAGCGAAGCTATTCATGTAGATCTCAGCATTGCTGATACCCTGTGCTCTTTCCTTCATTTCCATAAGATTGGTTCTGAACATCTTACGCACACGGGTTACATCAGAACCACATTTTCTAAGATATGAGGCCGCATCAAATGTTCTTACACCAGTCTTAGTCATAAAATTGTCTGTATCTATAAGAATTCCGGCATACATAGCATCTGCCTCTACCGGTCTTATCTTTGGTTTGATAGAAATATACTGGAACATTTCTGTTATCATTTCGCAGGCAGAAGATGCAAATGGCTCAATATATGACAATGTAGCATTTGCGATCGCTTCGCTGGTCTGTCTGTGATGGTCAAATACAACTATGCTTGAAACCATGGAAAGCAGTTCTTCACATTCTGTCATACTTGGTCGGTTAACATCACATACAACAACCATTGTACCAGGGCCTACCATATTGATAGCCTGTTCGCTGTTGATTATCATATCTCCATAGATATTACTGCCCTTGAAACTGCTTATTATCGGTCTTATAGCATCTGTTACTTCATTTATAACGATATGAGCCTTATGATTAAGAGTTGTAACAAGTCTATAGATACCTACCGCTGAACCAAATGCATCTGCATCCGGTCTCTTATGGGCCATGATTATTACCTTATCACGGCTTTCAAGGAGTTCTTCAAAAGCCTGAGCCTTTACTCTTGCCTTTACTCTTGTAGTCTTCTCGACTCCGGCACTCTTTCCACCAAAGTATGATACCTGATCGCCATATTTTACTGCCGCCTGATCGCCGCCACGTCCCAATGCAAGTCCGATGGCAACACGGGCATATTCATAAGCTTCCACAAAGCTGTCAGTTCCAGCGCCTATACCGATAGAAAGTGTCATAGGAATGTCATTTCCTACATTGATGCTCTTTATATCATCCACTAACGAGAACTTATCATCTTTTAATGTCTGAAGATATTTCTGTGGGAAGATAAAGAGATATTTATCATTCTCTAAATGCTTTACTATGGCATCCACATTTCCTAAGTACATATTGATCTTACGATCAACAAGAGCCGTTATTATGGAATGCTTTATCTCATCAAGAGAGTCCATAGTCTCATCATAATTATCGATATATGCAAGACCTGCAATAAGCTTCTGATCCTGATTTTCTTTCTGGAGAGCCTTAAGTTCTGTAATATCAAAGAGATACATAACATTTACTATGTCATCATCTTTTGACTCTTCTCTGTCAGCATCAAAAACATTCGAAAGATCAACTCTCTTAATAAGAGCATTAAATTTTCTATCTCCAAATTCCACATCCATATTAAGTTTTCCTTCAAGAGATGTGAAGATATTTGGAGCAAGCTCAGGGAAATATGAATCCACGCCTTTATTAATATGTTTCTTTGGACTTACACCAACCGTTTTATGGAATTCATTATTAGCCCACATGATATGGCCATCAGTGTCTAAAATGGCATAAGGTACCGCAAGTTTACGCAGTAATTCCTTCTGAATCTTTCCCTGTTCTAAAGAATAATCCACCAGCGTCGCATTTATCATAGGACGAAGTCGTATATATGCGATAGTAACAAGGATCACGTAAACTGCCAGCAGAAGTGTCATAAAGAAAGTCTGCTTAGAGTCGATACCAAATGTTCCTATGCAGATGACCATAAGGGCCATTGCAAGAACAATCGGTATGATGATCACATATATAATTTTTCTCCTGAGTTTGAATCCATTATTCATAATTATTTAGAAAGCTGCGCTATACGTTCCTTTACTGATTCGTATGTTTCTTCGTATTTCTTTAACTTTTCTCTTTCTGCTTCTACCTTTTCCTTTGGTGCCTTATCTGTAAAGTTCTTGTTAGAAAGCATTCCTGTACCACGCTTTATCTCTGCTTCGAGACGAGTCTTTTCCTTGTTAAGTCTTTCAAGCTCTTTCTCTACATCAACCAGATCTGCAAATGGCATATAAATAACTGCATTATGGATAACCGCTGATACTGCATCATCAGCAACACCAGTCTTATCTTCCTTAACTTCTACTTCATTTGAATAAGCAAGGGCTCCAAAGAAAGCCTTTGAATCTTCAAATACACGTCTTACATCGCTGTTATCAGATACGATTATTGTCTTTGCCTTACGTGAAGGCGCAACATTCATCTCTGTTCTGATATTTCTGATAGAACGTACTGCTTCTTTAATGATATCAACGTTTGCTTCTTCAGCAGCAAAGCTGTACTCTTCATTAAATACAGGCCACTCAGAAGTCATGATAGTTTCATCACCAGTTAAGTTGCAGTAGATTTCTTCTGTAACAAATGGCATATATGGATGAAGAAGCTTAAGCGCAGTAGTAAGTACTGTCTTTAAAGTGTAAATTGCAGCCGGCTTTGATGAGTCACTGTCATCCCAGAGACGAGGCTTAACCATCTCGATGTACCAGTCACAGAACTCTTCCCAGATAAATGAGTAGATCTTATCTGCAGCAATTCCTAACTCGAACTTCTCCATATTTTCAGTTACATCCTTAGCAAGAGTATTAACTTTGCTTAAGATCCATTTATCACTAAGTGTAAGATCTTCTATCTTAACAGCTTTTACTTCATCTTCTGAAACCTTATCGATATTCATCATGATGAAACGTGAAGCATTCCAGATCTTATTTGCGAAATTACGATTAGCTTCAACTCTTTCCCAGTAGAAACGCATGTCATTACCAGGAGCATTTCCTGTGATAAGAGTAAAACGAAGTGCATCAGCACCATATTTATCTATTACTTCAAGTGGGTCGATACCATTTCCAAGAGACTTACTCATCTTTCTTCCCTGATCATCTCTTACAAGACCATGGAAAAGAACTGTGTGGAATGGTAACTGCTTTGTCTGCTCTAATGATGAGAAGACCATTCTGATAACCCAGAAGAAGATGATGTCATATCCAGTTACAAGTACATCTGTTGGGAAGAAATACTTATAATCTTCTGAATCTGTATCAGGCCAGCCTACTGTTGAGAAAGGCCAGAGAGCTGACGAGAACCATGTATCAAGTGTATCCTCATCCTGCTTAAAATGATTCTTTCCGCACTTAGGACACACTGCTGGCATTTCATCTGCAACAACCACTTCACCGCAATCCTGGCAGTAATATGCAGGGATTCTATGGCCCCACCATAACTGACGTGAGATACACCAGTCACGGATATTATCCAGCCAGTTGAAATATACCTTGTTCATTCTTTCAGGTACAAGCTTAAGGCTGCCGTCTTCAACAACCTTTCTTGCTTCTTTAGCCATTTCGTCCATCTTAACGAACCACTGTGGCTTGATAAGTGGTTCTACAGTTGTCTTACATCTGTCATGAGTACCAACCATATGTGAATGAGGCACGATCTTAACAAGAAGGCCCAGATTCTCTAAATCCTTAACCATAGCCTTACGCGCTTCGTATCTATCCATTCCATCGTACTTAGAACCTGGACAGTTGATCGTAGCATCATCATTCATGATGTTTATCTCTTCCAGATTATGGCGCTTACCAACTTCAAAGTCGTTAGGATCATGAGCAGGTGTTATCTTAACACAGCCTGTTCCAAATTCCTTATCAACATAAGAATCTGCGATAACAGGGATCTCTCTTCCAACTAAAGGAAGGATAAGCATCTTGCCGATGATATCCTGATATCTTTCATCATCAGGGTTTACAGCAACTGCTGTATCACCAAGAAGAGTCTCCGGACGAGTAGTTGCGATCTCTACAAATCTTCCTTCCTCTCCCTTTACAGGATAATTGATATGCCAAAAGAACCCGGCCTGCTCTGTATGCTCAACTTCTGCATCAGAAATTGTTGTCTGACATACAGGACACCAGTTAACAAGTCTTGAACCTTTATAGATCCAGCCCTTATCATAAAGCTTCTTAAATACTGTATTTACGGCCTTATTGTTTCCTTCATCCATTGTGAATCTTTCACGCTGCCAGTCTGCAGATGAACCCATACGCTTTAACTGGTTGATGATACGTCCACCGTATTCTTTTCTCCAGTCCCAAACCTTTTCAAGGAAAGCTTCACGGCCGATCTCATGCTTATCGATTCCCTGTTCCTTTAAAGAATTAGTAACCTTAACCTCTGTAGCAATAGCTGCATGGTCTGTACCAGGCTGCCAGAGAGCATTATACCCCTGCATTCTCTTCATACGAATGAGAATATCCTGCATTGTATTATCAAGGGCATGTCCCATGTGGAGCTGTCCTGTGATATTTGGAGGTGGCATAACGATAGTAAATGGCTTCTTGCTTCTGTCCGGATCAACATGGAAATATCCATTGTTTTCCCACTTACTATAAAGTCTTTTCTCAATCTCTTCAGGATTGTAAGTCTTGTCTAATTCTTTCATGTCTCTATCCTCTCAAAAAAATATAAATCATATTAACTAAATGGCCTGGTCTCTGAACTCATCCTTAAGTTCCGCCAGAATGATATCCATTCTCTTATCATAGTCTGTCATATCTTTATTCATCTTGTTATAGACAGCACGCTGTAACATGGCAAAGATGGTCATCTCACGGACATCATCCTTGGAATCACCGATCTCTCCCATTACATTTTCAAAATATTCATCATCAAGCCCCATCTTATGGACTTCATTGCGAAGTGTTGTGATATCTTCTTCTGCTGAGACCACAAAGAAATAACTCTTTAAGGATTCCGGATTTCCATTAAGTTCGTATGCCCTGAGGAAGAATTTTCTGGCATCATCCGTATCCATATTGTTGGCAGCTGCAACACCTCTGTTATGATAGACATTTGCAAGGAAAACCTTATCCTGTATTTCCTTTTCATTATCAATGATATCATCATAGATCGTTGCGGCACGTATAAATCTTCTGGCGAGCATATAAGCATCCGCTTTTAATTTATAACGTTTTAAACGCGGAAGTTTCTTATATTTCTGCCACGCTTCCACATATTCCTTAATCTCTTCCGGTGTATAATAATCACCTGCATTAAGGATCTCTACCAGCATATCCTGCGCAAATGACACTTTATTGGAAAGTGCAAATAATCTCTCTGCCAACTGAGCCATACCAAGCTCATCTCTTATCCAGGAAAAAAGTTTCTCAGATAATGTTGATTTGCTTATCAGCACAGTATTGTTATAGATATAAAAGCAAAGTTCCTCATAGGTATAGATCTCAACCTTGGTATTAAGGAATACAAAAGGAGTTTCTGCAGTCTTTTCTCTGCATATGATTATCTTTGACATCAGATATTAAACTCCTTTCTATATACTTTATTGGTTGTTGGAAATAACTTTCCAAAACCCAGGTCTTTTATGATAACAGCACCTTCATGTGGACTTTCAAATTCCACTTCAATAGAAAGTTTTGTAGTCTTATTAGGTCTCTTAGGTATTCCATGAATCTTCACCACTTCGCGTTTCTCGTCCATATTATGTCTGTTACGATATCTTATGGTAACCTTATCTGTGTCATCCAGAATAACTTCCACGCTTCCGTGTGTGTTGTACCACTGTTTACCACCTTTTGCCACAGGAAGGAAAGTATCTTTCTCATCTCCAAGAGATATTCCCACATCAAAGAGGACATTCTCTTTAGTCTCTATAAAGAATCTTTCATAGAATTCCTTATATTCACCACCAACCGCTCTGTAGCATGCACCTTTAGTATAGATATTCTGTCCCACAAAGACTCGTCTTCCCTGACAAAGTACATTTGTAGACTTCTTCATCCATTTATTTGAAAAGCCGACGCCTGTCAAAAAGACTGATGAAATATAAGCCTTCTTAACTTCATAATCAGCAATCTTCGCAAAATCTGCATCCATCTGATAAATGTCATTTCCATATTTTGAAAGGGACATCTGAGATGAATAATCCTCATGAGTCATAATGACCCGCTCAGGATTCTTGTTTCTTGCAATATCAATCCTGTAATAATTAAGACCATCTGCATTGTAATCATATAATGCAACGGAATTTATCCATAATTCCTGTTCCTGATTAAAGATATAATAAAGCCCACTATCCAGATGACTTGTCACTTCAATGGTTTCTTTACTTACTCCCATAACCTTATAAAGGCCGGAAAGGAGCTTATAGATTTTTGCATTATATTCAGGAATAGAGATTACCAGCTTCATTATCTTTGCATCCTCATATCTGTAAAGAAATGAGTCTATATGAAGCTTTACCATCATGATAAATAAATCCTGATAATTATATTCTTTTTCAGCCACCACGACTTTGTTCTGACTGAAAAGATTCTCGAAGATACCATCTACCACGACACCTTCTTCATTAAATCTTGCTTCTGATGCCTCACCACCGACATACCAGTGGTCTGTTTCTGTGCTATAAAATAAAATGTTAGGCATAAGGTATGTGTCTTTGTTGTTAAGCTGGCTGACCGATTCAGGTTCTCGCTTTATGTCATTATAATAAGACAGCTGAGTGAAATCCGAGCACAGATCCATACCTATATAAAAATTGTCTGCCATCACATACCTCCATTAGTTACAGTAAAGTTAAGTTCTCCTCGAAAAGGTGAACTGTATTAATATATACATCAAGATTCTGAAGCAGTTCTGCGTCATCTCTCATTTCCTGCTTCACAAGCATTGAATTGATAAATTCAAATCTGTTGAGATCAGCCTTGTTATAGGACTTCTTCTTAAGCACTTCACTTTCTATGATCTGAGCGTTTCCATCAGGATCATCAACAATTGTGTATACAAGTCTTTCTCCATGGAATACAACAAACTCCATGATATAGAAGCCTCTTACGATTTCCTCCATACGGGCTGTACGGGACTTAACCTTAGATCTTGTTCCTGTATCAAAGCTGTAATCTACAAATACCTGTCTTACATTATCAGTTCTGTAAATAAGATAAGTCTTAAGGAAAATATCCTGTGGCAGTCTGATAAACTGAGCGTATTTCTTAAAGAATGGCATCACTTTACCTGCATCCACAAAACGCTCAACAGTATCGATTATCCATTTCTTCTGTTCCTCAGTAAATCTTCCAAGCCTGCTGAAATAAAGTAAAAGAGCCATCTCGGATACTTCATCATCAATATTTCCTTTAAGGATCTCCTGATAAAGTGATTCAAATATATAATTTGGCACCTGCAGGTCATGTATCAGATAATTATTTGCCGATAATCTAAGGAACGCTTTAACTACAAGGCCTCTGCTTCTTCCTGAATAATAAGTAGCAAATATATCATAGATATATTCAAGCTCAGCATTTGCAAACATAGACTGAGCCAAAGTATTTTCCGCAAGAACCCCTATATCCTGTGCCTTACCCTTAGCTAATTTAAAGAGTGAAGAAAGTTCATCCACACTACCGTTAAAATTAGAGATCATATAATTAAGGATGTTGGCATTAACCGTTCCTGTCTTATAAAGATTGAGGCAAAGGCTCATAAGGTCTTCTTTAAGGAAACCATCTGAATCTCTTACACCATAGTCTGCCAGACGATATAATTCATTTACATCCAGCTCATTAAAGCCGTAAAGCTTAACGGCTGAGAAAGCCTTATCGAACATATTCATATCGATAAGATAAGTGATTATAGTACGTGCATTGGCATGAGTAAGATATTCAATATCAAGTCTTCTTAAATATTTAACGAGAACATCTGTATCTAAGTTCTCATGATAATATTCGATTATATTAAGGCAGGCTCTCTGCTTAAAGTCATAAGAAATCTCATCACAATTGATGATCTCTCTGGCTGCATTTACTTCCTTCGCATTTTTATAAGTAAATTCGCTGATACTCTCATAATTATAGAGAAGGATCCTGTAATCACGAGGGCTGTACTCACGACAGATCGGAATATAGGCCTTTTCATCCACGATACGCTCGAAATGATAAGGAATAGATCCCGCATATCTGTTACCATGCTTATCCTCAAATATTACTGATGCATTATCAGATAAGATCTCCACATAAGCTTCTCCATTCTTAAGAGGAACTCTCTGAACTTTCTGAAGCTCTTCATGAGTAACGATAACAGCGCTTACATTTGGATTAAAACATACTATCTTTCTTCTGAAAATGATATTGATGAGCTTTCCAGCAAACATGGAACTAACAGTCTCCGGATCAAGGAATTCATCATAAAGAACAGTAAGATCATCATTCACCTTACCTTCTATTATCATCTTCTCCATGAAATCTTCCATAGTAGGAGCATATTCATGATAGATCTTCATATGTTCAGCTTTATTATATATTACATTGGCATAAAGATAAGCCAGTTCGTCCTGTGTAAGTGTATTCTTATAATTAAGATACATAAGGACAGAAGCAGGGATAATATCATATTTTGACTGATCCATACTTCTTATATAGCACTCATTAAGGCCAATGAATTTAAGCGAATTCTGCACTGCATCTCTATAGAAACGGTGATACTTTCTATCAAGTTTTGAAGCAGAGATAAGCATTGAACAAAGCGAAGAAAGAACACTGATATTCTCATTTTCTTTCTTGATTATCTTCTCTGCCGTCTCAGCTCTTAAAGCCTCTGAGAATTTATCTTCATTTGCTTCTTCGAAAGATTTTTCAACTTCTTCCTCTAAAGCTTCTGCTTCTCTGTCATAAGCATAATCCTCACTCTTAAGTCTGAGAGGATCACCTAAAGGATTAATCTCTAACTTTCCTGAATCGGCTCCAACCCTTGTCGTCATCTTGTCAGCATCAAACTTATCTGCCGCATAAGAAGAGTCATCATCCTCTTTATAAACTTTATCAGAGTCATTTTCTTCTTCGTCAGTGCCTTCCCATTCAAAGAAATCCTCATCATCTTCAGATTCCATAGACTCAGTGGCGCTCTCTACAATATCACTGAAACTTTCTACAGTAACATCCGCCTGATTCCCAAAGGCATCCCTATATTCATCAACCTTACTCGAAAGGTTCTGAATATCTTCTTCATCATTCATTCTTACAGAATGGCCAAATTTAAGAGTGCCATCCTTCTTAAGTTTAATGGAATTTTCCATATCATACTTAAGAGTTTCCTTCTTAGGCGTTTTACTCTGATCCTGATTTTCTTTAACTTTCTTTAATTCTTCAACATTCTTGTCATAGATATGACGAAGCACATCGAATAACTGCTTATTAAAATCTTTATTCTTTCCTGCAAGCTTTACAAACTCATTTAATACATCATCTGAGATATACTTATTGCGCATACCCCACTTAATGCCTGTAATGACAAAAGGTGTAAGTTCCTTAAGCATCATAGGATTCTGATTTAAAATGTCACAAAGCTCAAAATATATGATTGGACTATTTTCACCTTCATCATATAAAGACTCTAATTCATGATAAAGGACATTTTTATCTTCATTATAGACAGGGTCAACAAATAGCAGCAGCCAGAAGAAGAACATTTTTGGCTCCTGTGTTCTGAAGTTTCTTCTGAGAAGATTAGCTGTTTTTTCAACAGTCTCTTTATCCCTTGCCATCATAGCCTTAAGATAGCTGTAATAGCACTTCTCCTGAGCAGTCATCTGATTTCTGTCTATATCAGCTTCAATACGAAGGAATTCCTGTTCTACCCTTGAAGTTTCATCTGCAAGGATATTCATATGGATTATACCTAATCTGTATAAATCCTCCTCCGGCTCAAATTCATTTAAAGTCTTAAAACTATTTATAGTATCCTCAACATACTTATTGAGGCTTATCTTATCCATTCTAAAATCAAGATACGCCTTAGTTATGGCTATCTTGCACTGCTTATATTCTCTTTCCTTAGCTCTCTGCTCCGAGTCAGCCTTTGGACGTTCTGGTTTTGTAAGATGAATCTCTACTTCAATCTTCTGATAGATATTCTCTATTATGATCCTACCTGTATTTTCTCCTTCTGGCACATGTTCAGGAGAAATCTGCACCTTCAAGGCACACTCATTTGCAATGAAATCATCTGATGTTATAAACTTCTTTGATGGAATTATAAATTCAGCATCTGTTCTTATATCTGAATAAGTATATCCCCAGGTGTTCTTTGAAAGTTCAATCTCTATTGTTTCAGTATCTTCCGGCATCTCTAATTCAATCTTTGCTTTTGATGCTGAAAGAGTAACTGTACGTTTCTTATGAACGAGCACAAGAAATTCTTCTAAGGCCTGATCAACAGACTTAGAATCCAAAAGACTAAGATAAATCTGCTTAATAAGAGCCTCTTTCTCTATAAAGGTTCTCTTAAAATCATCCTGCACAAAAAGACGGGCGGCTTCTCCCCATCTCTTCTCTGCTAAAGCAGCAAATTTAAATAAGTCATCTATACGTTCATCGCCATATTTAACACATGGTGGAACGATATTTATATCATATGGAAGTTTGAATTCACCGCCGTCAGTAATGACATTGATATGTCCTTTATAATTCTGACCGGCTTCAAGACATGTTGCATCAAAAGAATATTTTACATCAAAACTTCTTGATACAAAGCTGTGATCTTCAAAACGGAGAGTATATCTCGAGTCATAGACCATTCCCTTTATAGGATATTTATTGGCGCTACTTACAGTAAAATGTCCATTGTAAACAGTACCCGCTTCAATGTTCAGTTTAAAAAATGTTTCTGAAATAACAACCTCAGGTCTGTCTATTCTAAATTCACCCTTGGCATACTGTTCAACTATAGCCTTCATTTCAATCTCCGTTTTACTAAAACATCTTGATAATAACTGTCTCCATGATGTAGAATAGAGACAGGTTTTTTAAAATAAAAAACTAAATCAACTTATTATATCAGACTTATTATTTATTTTAAAGACTAAAAATATTAGCCACTATGTACCTTGGGGGAGGTTTTGTATGAGTACAGGTCCACTCAGACTAGAACAATATGAAACAGTTCTATACAACTCAAATCTTAATCCACACGGAATTCCTGAGTCAGTTAAGAAGGCCCTTCTTAACAGCGTTGACTCTATAAATAAATATCCTGATGTTTATTATGGGACTCTTAAGAATGCCGTATCAGAATACGTCCATTCGCCTCTTGATACCATTATCACCGGAAATGGTTCTTCGGATCTTTTAAGGCTTTTTGCTGCCCTTATATCTCCAAAGAAATCTATGGTACTGGTGCCAAGTTCAACCGAATATGAAAAAGTTCTCACCGCTTATGGCAGTGAGGTCACATATTATAACCTCGATGAGGAAAAAGAATTCCAGCTGGATCTTATAGACTTTCTTGCAAGTCTTGATTCATCCATTGATATGCTGGTAATTGGTAATCCTAACAATCCGACATCTAAAAAAATCAAAAGAGATGATATCGAGACCATAGCAGAAGTCTGTGACAGCCTCGGTATCTTCCTCCTTATAGACGAGATGTATATTGAATTTATTGATAATTATGAGGATTTTACTGCTGTACCACTTATTGAAAAGTTTAAGAATATGGCGATCCTTAGATCTGTATCTAAATTCTTTGCAGTCCCAGGCATCAGATTTGCTTATGGGGTAATGAATAATCCAGATCTTATGTCTATAATCGATGCTACAACCACAAGAAACATCTCCGTCCTTTCAGCCATTGCTGCAATAGAGATGTTTAAAGACGAAAACTATATCCAGGAATCCCGCTCTACGATTCATACAGAGCGTTCCCTTGTATATCTTGCAATGTCTACCTGTAAGACTATAAAGCTTTATCAACCGGAAGCAAACTTTATGCTGTGCAAGCTTCTTAAAGAAGACCTGACTGCCAGTGCTGTTGCTGATTACTGCAACCTTCGCGGCATTGTGATACGTAAGTGTGACAACATCCGAGGACTCGGGAATAAATATATACGCTTCTGCTTTATGAATCCAAAGCAGAACGATCTGATGGTTAATACCATTCTAGAAATTGTATAAAACAAAAAAACAACCTCCACAAGCGGACTAAATATGTCCTTTTTAAGGAGGTTGTTTTTTCGACTCGATATTAATACTCAAAAGCCATGTATTAAAGCACCCGGACGTGGATTTATATAAACGTACCAGGTATATTTTAGTCCATCGTCATCATAGATTTCACCATCCCAAGATACCAGTTTACTAATGATTCACCGTAGATTACGGAGATGGCAAGTCCCATACAAAGCGATGGACCGAAAGGTATATGCTCTTTTCCTTTCTTCTTCTTTCTTGCCATAGCAACTATTCCTATAACAGCTCCAATTATAGCTCCAAAGAAGAATCCCATAAGGGTCATTCTCCATCCAAGCAGAAAACCCGCTGCGGCCATAAGCTTAATATCTCCGCCACCAAAGGCATTTGCTATTATAAGATCTATAAGAATCATAGGAAGAGCTATACATAAAGCTCCTATAATCCTATTAATTATCCCTGACCAGTCTCCATGAGATATGATCCTGCTTAAGTCTCCAAAAGCCCAGATTGATATAAGTCCAAGAACAAATATTGCAATATTTAATTCCGGCGGAATTTCCATAGTATCAAAATCTATAAAACTTTCCACAGTCATTATCATATAGAATAAAAATAATATTCCAATGACAAAATAAAACTTTAAATCATGAGCATGGAAGTTATTGCAATAGGCCGTAAGAAAAAAAGCACTTACAAATCCCAGGATTGAAAGGATAACCACCCTCTTCTTATTTCCTTTTGCAGCATCCAAAAAAGATATTCGAAGATACGCTTTTTCCTCTTCCTTAACTTTAAGAAAAGCTTCCTTCTCTTCCTTTGTCTGATTTGAGTCTACATCCTCATCATAATCTTCTCTTACTCTTATCCTTGCTACAAACCTCCTGATCACCATTACCATGAAAGCAAAAATAGCAGCTCCCAATAATGAAAAAAATATAAGCAGCACAGGATTCAACCCACTAAATTTAAACATATAATCCCTCTCAAATAAATATTGGAAATGCCTTAACTCACGGCATTCTTCTATTAAATATCTTACTATCCCTTGAATAAAAAGGCAAACACGAAAAAACCGGATGGCTTATCCATCCGGCTTCTTCTATAGTTTTTTCTAACTCCTCATGTGCATTATTCTAACATTTAATGAATAAATTTCACACAGAAATTTATTTAGCATCCCAGGTCCCATTCTCCCAAGTATATGAACCTGTGTCAGAACCATTATTATCAAGAGTATAATAAACAAACTTTTTAATGATGAAAGCATCCTTCGTTGTTGTATCGCTGCCTCTCCATTCCGCTACTTCAACACGGAATCCGCTTTCCTCAATATCCGTAAGTGCAGCAATCTCTGTCTTTAACTGTTCATCAGTCGGTTGTATGCCCCTTGAATAATAATCTGAACATACTGCCTGAGCTGCAACATAAGCTGAACTAGCTGCATTCATATCTTTCTTTTTCTTAGCCTTATCGATATATCCAAGTAAGGCTGGAACAAGAACTGCTGCAAGGATTGCTAAAATAACAAGAACTACGATGAGTTCAACGAGTGTAAAACCTTTATTATTTTTCTTCATAACTTTCTCCTCCTCTTATAAATAATTTTGACCGGTTTTTGCTCTCTCATTTATTTGATAAATGAATTATAACAAACCGAAAATCTTCAAAGCAAGCCACTTTTGACCGATTTTTTAACAAATTGTTAACTTCGACCTATTGCACACTTTTTAACGAAAAACTTTGTTTAACTTACACATATTACGTCTTATACTTTGACCGATTACGATTCAGATAATCAATCAAAACGATCATTTGGTGACATGTGTATAAATTATGAAATCCTTTTCATTAAAATATGTGAACAATCAGTCACAAACCCCCATTAATCGTAGTAACTTACCTTTACAAGTTCATCCACTGTTGTAACCCCCTGCTCTACAAGATTCAGAGCACTCTGTTTCAGGGTGTCCATATGAAGTTCATTAATAGCATAGGTTTTTATTTCATCCGCCGTCTTTCCCTGCTGAACCATTGCTCTTATAGGCTTATCGATTGGAAGTATCTCATGTATGGATATTCTGCCCTTATAGCCTGTATTGTTGCACTGAGGACATCCTGCCTTATGCTTTACCCGAGGCAGTCTATGGCCTACAATTCTAACCTCTTCATCAGTCATTTCGCCCCATTCACCGCAGAACGGACAAACCTTTCTAACAAGACGCTGGGCAACGATACCTACCAAGGAGTTAGCCAGCATAAATGGCTCTACTCCCATATCCATAAGTCTTACTACCGATGAAGCCGCATCATTTGTATGAAGGGTCGAAAGCACCAGGTGACCTGTGATAGCAGCTCTTACAGCAATGGATGCTGTTTCTGCATCACGAGTTTCACCCAGCATGATAACGTCCGGGTCCTGTCTCAAAAGAGCCCTTAGTCCGACTTCAAAGGTAAGCCCTGCCATATTATTAACCTGCATCTGATTGATACGAGGTATATTTTTTTCAACAGGGTCTTCAATTGTGGATATATTCACACTTCCCTTGGCAAGCTTGTCAAGGATCATATAAAGTGTCGTTGATTTACCAGAACCAGTTGGTCCTGTAACATAAATGATTCCGTTTGGAGATTTCAGCATTCCATCCATAAGCTGATAATTTTTCTCTGTCATACCAAAAGATCCGGAATGATCTATTGTGGCCGCACTTGCCAAAAGTCTTAGAACCGCCTTCTCTCCAAACACTGTAGGAATAACTGAAACACGGACATTTATATACTTTCCGTCTATCATTGTTTTAAAATGTCCATCCTGTGGGACTCTTCTTTCAGCTATATCCAAGTCTCCTAAAATTTTAATACGGGCAATAAGCGACGCATGAATATTCTTTTGAAGAGTCATGAAATCAACTATTACGCCGTCCATTCTCATTCTAACTGAAGTAAATTGTTCAAATGGCTCAATATGAATATCAGATACATTTGAGTTATAAGCTCTTACTACAAGCGAATCCAAGAGTTTTATGATAGGAGTATCATCATCGGAATCTTCCACATTTACAATTTCCACATCTTGAACTGTACTCTCTTTTGACGCTCTGGCCGCCGACTTACGGGCAGATACTTCTGAATAGTAATAGCTTATGGCATCCATCAGAGGCTTTTTCTCTGTAAGCACCAGCTCAATATCCATACCAGCAATCTGACGAACGTCTTCAATGCCGTAGAAATTAAGAGGATCATTTGTAAGTACTCCTAAAGTGTCATCATTCCTCTTAAATGCCAGCATGCAATACTTCACTGCCAAAGGTTGAGGAATCACTTCCACCGCATTAATATCTACAGATAAGTCTCCGATGTTACATACTGATATATCAAGTCTCTTACCAAGAGCCATCAACATCTGTTTTTCTGTTATAATATTTAATTCTATTAAAGCACCACCAAGTCTTACCCCCTGGTGTTCCTTCTGATAGGCGACAGCCCTGTCGATATCGGCATCAGTAACATAGCCAAATTCTTTAAGTACGTCACCTATTCGAATGTTTTGATTCTTCCTTAGCTCCATACCTTACTCCTCACTTAAAGATGTTTGGTCACACATATACAGCTCAATATCAACTGTAAGAGTTCTTGTAACCACGACCTGGCTTTCTTTAACTATTGTAGTCGTTGTTCCGTCTCCGTTATCAACAACTTCATTACTTCCTTTATCAAGAGATCTTACCTCTCCCCAGGAATAAGATTTTATAAATATTCTCTTATCGGAATTAATAAGTTCATTTAGAAATGCCTGCATGCTCTTATCATCGCCGCCAACTGTCATGGTAACTTCAACTGCATATACATTTGTATTAACTGCAGTGGTAGTATCATTTGAGTCGTCGCTATAAAGATCTGCTTCAGCCTTATCAACGTCCTCTAATGTAGTACCCTTATTTTCCTTTTCTTCCTCTTTTTTACTTTCTAATGCCGCCTGAGCTGCTTCGTACTGTTCCTGAGCATACAACGCGGAATATTGATATGCTGAAAGCTGTTTTGCCCCGTCTGGCATCAAAATTTCCATATCATAGGAGTAAAGCTTATGACTAAGAGCCATACCTGTAAGTAATTGATCCACCTGATCACTTACCATTAAATCAAAGAATTCTGACTTTCTTTTTCTTATCTTCTCTTCAATTTCTTCTCCTGACATTTCAAGAAGCGGAAGCTGCGCTACCTTTAACTTATTAATGGATTTTTCTTCCTCTTCATCTTCTATCTCAGATTTAATACTGGCAAGAGACGAAAGTGCAGGACGAACTCCATAATAAAGTCCTAAGGCAAGTATCGAGAATATAATTACAAAGAGTACTAATTTTTGATCTTTTTCTGACATATTCTCTCCCCCCCTATTCTTCCTTCTCGGATTCTGTTGTAGTATCTTCCACTGCAGCATCTGTTCCACTGGCTTTTTCAAGATTTCTTCCAGCACTCTCTGACAAGGTACATACTACATGTATATCCCAGAGGCCATTTCCTCCGTCATAAGAGTAACCTGTATAGTTTACGCTGCTGAAAATGTCCATCTTATTAAGTTTTTTAATATATTGATTAATAAGATCCACATCCACAGCCTTTGCAGTAACTGTGATAATTCCTGCTTCTGCATCGAAATTACCTATAGTAATTGTTGCATATCCTTCTGCCGTTTTATTAATAATATCTATTATTTCTTCCGTTGCTATAGGATAAGTATCCAGCCTCTTTATAATTCTATCCAAAGAATTATATTCCGCTTCAAGACCTTGGCCTTGCTCCTGAAGATAATCATACCTTGCCGCATCCAAGGCAACGCTTTCATTATATTTTTTCAGGTCATCCAGCTGTCTTTTCTTAATTAACCTTATGGTCCAGGATGCTGCAATAGCAACTGCCATAGCTGCCGCAACACTGGAACATATGATAATTTTCAGCTTCATTTTATCTGCTATTTTATCATCTTTTTTAACAGTATTCATGGATGTAAGAAGATTGGATTCTTTTCCAAAATCATATAATCCACTTATAGGAAAAAGATAACCTGCAGCTTCAATATCCTGAGCACTACCTTTTGCTATTCCCGGCTTTATGGCTTCAACCGGAATATTTATTCCCTGACCTTTAATAAGTTCCTGATAGGAAGAAACCCTTGATGAATCTATTCCCGCAAGGAATAATTTTTCAAACTGTCCCTTAAGGCCTCTTGTCTGAAGGAACTGAGACAACTGGCTAAGTGCTCTTGCACATTCCTCCATATGTTCATCTGTTCCTGGGGGATTAAAGCAACGCACGCTGTTGTAATAGAAAAACTCTCCATCTACAAAGACTATATTTGCCAGCAGATTATCATTTGAAAGCTGAAGGATAAATGACTTCGCCTGTTTTCCTGCTGTTTCTTTAGTAAGTCCTATAATACTTCCTTCACTAGAGAATATACCTTTCAGCTCAGCGCCCATTTCTTCGAAAATCTTTACATAATCACGAAGAAGATCCTGTGGTGCTGATTCTGCATAGATTTTTGACATTTTCTCTTTTGCATTTTCACTCAGTTTTGTATATGTATAAACCTGCTCCGAGTCCTCGTCACGACCCATATCCGCAAATTCTCTTTGAATAAAATCAAAGCCTTTTTCCTTTTTCATCCTAGGAAGATCCAGCTGTTTACCAGCAATCTTGTTAGAATTAATTACAAGATAAATATCCTTCATAGGAATATTATTTCTGATCCAGTATTCTTTTAGAAATTCTGCAAAATAAGCAGGATTCATTACAATACCATTGATTATCGCACCTTCCGGAGCCAGAGTAGTATAGACATTGGTAAGTCCCGCCTTTTTTCCCCTGCTTCCTACGGCTATCTGAATCTGTTGATTAGATAAATATACACTTACACTCAATTCTATCCCCTCCTTATACCGAGTTAGAAATCGTCTGATACGATGAATAAATAGGCTGAATAACCGCTATGATAATAAAACCTACCACTACCGCCATTACGACAATCATTACAGGTTCTATCATGGCTACCAGTTTTTCAGTTGCGATCTCTGAATCATAGTCCATCTGATCTGCAATGGATATAAGCATAGAATCCAACTGACCTGTTTCTTCACCAACCATAATGGAGGATGGAAGCTTCTTAACAAAGCCGTCTATCCCCTCTATGGCTTCACTTAAATTTCCGCCTGCTCTAACCTTTGCTATCATGTCATCAAACTGTTTTTCTATATATGCATTTCCTATAGTAGTCTTAGCTATATTAAGGCACGAAACTATAGGCATACCTGCCGCATAAAGACTTGAAAGTGTTCTGGCAAATCTTGCTGTGTATACAACCTTTCTTAGCTTTCCTATTACCGGCATATGTATTTCCATCTTTGCCTTCCATAATTTAACCCCTGGAATACTTCCAATCACAACCCATATCATAAATAGAATCATGGCAAAGAATAATAAAACGTACCATTTCTTTGCTACAAAATTACTAATTCCAAGAAGTATTGTGGTTGGAAGAGGCAAGGTTTCCATAGATTCAAAGAGCGAACTAAACTGTGGAATAACAAATCCCATGATTATAGCTACTACAATAACAATAAGCACAGAAAGAATCTTTGGATAAACCATGGAACTTGATATTTTCTGGTTCAATCTATATTCCTTGGCATAATAATCCGCCATATTAGCAGCGGTCTTATCCATATTTCCGCTCTGTTCTGAGCTTCGCATCATATTTACAAAAAGGGTTGGAAATGTATCTCCCTCGTTTGCTATAGCGTCTGAAAATGGAATACCTGACCTTATCTGCCTTAAAATATCTTTATATAATTTTCTCTCGTTCTCTTTAATGGACTCATCATCCGAAATGATACTCATGGTCCTTACAAGAGATACTCCTGCTCCCAGCAGCTTACTGAGATTTCTGGCAAAATCCGAAAGTCTGTCATTCTTCATCCTTTTTCCGGTTTTCACCTTGGAATTCAGCTTTGCATCAATCAGGAGCTTATTTTCAGCTTTTAATTTCTCATGCAGATCTATTTCACTATTAGCCTGCATAACGCCTGAGACAGTTTTTCCTTTTTCATCTCTGGCTTTATATCTGAAAGTCTCCATATCTCCCTCCTAACTGTAACAATCCTCAACCTACACCCCTTATCTTATCCATGGCTATAAACAAAACCACCGTAAGGACTCCCGATATAACAAAAGCCCCTAAAGCTTTAAAGGTTATTCCTAAAATAAGAGTTGATATCACTGCCGATATACCTCCGATAGTTTCCACAATCATATATCTTGGTGATACCTTATTATTACAATATCGACATCTACCTTTAAGCATGATCCAAGATAATACTGGAATCATATCCTTATAGGAAAGCTCATGTCCGCATGTTGTACATCTTGATTTATCATTTGTAAATGTTATCTTTCTTGGAAGTCTGTATATTACTACATTTAAAAATGAGAATACGCTGGCTCCAATAGCAAACATTATTAATTCAATAATCGTTCTAGCCAATAAAATAAATAAGTCTATCATCTCTGTTTTCCAATTTAATCCACATTTTTATTTACACTTTTAATTTTGCTTCTATTATTCAACTCTTCGAATTTAGTCTTTATCTTCAACAAAATTCGCTATCTGCCACATGTAATTAATGGACCATTCTGTTTTATCTTTATCTTCAAGATAAATAATCTGATAATGTCCTGTAATATAAAGAAGCCCTGTTATCTCCCTTTTCTTTTTGTCATAAGAAAGAATTGTTACCTCCCCTTCGCTGCTTGGCATCAGCTTTCTTACTTCCTCTATAACCCCCGGAGACAAACCATTCATACTTTCCGGATTATAAACTGTTGAACCTTTTCCATAATATTCTATATCTATGGTTCTTAAAGCAAGTTTAACGTTTTTTGCCTCTCTTAAGGCATGTCTTCCATCTGTATCAATCTTAAAAAACGTAAATGCTATCGCAGCCACTACAAGAATTCCAAATGCAATTAAAAATATCTTTAGCATTTTTTGTATTAGTGCTCTGGTTTTTCCTTTTTCTTCCATAAGCGCCCCCCATAAATAAAAAATTCCCCATTTCTAGTTTTCTGCTATTATGACCTTTTCACTTTGCTTTTTTACTTTTTCTTTTTTCACTATTTTACCCTTAGTGCCCAGTTTCCGGCAAACTGAAGCATTTAATATATTTTACTGATGTTACATCAGCAAAGCCTTCTCTCCCCAAAGTAAGACTTATCTTATATACATTGGCCGGATACCCCGCTCCTGCCTTTTCAATTTTTAAATTCTTAATATAAAATCCCTGGTAAGATTTCTCAGGAAATGTCCAAATATACGGATTAGTCGCTAGTCTCTCACCATTTGTTTCTGGATTAGTTGTAGGAACCCCGGTAATTTCTACGGATGGATATTTAACATATAACTTATTATCCGAAACTCCCATCTCAATTTTAGTTCTGGTTCTGTCAAACATCTTTACCGTTGTATTAACATCTGGATTTGAATTATTTGTCCCTAAATCCGGAGGATCTATCTCGCCATTCGCACTAGAAAGCACCCCCGACACCTTGGTCATTATCATATCTTCCACTTCCGTCTCTGCTGCAACAAAATTGATATTATTAAATAACATAACAGCCGAAGATATTACCTGAGTTACACTCACCATAAAAATGGATAGAAGTGCAAATACCACAACCATTTCTACCAATGTGGCGCCTTTATTTTCGGCTGTTTTCTTATGAATTTTTCTTTTAAGAATTTCAACGGCCTTCATACCAAGCACCCCATTTCAAAATTTTACTCCGCTTTGTATCTAAATAGTCTTATTCTATATCCTGTTGCTCCGTCTTCTAACTGTTCATACATAGTTATATTTACAGTTCCAAGAGCCATATTTCCCGCCGTGATAACATTTCCTCTTCCTGTTTTTCCGGCTCCTCTGCTTCTATCCAATGTAAGTGTTAAGGATGCCCCACTTTCTGTCACATCCAGTTTTGTTGAATCAATAGGTTTTTTATACATTTCTGTCTCAAAAGCCTGAATCTGTCGCTTCATATCAACAGATTTCATGTACATATTGCTGGAGAATTTAACCACCTGATAGAGAGCTCCAAGTATAATGGATACAAGAAGGAAAGCAATCAGAACCTCTATCATGGTAGATCCCTCATTATTAAGTTCGCTTCCTTTCTTATCCATAATCCTTTGCTCCTTTTGGCAACTTAACATCTTTTTTTACTAGTACATCTTGGATTTAAGACTCCAGGTCCAAGTCTGGTCATTTCCACTTACAGTTATACTTAATTTATATATAGCTTCCACCATATAAGTCTGTTCTCCACAAGTTGAAATAGTTCTTACATGTAAAATGGCTCCGTTTTGATCAGTTCCTGTCCTTATCCAATACATGCAAACCGATGTAGTACAGTTCTTGTCATCTCCCGTAAGATTGAAATATCTAAAACTATCATCCTCCAAATGACCCGTTGGAGAGATACCCTCAGCTGAACTTATACCGTCTATATTATCTTTTGTATAGAAAGATGGCCATTTAGTCTCATCCATATTTTGCTTCAAGTAGTTATAAACATTGTTAGTCCCACCTTCTGCCAAGGTGATTTTCTTTTCCATTACATCTGAAAATGATTTTGCAGCTTCCGATGCCTGCAGGAAGTTCTTTTTATTATTGGTAGATGATAAAAATTTATAAGCCACAATAAGTATCAGGAAGCAGAAGGCCATGACAACAGTAAGACAAACTATTGCAAATACAAGAGCCGCGCCCTTATTATTGTTTTTGTTTTTTCTTGATGTCTCCATGTCACGACCTCCCTTCCTGATTTATTTTTTACTTACTATGTTACTTTTCATTAATTAGTGCCCATTCCAGTTTGGTATAGGCGTAAGATCTGGCTGGATTTCAAGACTGGCTCCAGAATCTTTTATGTTCCGGATGAAGGTAAGATACTTCTTATCTTGTTCTTCCATCATGCTATAGCCTATATCTTTAGTCCATCCACCGTTAGATACAGGTGACGGATCTTTGGAAAGCCCATCAATTCCTGTATAAGCACCTTTAAATCCTATAAAGAATCGATCATCGTTATCATCTTTATAAGAAGTTAATATAGTTTCATGTTCTGTCTTTGCTGCCTCTAAAGCATCCTCAAATTCAACATCTCCCATATTTACAACAATCTCCTTATTCATAGGAACTGATGTGTTTTCACCTTCCGGCGTCCAGTAGAGCGCTCTGATAGATACTTTATCCTTAAAAGCTTTAACATTAGTTGTGGCATCTCTTAATTCTATATTAATTACAACCACTGTATTTATATCAATGTCTCCTACTGCATTAGAAGTAGTTGACAGATCAAGAGTATCAATCGCATAGTCAGCATCAACAACTGTACAACTTCTAAGATAATACTTATTTTTTTCATTCCCATCTGCCGCAACGGATTTAACCTGCACCTGATAGTCATAAGTAACATATGGATGAAGAAGGTCATAAAGATGTGCTATAAACTTAGGCCACACATCTGCCATATAGGCGTTATAGGTGCTATCGAAACCATGAGCGTTATAGTAATCAATGTAATTATAATAATAATACACTTGAAAATATTCATTAAAGTCGTTTATATCCCCATTAAAGCAGATATCTATAGCTTGTATTACAATCTGTGCATCTGAATCGCCTTCAAATTCTTCCTGATTATTATAAATATAAGGCATCCAATTCATTAGTATTATTCCATTCTGCGATGTAACATCAGGCTCAACAACCCAGATTCCATTACTATAAGTATACCTTCTAGCAATAAAACCTCCCCATATATTTTCCCATAAAGGTCCATTAGCACTAATCCCTGACGAAGTTACCTGATTATACATATCCGTTTTATTTTCAGCTATTACAGTCGGATAATCTATTGTTGCATTATTCCAAACGATACTTACATCCTGAACCTTTGTAGGATTGAACTTACCATTTTTATCAAGTATTTCGTTTGAGATAACTGTATATGTCTTACGATTATTATAGTTATCGGAATGTAGTTCCCAAATACCAATTCCATTTGGATATGTTTCTGTTGTAGGATTCTGGTACGCCTCTGCATCCTTATCAAGTACATAATCAGCTATAGAATTAATATTTCCGCTCAGATCAGTCATGTGGCGTGGTTTATGTGTCTGACTACTGGATGGCTCATAACCATCATCATCTACTCCCTTATAAACATTTGGATTAAAATAGCAACTATGATCATCGTTAAATTCATCCAGATAATAACCATAAATCTGCTGAGTCTGAACTCTGTATTTATCTCCATAATAAAGTTCCTCATCTCCAAAGTAGAAGTTCAGATATTCCTTTGAATTATCATTTGAAATATGAGTTGAATTATCAGCACCATCAAGGCAGTACACTATCTTTTTTGCAGTTCCAAGTGTTATTCCTGAATCAAGGTCATTTCCCTCGTCTTTTGTGGTTACATAATTTCTACAGGTATTAAATGTTCCTTTTCCTGCGGTATCCGATGCTATTCCAGCTGAGTACTCTCCATCGATATAACCTGAATTAGTGCAGGATGTAAGATAAATATTATTTACACTATGGCTCTGATAAGTTGAAACCTTAGCTAAAATACCTGCTGCATAATTTGCTTCTATCTCACCTTTATTATGGCAATTCTTTATTGTAGAATCTGCATTACCATGTAATTCTCCAATAATCCCTGCTGCTGTTTCTTTAGCTTTAACATCAACTCCATTAAGAGAGTCTTCTATAATCACATCTGTAACAGCTCTTGCAATCATTCCTCCTGCATGTTGGTTCTCCGATTCTATCAGAGGTTTATTCTGTCCTTCTCCGCCTGCTCCTTGCTTGGAATTATCTGGTACTTTTCCCTTAATCTGAATCTTACTTAACGAAAGGGCATCTGTTGAATCTTGATAGCCTATAATTCCTCCAGCGTAAGTGTATGCTTTTATATTTTCAATATTAACTTCTACAAATTTTATATCTCCGGTATTTTCATCTGCAAAGCTGTTGTTGATTACTCCAAAATTATTAGCTGCGTAACCACCTGCATTAAGATTATTAATGTAGGCGCTAGCTGTGTAATTATTATTTCTCTCAGCCTCAAGATCAACCTCCACATTTGCTTCTACATTAAGTACTGCACCCTTATTATTCTCAGATACTAGACCGCCTATAGCTCTTTCACCCTTTAAGTCTGCTTTTACATCTTCTTTTACCGTTAGAGTTCCATAATTTTCAGCAACAACACCAGCATAATATTCGCCCTTGTTAACATGAGCCGTTGTTGTTTCATAATGCCCTTGATTTCCAGTGGTACGTCTATCAATTGTGTAAGTAAGTGTTTTTTTTGATGACCACACAGTTCGCCATAAGATAATATATTCAGTTGTTACATCAACCGTTATCTTTTTACCAGTATCATATAAATAATCCAAGTCCGCTTTAGAAAAGTATTTGATGTTTCCATTTGGAGTAGCATCCGTTCCCAAACCATAATCCTTACATTTCAATTCGCCAGACATCACATATCTTCCTATTATAAAACTCCATGACTTTTCAAATTTATATTTACCACCTGAATATGTTAATTCAAACTCTTTAGACCAACTTACAGGACCATCCGACCAAAAATTGCCAGATGATAAAACTATATAGTATTTTGTTGTACCTGTCCCTGGAATATAATTTTGATAAGTATATTCCGTCTCTTTACCTTTAAGATCCATTTCAACAGGACAAAGAACTTCTATTTCCGAATATTTACTATTGAACCCACATATTCCTGCTGCATGGCTTACTGCACTAACCCCCCTCTTATCATCTTCGTTATATTCTGGGAATTGAATTACATCATATTTTTTTACAGAATTTTCGTCTTCTGTTTCAGTTGTTGCAATTATTAATTTTTTCCCATTCGAACTTGTTGCAGATGTTTTTACAAAATCATCTTTATTAAAATCCTTACTTGCATCATATGTGTTTCCAGAATACTGATGTCCATCCACTAATTCATTCAACTGTCTAATCTGTCTGTTAATATCATTAACAGCTGACGAAAGACTATTATAACCTATAACTCCTCCAACAAAGGAATATCCCTCTATCAATTGCGGAACCTTTCCTTCCTTAAGCATTATAGTCTGATTTTCTGAAAGGATTGTAAAATTTCCACCTATAAGGCCACCTATAAAGTAGTTTCCTTTAATACTCTTGGGATTAATTTCATAATCACCATATTTATTACTTCTGTTAACTCCTGTAAGACCACCTACAAAGTTCTTTCCTGTAACAACCACCTCAGAATCTATTTCTATATCCTTTAATTCTCCTGTAGTTTCATTATCACCTACAACCCCTCCTGTAGCATTTCCTCCTGTTACAATACTTTCCCCGCTTATTTTAACATTATTAATGCTTCCTTTATTACAAGCAGCAAGGGTCCCAGTTGTTTTTGAACCTATAACTTTAATTTTATTCAAGTCTATATATGAAATCTCACCTTCATTTTCAATAAACAGTCCTGCTGAATACTCTGCATTTATAATATTTACTTCATAAACACCATTAGCATCATAGTCAATGCTTAGATTAGATATCATTTTTTTAGACTTTGGTTCAACAGAAGTAAGTTCAGACTTGTTTGAAAAGAAATAATATGATGGATATTTTACTTCTGTTCCTGGAGCAATATTTACCGTTCCCGTTTCTACCCCTGAAATTGCCACATGACTAGAACTACTAAAAACACTTCTATTATCAACAAAAGCCTGCCAGTCAAGATTTTCTGATATACTAAATCTCTTATTTCCTGTCTTTTGCTCAACTTTGTTTGATTTAATAACTTCCCCTGTATCCTTATTGACTTTTACAGCAACGCCTTCTTCCACATACCTGATATTATATAAATGTCTAAAATTGCTAATGCCATAATTTACATCATTTCCAGCAACTAATCTACTTGCAAACAGAGGTGACGAGGCTACTGTATTACCTTCATTTGACTTTGGATATGTTACATCCCCCTTAGGTATATCTATATTCTGATTTGACGTATTTTTTCCAACAATTTTTTCCACTTCGAATGTAATATTATCCTGATTAAGCATCTCCTTACGGATAAATCTACAAAAACTGTAAGTAGAATCAAATAAGTTTATATTAGTATCTTCTTCATCCGTAATATTATAGTATGTAGTCTGGGCCTGTATATCCACTGCATCAAAAGCAAAATATATATTTTCAAAACCATCAGAATTAACAACTCTTGCAGGAACTGTAATATTCACTTTTTTATTATTAGCCAGATTGCCATTTACATATGGTGTCATCACAAGGGTTACTGCTTTCCACTTGTCTGTAACCTTGTTTGAATTGCTATTAGTCATTTCAACCTTATATTTTGTTGTGCCCTGTTTAAGGGTAAATTCATAGCTGAGATTTCCTAAGGAGCCTTTTATATCAGGATTATTTGTATAAATCTTTAAGCCAAAGACATCCTCATTGCAGACTTCGGCGCAGATTTTTGCACTGAGGATTGGGTATGGATCTTTTTGTTCTACGGACATTTCATCCACACCAAAATAACCGATCATGAATTTTTCACGATCTTCTTCTTTTCTCTTATTGATTGTTGGATCATCATTGATATTTTGAGAACCCGAAAGTTCTGATGCGTAAAGAAGATAGTCAATAGAATCGCTGTAGCATACAGCAAAAACCTGACCTGCTTCAGGAGAAAATTCTATTGCTATTGCACCATTAAGAAGGCCTCCATCAGTAATGCTGTCAGAAAGCAGTTGGAATACTAAAGATGCCTGTTTATCAGTAAGTTCACCTTTTATATATTTTCCGTAATCACCTTTATGGGTTCTGATTGATACAATTGTATACTGAGCCTGTCCCTTCCATACTCCATCTAATGTATAATGTCCCCCTTGTGGATTAGAAAGCGTAACAGGATCTATTGGTTTACAATTAACGGTATAATGGCCGTCACCATCTAAGAAGTTATTTGTAAATATTTCGAGAGAATTTCCCGCATTAAGAGATGTCAGCTGATTTGCGGCTGCCGTATAGATTGTCTTAGCATTCTCATTCTGACGTCTGAATTTTACCCTTGCCTGCCAGGCAATTATAATAGATGCAGATATACTTGCAACTATAGTCATTACCACCAATGTAACTATAAGTTCAGTCAAAGTAAAACCCTTATTATTCGCCCTGAATTCTATGTTTTTATGAAGTTTTTTGCCCTGCATATTCTTCATAAACAAACCCTCTCATATAACTTTCCACCTAAGGCAATATGCCTTAAATTAACCTACTACCTAAATGTCCCTCATATCAATTTAGGTACACTTAACCTATTATTTATAGTATATTTTATTATATAATATGCAATTTTTACGGTCAAACTTATAGCCCCCTAATAGTCTGATATTTTTGTGAATTTTTTTACAGTTTATTCATAGTATGTTAAAAAATAGCTGTGCCCAAAGGCACAGCTACTGTGTTTTAATGCTATATTTACTATCAGTCAGTCAAGTTTATTTTTTCCAAAAGATAAGTCATCACTGTCTTTTCACCCACAATGATATTACCCCGACAAGCCATCCCTGTTTTTAATGCTATGTCACATTTCTTTCCTTTATTTTTGTCATTTTCACAGCATTTTACTTTAACAATATAATAAGCCATTCCCGTTTTTTCATTTACTGTAATATCTTTTGAGATATTTTCTACTTTTCCATAAACATATCCATACTCTCTCGCTGGAAATGCTGAAATTTCAAACTTAACATCCTGTCCTTCCACAACATGACCTATATCAGAATTTCTTACATAAATTTCAATATAAAAACCGGCTTCTTGTTCCGGATAAATGCTGCCTAGTAAACTCCCCTCCTGAATATAACTACCAACTTTTATATCGTCCCTGGAATAATAATATCCCTCAGTCTGAGCAGTTATGACACACTTATCATTCTTTATGTTAAAGCTATTTAAGTAAGATTCACATTCATCTTTTTTCGCCTGACAATCCAGTATTTCTTTATCCACGTTCTTCTTTTCAGTAAGAATAGCTACTTCATTTGCAGATGAATTATCTGGAATTGCTACAAGTTGGCTTTCCATATTACTTTTATTTGAAGAAAGATTTATTATTGTTGTTTTATATCCTTCAATAGTCTGCTCTATATTTGAAATCTGAGTTTCTTCTAACTTTTTAAGAGCTTTTGCTTTTTCCTGTGCTACAGATTCTTTATTTGTTTCATATGCTTCCTTTTGAGTTTTAAGATTTTCAACATCGATATCATTTTCACTACTTTTCAATGGATTATCTTCTTCAGTTTTTTCCGCATTTTCTAAATCATCAGTGCTCATTACTTGAGACTTGGGGTCAATAGTAGCAGTGTTATTATCTGCATTTTCTATCTGAAGATCTAAAAGATCAATCTGTGTCTGATATTCAGCAATCTTACTATCATAAGTCGCAGCAGTAAGCTCATACGTTGATATATATCCATTTACCAGACTATAATAATAAGAATCGCTATTATTAAATGTATTATTCCTATTAAGTATACACTCCTCTGCATCTTCTAATTTTTCAACCTTAGAATTATATTCCTCTATTGTGTCACTAATAGAACTGGCATTTCCCTGATAAGCCTCAGCCTGTCTGTTATTTCCTGAATTTTGATAATTTATACTGGCATACAGTAATTTCCTTCTGTTAGAGAATTCCTCATAATATTTATTATCCTTATAATCAGCTGAGAGATCATTTTCACTATCAAGAGATTTTTTATATTCCTCAAGCATTTTAATTCTTTGTTCTGTCTCATCCAAAGTTTTCTGATACTCTTCTATTTTATTTCCAAGGTCATCAACAGAAATAATGTAAAGGATATCTCCTTTATTTATATATTGTCCATTTATAACATTACATTCTGAAATCTCTCCTGACACTCCAGAGCTTATACTATATATTTCACTTTCTCCCTTTATTAACCCATCGCAGTTGACCACATCGTCAATTTTAAAAAATGAAGCCCAGACAACTGCAATCAGGAAAATCAACAGTATAGTATAAATGGTATATATCATAAATGGATTAGGCTTAGATTCATATAATTCGACACTGTCAGTTATGTCACTTATATCAACAATAACTTTTTTCATCTTGAAACCTCCAGACTCTGCTGATCTACCAATTTCTTATATTTTCCATTCAAGTCAATTAATTCCTTATGATTTCCCATTTCAATGATGCTTCCTTTTTCCATAACACATATTTTGTCACAGTTCTTTATAGTACTAAGTCTGTGAGCTATAAATATAACTGTCATATCTTTTGTATACTCGCTTATCGTTTTATCCAGCGCTCTTTCAGTTATGGCATCAAGGTTACTGGTTGCTTCATCAAGGATAAGTATATCCGGATTCTTAAGAAATGCTCTTGCTATGGCAAGACGCTGCCTTTGTCCACCTGATAGATTAGCTCCATTTTCATCCAGCATTGTTTCATATCTAAGAGGCAGCTCATTTATAAATTCATGTGCCTGAGCTTTCTTGCATGCCGAAATCACCTCATCCACACTTGCATCTTCTACTCCCAGCATAAGATTTTCCATTATAGTTCCACCAAAAAGAAATGTTTCCTGAGGTATATATGCAATCCTGTCTCTTAATCTTTCTATCTGAATATCATCGATATTGTTTTCATCTAAAAGTATTTCCCCTGATTCAACTGAATACATATGAAGGATTAATTTTGAAAGTGTTGTTTTTCCTGATCCACTTTCTCCAACAAAAGCTATCTTCTCACCCTTGTTTATTTTCAGATTGATGTCCTTTAACACAAGATTTCTAGTACCATATCTGAAATTAACATTATTAAACTCAATATTTCCTTCAAATTTTTTAGGATTTATCTTTCTTCTTTCTGCTTCAGTCTTTTCTATCTCAAGATCAAGTATCTCTCCTAATCTGTCCGATGCTACTACAGCAGTCTGAATCTGTGGCTGCAGATTAATCAGATTTTTAACAGGATCAAGGAAATATACAAGGAGTGCATTAAAAGTAATAAGCTCTCCCATACTCATTTCTCCTTTTATAACTGAATACCCTCCAATCCAAAGAATGATAACTCCACCTACCAGTTCTATAAATATTTTTAAAGAAGCCTGAAGATTCTCAACCCATCCTAGCTTAAATATACTTTTTAATAATCGTATAAATCTGATCTCCGTCTCTAACTTAACACCTGTTTCTGCATTAAATGCCTTAACTGTCTGAATGCCATTTAATGATTCCACCATATATGAAGTAAGCCTTGAACTATCCTCCATCTGTTTTCTATTTAATCTTTCATACCAGCCGTTAAACGCCTTAACAATAACAAAATATAGGATAACTATAATAAGTGCTATAAAGAATAATTTTGCATTTTGCACATATAAAATCAGTGCACCGGCTATAGCCATAAGTGTATCGATCATTATCGTTAATGTTGCACCGGAAATGGCATTTCTTATCTTACCCGCATCGTTAAATCTTGAGATGATCTCTCCCACTTTTCTTGTTCCAAAGAAATTCATCGGAAGTTCCAATACATGTCTGTAATACCCCAAGAGAAGCGCAATATCTAATTTTTGTGACAGATATAATAGCAAATGAGATCTGAATGCATTTAATATCACCTTAAACACATTTAATAAGATCACACCTATTGATAATGTAAATAATGTCTTCTCCAACGCATTTGGAAGGACATTATCAAGTAATTCTCTAAAATAGAATGCCCCAAGTATTCCTAAAATCGTATAAAGAAGTGACGCCAAAAATATATGTAATATCAGTTTTTTCTGTGGTTTTAGCAAATAAAAAAAACGACTAAACAAGCTTTTAGTTTCATCGCCTTTTTTAAAGTCTTCTCTTTTCACTAAAAAAATGAGTATCCCTGTCCATTGATATTTAGGAGGTTTTCCTTCTTCTTTTATTTCACCAAAGAATTCTTCTGGAGTAAGTTTTACAATTCCTTCTCCCGGATCAGCTATTATCACATATTTTTTTGTTATCTTATGTATCACAACATAATGAAGTAAGCTTCCCTCTACTATTACATGAGCAATACATGGAAGAGGAAATTCTGAAAAAAAGGCTTCTTTATTTCCTTTTACTCCCTTTGCATTAAATCCCAGCTGGTCTGCCGCCTTGATCACACCTGCGACATTTGTTCCCTGCTTATCAGTTCCTGCAACTTCTCTTATTCTACTTATCGATGTCTTATAACCATTCTGCCTGCATATGGTTGCAAGACAAGCCGCACCACAGTCAGTGATGTCATGTTGTTTTATACAGTGGTATTTCATGGTGTTTTTTCCTTCTTCTGATTAAATGTTCTTTTTTTATCTTCATTACAAGCAATACCGCAAAAAACATTAACAATATTAATGAAATAATAAATACCATTTTCATGCCTTTAAATGATCTACAAAACAATCCAATAGAAAACAAAACAGCATTTGACATCATATGATAAACTATGCAATATATTATGTTCTCAAACACAATATATATAAGCGAAACTATCATTGCCCACACTATTAATTCTATTAGCCTTGATTTAGTATCCGGAAAATGTATTAAAGTGAATACAATAGAAACAAATAATAAGGATATTGCTTTTTTGATGCGACTTTTTTTTGATGCAACTAGTAAAATTGTCAATATACCAAATCTATAAATTAATTCTTCTGCGATAGGTGCTCCTATTGCATTACTATAAACCCCTATAATTTCTTGTACTTTATATTTATGTTCCTCCATATCATTTCGATAATTCAGATAAAAATGACATATTTCATAAAAAGTGCTTAAAAAAATCAAAATAACTAATATATCTACCTTAGGCTTATAAATATATTTTTTTATATCAATCTTATATTCTTTTTTCATTAGGAAAATAACAAATATTCCACCTATTATTACCGAAAAATTCCTGATTAAATCAATATAATAAGTTTTCGATTTGAATAATTCTGATAATTCAAAAATTGTTGGGATAAGAACCGGCGCTGTTCCAACAATAAATATTACAAATGTTGCTTTAATAGCTTTTAAATATTCTTTCACTTTTCTGAATCCTCATCTTAAATCGAGTATAGATAAGAGTATTTCTTATCTATACTCTCTAGTTGTTATTTAGTATTTATAGTCATTCCAGCCATCCCAAAAAGCGTCTGCCCATGACTCCCAGTGATCATTAATATACTTAAAAATATCCCATGCTAATACACCTTTTCCACCATCTGTTTCATTCATTTCTTCTTGATTTAATTCTATAAAATTATTATTAATCATTTGTTTTTTTCCTCCAAAAATATTAATGACTCCAATCGTAAGCTGCTTCGCCTACGCCACCCCAGAATTCGCACCAACGACGGCCCACATATCCAGCAAGTCCAAATAGACCACCAACTAGATCCCCTCCATCTATAACCATTAACTCCTCTTCATTGATTGTCTCAAAAATATTATCCATTTTGTTTTAATCTCCTATTATTATTTTTAATTACGAAAGAAATAAATGATACCAAAAAACCTATTAGATAAATATATAATAAATATTTCTTTCCAAGAATTATCCTCATTCTATATACCGCATAATACAACGATGTATTTGACACAACATGATAAATGATACAATATATAATGTTCTTACTTTTATAGTAAATATAACCTAAAACGCATCCAGCTAAAATTAACTGGCCTACTCTTGACCAATTGGTTGGAAAATGTATTAATGTCCAAAAAGAGCTCGAAATAAGAATTGAAAATAAAACTCCTAACTTTCTTTCAGCCCCTTTAAATAATATGGTTAACATTCCATATCGAAAAATCAACTCTTCAGCAACCGGAAAAATAATTACACTTGATATTATTTGTAAAATCAAACTGACCAATCCCAGACTATCAGGTTTCTCATCAACTAAATCGCTAAAGAAAATTGTCAAGCCTAGATATGATTCAAAAATAGATAATAACATAACGATAATTGTTATATCTAATTTCACTTTTGGGCAAAAATCCTTAAAGCTTGAGCCACTTTTTTCTTTTACCACATAAATCACCAATATTCCACCTAGTAGCAAGGCCAAAGAACTAATAAATTCTGGCAACATCTTTAACTTTATTCCGTTAAGAAATAAAGAAGAAAAAATTATTCCACTAATACCTACCAAAAAAATTACCAGCGATAATCCTAGCATCTTTATATATGATTTTTCTTTACTATTCATCATTTTATGTCCTCATATTTCATGTTAGTCTTTGCAGTTAGTTAATGAAGAATATCGTAAACGCCTTCTCCAACACTTCCCCAAAAATTACACCAGGCTATTGCTGTATCATAGCCTAATTTTCCCCAATTTATATCTCCTCCACAAATCTCTACTAAATCATTTGATGAAAGTTCCATAAATCCATTATTTAATTCCATTGTTATTCTCCTTTTCAAGTAAAGTAAATTTACACTTTAGAGAAAAAGTATTATAATATTGGCCTAGGTGCTTTTTCATAAAGTGCTGATAGTTATGGAGCTCTGATGCTTATGCGCAAATTTTCATCAGAGTTCTTTTTATATAAAGCAGTTAATTACTGCTATATACCTAATTATTGATAATTCGTCATCACAGTATATTAGGGTTAATCCCAACATAAATTTCAATTTCTGCACTGTCAGGATCTAAAACATCCATTTTTTTAGTCACGTTATAGCCAACCGATATCGGTTGAAGTAACTGACACCGAATTTCCTACCTTTTTTCACTGCATGTTTCAATATAGCTTTCCATTTTTAAGCCTATAATCTGTAATTCCTGTCGAGTTACTTTCCCTCTAAAACTGCATAGATTACATATATTTAATTCCTGTTTTTTCTACGATTTTATGCATATGGATTTAACCCAAACATTTTTGATAAAGTATATTATTAAAAAAAAGGAAGGTCAATAGGTTAATCACATAACCTTGCCTCAGAGCACTATATATAACGCAGTTTTTAGCTGCAATATATCATATTTTTTTATCTCTGACACAGTTGTCCATCTTTGCTTCCTTCAAATATAAAAAGCCATTCACAATTAAAAGAATAAAAATAATTATCCCTAAATACTTATTCTTAAATAAACTGATTACTTTACCAATTAAAAGGGAATTAAACATATATGCACTCACGTTATAAACTCCATGAAAAATAATACAATAATAAATATTTCCAGAAGTAAAATATATGCCATAGAGCACTAATCCTACGATTACAACAAATATATCAATCACACTGAATGACTTAGTATGTACCATATTCCATATAAATATCATAACGCCATATATAATGATACTAATTATCTTATTTGTTTTTTCTTTTGCTTCTACAACTGCCCATCTAAATACTATTTCCTCTGTAATTGGCGCAACTATAACCATAGCTAACAACTTACCAAGTGGCAAAAAACTCTTTGGAACTGTCACCTTATTTTCCACTAAAAATACAGCTATGTATTCAAATGCTATATATAGCCAAAAAGAATTCAATATTAATAAGAGAATTATCCTGTTATTAAGCTGTTTCATTTTATAATATAAGTCTTTAACTGCTTGTTTTTTTATTTCAATCATTAAAAACACTATAAGAACAGCTGCGACAATTTTAATAAGGACTTCATTAATGCTTAATTCCAAACATATTATTATCGAAAAAATGCAGGCAATAAAAAGTGCCAATTCATTTTTAATGCTTCTCAGGTTCATGCTTACCTCCATTTCAATCCGCATTTTTTCTTTGATGATTTCGTTTATAGTTTTTATCCTTGCCTTTCATATTAGTCTCGATTATTGCGAATTATTTCCGCCCCCTGTTATATAAAGCAGTGTAAACCGCAATATCTCATAGAATTAATACTTTATTTAAACCAAATAAGATAATAGCATCTGTTTTTTCTCCCTTAAAGTGACAGAGTTGTTAATTAACAACTCTGTCACTTGTCAACAATATGAGTTTAGATACAAAAAGAATCTCGATCCTCTTTGTATCTAATGCATTTTTTTAAAATGCATTAGTAATCTACCAACAACTTTTTTATAAAACCCCTGTTTTCAAATTAATATACCTCGTATAATACCACATAGATATACTATATTTACTCCGTGAATGCTTCTTTTAACTTTTTTTCTGTTACAGGAATAGTCAAAAAAACAGCTAATATTGTTATTACAGATAAACCTCCACCTACATAGCCAATCATATCCGTATCTTTACCATATAAAATTAGCATCACTATTATGTTTATAATAGTCATTACAACTCCTGATTTAAGTAATACACCACCAGCTGTCTTATGAGCCAAGTTCCAAGATTCTATATTAGCCATTGACCTCTTGGTTCTATATCCAAACCCTTTATTTATTTTTTTAGGCGGATTCTTTATAAAGAGCACCCCAAAAAAAATCAATAAAACTGAAATAATCATATTACTGATAAACATAAACCACCAAAACATAATTCTACCTCCTTCGTATTATATAGTCATACCCATTCTTTACCTGTTCTTAGGCATAGGGTATGCTGTTGATGATGCTGTGGATTGGTTCAACCTCCTACCGCATAGACGG